>NZ_DERI01000002.1:0-157620 GCF_002362375.1 Maribacter sp. UBA3344 | reverse complement strand
GTTGTTGGTTTTTGGTTGTTGGTTGTTGGTTGTTGGTTGTTGGTTGTTGGTTGTTGGTTGTTGGTTGTTGGTTGTTGGTTGTTGGAAATTTAGCTTTGCTAAATTTCATTGAACAAAAAATCTATACTCTAATTTCTATTTTCTCAATTCTTACTTAACACATTGTAAAACCAAACTACTTAAGACTTCGTACTTAATACTTTATACTGATAACTTAGTAAACTAGAACACTGGAAAGTGAAACTGAGACTGTACACTGATACTGAAAACTGTAAACTACTTCCAAACATTCAACGAATAGATAGCCACGTCGCGAAAAGCTCCTCGCAATGACGTAATAAACTTGCCAACCAACAACCATTTCCCGTACTTTGTACTTAATGTACTTAAAAAAACATCCCAAAACACTTCTCGTAATCGCATTGGTATGGCCAGAACCTGTTTCTACTGCGGCCGGTGTTCGTATGATGCAGCTGCTACAGGTTTTTAAAAACCAAGGGTACCGAATTACGATTGCTTCTGCGGCTTCAAAATCAGAATATTCTGCGGATATGGTAGCGCTTGGATATGAAACTGCGGAAATCAAGATGAACGATGGTTCTTTTGATGTTTTTGTAAAAGAATTAAATCCTGATGTGGTGCTGTTCGATCGGTTTTTGACCGAAGAGCAATTTGGGTGGCGTGTGGCGGAAAACTGTCCGCAAGCACTTAGAGTGTTAGATACGGAAGATTTGCATTCCCTACGTCATGTACGGGAGCAGTGTTTTAAAAAAGAAATTCCATTTACTACGGATGCTTGGTTAGCTGATGATAAGACCAAACGTGAAATTGCCAGTATATATCGGTGCGATCTGTCCCTGATCATTTCTAGCTATGAAATGGAACTATTGACCGAAGTACTCAAAATAGATAAAAGTCTATTGTTGTTACTCCCTTTTATGGTCATTGAAATAGGTAATGACACTAGTTGGAAAACATTTGAACAGCGACAAGATTTTATTTTCATTGGCGGAGGCAAACATGCCCCTAATATAGATGCCGTAAAATGTTTAAAATCTATGATTTGGCCATTGGTGCACAAACAATTGCCCGAGGCAATTATGCATATTTACGGTGCTTATTTGCCTCAGCAGCTACTGGAAATGCACAACCCGAAAGAGAAGTTTCTGGTACACGGTAGAGCGGATAATGTAGATGCTATCATGCAAAACGCCAAAGTATGTTTGGCTCCGCTACGTTTTGGAGCGGGTATAAAAGGAAAATTACTCTCAGCAATGCAAAACGGCACACCCAGTGTAACTACCACCTTGGGCGCGGAAGGCATGCATGGTATTCTGGATTGGAACGGATATATAGAAAACGACCACAGTGCTTTTGTAGAAGCTGCAGTTCGCTTATATACTAAAAAAGAAGCATGGCAAACCGCACAAGATCAAGCCAAAACTTTGGTCAATACCTTATACAATAAAACAAGTCTAGAAAGCATACTTTCAAACAGCATAGCACAACTTCAACAGCATATAACTACACACCGCAAACAGAACTTTATTGGAAGCTTACTACAACACCAAACCATGACCGCTACCAAGTTTATGAGCAAATGGATTGAGGAGAAGAATAAAGTGTAATATTTAAATTTGAATCTAATTTTTTACACTAATTATTTCTTTATCTAAAAGAAAATCTGGGTTATGTTCTTCATATTTGGCATCAATATATTCTAAATAACTATATTCATGTAAATAGAATGAACTTCCCTGATAATTAAGATTATTAATTTTTAAATTAGGATATCTATTTAAAATTTCCTCAGGTAATTCGTAATTATAACCGTAATGATATTTTCCTTGGTTTAAATTCCAGTTAACTTCTACATAGTCTACATCCTTAGTTCCTACAGAAGATTGGAAGTGGTGACTTTGTCTGTTGAAACTATTAGATGAAGGTCCATTGTATTGAAAATTATTTATAGCATCATTAGTTACATGTACATTCCAATAGTCAATATCTGCTAATTGAAATCCAACGGGTCTATCACCATATTTTAAATATAGATAATTGAAATTACCATTTGTGTAATTTAATGTAGTTATATATTTATCGAGAGTATTTAAATATCCTAAATTGATATTGTTTGAGGTTATTTTGTCATTATCAAAGGGTAACATTAAGTTTAAAAGATAGCCGCCTCCTTCATTGTAAGCTTGATTTTCTTCAAAACCTACAATATTACAGAAGTATTCGCCCCCATCAGGTAAGTATAACGGCACAATTTCGTCATAACTTTGTAATTCTGAACTATTAAAACTTATAGTTGTACCATCGGTTAGGTCATTCAAAAATTTATATTTTGCATCTCCATTAGTATCATAAATAGAAAATAAATAACGATTCTCTTGATAAAGTGGAATGTTCTCAAATTCGATATTCGTAACATGATTTACTGTGGTTTCACTAAAACCGCCTGATAAAGTAGATCCATATTTATTTGATAAAGTATAGGAAGCTGGAGAATTCAAATTGTTAGCATTAATTTTTAGTTCACCTATAACTTCTCCCCTTGATGTAAAATCTACTGGAGTACTAGATACTAAATTCCATAAAGAACCGTCACTTACAGAAGAATATGTTGATATACTTATATATGTATTTCCTTCATAATTCCGAACATTAATTAAACTGATATTATTATCATGAATAGCGGTAGTCATAGGCTTTTCAAAATGTACAGAAGCTCCATTGTCTATTTGAATATAGTCTAAAACATCACCGTTATTGGCATCATTTACAACTAACCAAGATTCGCTGTTTTCGGAATAATAATTATTATCTACGTTTAAAGTAAAATATGTTTCAATTTCAATAGGTTCTTCTTCCATGGGATTTTCTGATTCCGGTTCTGACATAACATCTTCTGATGAATCTGAGGAACAAGAAATAACAATAAATATAACTGGAAGTAATACTAGAATGATTTTTTTCATAATTACTAAACGGAGCTTTGATTAATATATTGGTTTGCTATAAATCTTAAATATGTTATAGCTATTCATGAATTATGACATTAGAATATCTCCTACTACAACACCAAAACATGAGTACCTCCAAATTAATGAGTAAATGGATTGAGGGGGAGAATAGGGGATGATGGTAGGTTTCGTTACCCTGTTTGTGTATAGCTAGTTGCATTGTTAAACAATTAATCATATTCTGAATTATTCACAGTTCTTATTCATTCCAACTCTTAATCTTTTTAATCAGTTGATTCATTTTAAAGTTTAAATCCAAAATATTCAAATCATCTTCTTGAATATGCTTTACTATTTCAATTGAAAATTTGCTTTTTGCAGTCGCATATTTTTTAGTAGATACTTTAGAAATTAAATCTTCTAATTTTTTATTTGAGTCAATTTTTATTTTGTCAATTTTTAACCATTTTTTTAATGTGCTTTCGGAAACATAGTTTTCAATTTCACGTCCTTTGGTTACCCAAGAGTTTCTGTCTCCCAATTCTGCTTTAATCCTAGATTTAGTTGCATTTAATTTTGTTATGTTGGTAAAGCCATCTCTATCCATTATCACATAAGCATTTCTATTTAGTTTTAAAAGAGGTATTAATTCTGAAATTATTTTTTCATTTTCGAATGTTAAATGAGATAATAATCTTCCTCCATAGAACATTATAGAAAAGTGTAACCCTTCAACTAAAGTGGAATCAATTAAATTAATCCACTTTAGGATAAATGTTCTATCGCTTGGACCTTCCACCCATATAACTCCGTTAGACTGTAGAATATCACTAGAATGATAACCTAAATCATTTAATATTGAGAATGTTTTTCCTGTTCTATTTGCATTAAAAATAGTTGATTTAATTCCATCATTTTGAACGTGATAAATTGACGTATTATATCTTGAGTCTAAAAAAATATTAGAATGAGTAGTTAAGAAATATATATTTTTAGTTTTACCTAAAAAATTAATGAATTTTCTTTGTAATTCTGGGTGAAGATGAATTTCAGGTTCTTCAATGCATACTATGGAATTTTCGTGGATTACTAATGTACTGCACAATAAAACAAGTTGATGAATACCAGTTCCAAAAGACTCTAGAGGTAATCTATTATCATCTATGGTTAAAACGATTTCTTCTTTTGTGTGTGGGATTTCAATTTCTAAATCAGCTTTATTAATTAAATCTCTAACAAAAGTTTGAATGAGGTTAAATTTATCTCTTGATTTTTCATCTCCAATTAATGGGTTTTGCATTTCGAACATTTTGCTAATTATGTTTGAACCATTTATGGAAGAGTTTGAATCTCCGAAAGAATGACCTTCTTTGATTACTCTTAAATGAGGAATATAAATTAAATCACTAAAAGTATTTCGGACTTTTTGAATTATAGCACTTGTCCAACTCTCTTTTATAGTAGTTAAAAGCTGTGATACTCCAGCTGATGAATATTTTTGTTGAAATGGTAATAATTGATATTGGTTAAAGGTGCCAAATATTTTAGGTAGTTCGATTGATTGAGAGTTAATTGAAATATCAAATTTATGGTACTCACTTATGAATTTTTGAAAATCAAATTTTCTATTTTGATGAAATTGGTCTTGATTTACTGGTAATTCTTCTCCTTTAATTTTTATTTGTAAAATAGCCTGTTGCCCATTTCTTCTATGTTGATTTTGAATATCATTTGGGAATTTATTTAACTCTTGTATATTTGAATTCAAAGTCTGAAGAAACCTTAATACATTAGATTTTCCGCAATTATTTTTACCAATTATAACATTGATTTTTTTTAAATTATCAAGAGTAACTCCGTCCTCATTGAAGCTTCGGAAGTTTTTAATTCCAAATCCTTGGATATTGTTCATAGTTGTATTTTATTGCAGGTAACGAAGAGCTAAGAAGAATTTCAATTCCTTCTAGCGGTCTTAATTTTTATGTTTTCGGGGAGTGAAAGCTAAGTTCTATATTTCAACTATTGTACGCAAGTACTTACAAAATGAGTTATTCAGAGTTATCAACGAAAATGTAGTGCTAAAACTACCAACCGTAACCCCAACTGTAACTGCATACTGATACTGCCAACTGAACACCAAACACTACTAATAATTACGTAATTTCGAGCTTTAAATAAATTGCTAAGAATGGAAGTAAATAAAATGCTAGCATATATTACAAAGGTCATTACAAATATGCCACAAGATTGGTTGAACTTAACCACGCATCGGTTGGATATTTACAATGAAGAACTGGCTAAAGTCCAGTTTTTAGACCAGTTTATCCATCTAGCAAAAGAAGGGAATTCCAGCACTGCGGCATTGAGCAATTTACCTACGGCGTATGACTACATTCGTCTCGGTCATCCATTGTCCTGTGTTTTAGAATGGGCCATTGGGAATATCAACGGGTTGCCGGCCGAACAGGTAATCAGTTTTCAGTCCAAGACGGCACCTATTTTAGCCATTTTAAGAACAAACCTTTTAGCGCACAGAAATACGCTTATCACATACACCAAAGAGCTCCCAAGTGCATTTGATATTGATGTGCTAAAAAACATCTACGGTTTTTCTTTTGAGCTGAAAAAAGTAGCTAGTCCCGCTGATGTGGAATCGTTCAATGGCAGTACCATTTTCATCTCACAGCAACATGATAGTTCAGCTATAAGCGTATCATCACATATTGATTTTTACGTTAATATGTATGCAGAATTGGGAAGTGTATTGCTTATCAACGGTGCAGAAAATATACATTACATTTCAGATATTCAGCATTTTAGGCGTAGGGAAACCGTTGCCATGACACCTCATAATTGTTTGAACGCCTTACGGTCTTTGGTGCAACTACCGGCTGAAAAATCGGTAACAAAGAATACAACGGAGCACAAAACTGCCGTATTGGATTTGATACGAGAGGTGAGTGGCAGCCAGACCACACCATTGGTAGCATCGAGCGGATTATCCGTTCAATATGCGATTTTAATGGGCTTGGTGCATGACGCTTTGGAAAACCATAAGGACAAAGCCATTAAAATTGTGGTTCCACCAAATTGCTATGGTGGTACCAATGATCAAGCAAGGCGCGTTGCCGCTTGCAGCGATGCCATAGAAATTGTGGATTTACTGGTAGATGGTGATAATGATATGGTGCAAAGCATTGATCATGTTTTGGAACAAATAGCCGCCGAAGATGCCGTACCTTATATTATTGCGGAAATACCAACGAATCCAAGAGTTGAAGTTCCCGACCTTCAAAAACTAAGGGCTGTATTAAGTGCTAAACGAAAAACCGATACTGGGAGCCAGGCTATTGATCCCGTGTTTATTTTGGACCAAACGTTTTGCCCAAATGTCCATTTTTTAGGTGATTCCGACGTTCTTTCATCTGTTAGAACCATTTCCTTTGCCAGTGGTTCTAAATTTCCAAGTGGTGGTAAGTGTACTGCCGGATATTGTATAGCGAATAAAAAAGCGGAAGCTTTGATTGAAAAAATACAGTTGCACTTAGCCCTTTGTGATAATGAAGCTACGGATTTGCAATATGAAATTTTAGCAAAACAAATGCCGACTATGATGCAGCGAATTCATGATGCCTATATCAATACGCGAGATTTTGTTTCCTTTATAGAAAAAACATTGCCTACGGCGAAAATCAATTTTGTTTCCGAGGCATTGGCAAAGGAAGGTTTTACGCCATCGGTCTTTTCTTTGGACCTACCTACAAAAGGGAATACTCCTGAAGAAAAGGAGGCGTACAAAAGAAAAATGAACGCCCTGTTGATCGATTTAATGATTACCGAAATACCCGATGAAAGTAAGTATTGCGTAAGCTACGGACAATTGAAAGGGTGTTATTGGACCATACCGGCAACATCAACTCAGGGTACCACCAAAGAGGACGATAAGGATTATATCGCCCGTGTATCGCTTTCCCCGAATATGGACTTAGAACGCCATAAAGAGGTCTTCTTGAAGTTCGTGGAACAAATGTAAAAATGGTAGGGTAGGGCTATTCTATATAGCCCTGCTTGCGCATCCAATCATCATTGAACATTTTGCCAACATACCTGCTACCATGGTCATGAAATAAAACCACCACAACATCATCTTTGGTAAAGTGTTTCTTTAACTGCAAAACGCCTTTAATGGCAGAACCGGCAGAATTGCCCAAGAACATACCTTCTTCCTTTGCCAAACGCTGGGTGTATACCGCACCGTCTTTATCGGTTACTTTGGTAAATCCGTCAATAATATCAAAGTCTACGTTTTTGGGTAGAATGTCTTCGCCAATACCTTCGGTTACGTAAGGGTATATTTCTTTCTCATCAAAAATTCCCGTTTCGTGGTATTTTTTGAATACGCTACCATAGGTATCTATACCCCAAACTTTTATCTTGGGATTCTGTTCTTTTAAATACTTGCCCACACCAGAAATTGTTCCGCCCGTACCCACACCAATTACAAAATGAGTGATTTTACCATCGGTCTGTTTCCAAATTTCCGGTCCGGTGCTTTCGTAATGTGCTTTGGCATTACTTGGGTTGTCATATTGATTCACGTACCAACTATTAGGCGTCTCTTTCGCCAATCTTTTGGAAACCGAATAATAGGATCGTGGATCATCTGGCTCAACAGCAGTAGGGCACACGACCACTTCTGCACCTACGGCACGTAAAATGTCGCACTTTTCTTTGGACTGTTTATCCGCCAATACAAAAATACATTTGTAGCCTTTTACTATGGCAGCCAATGCCAAGCCCATACCTGTATTGCCAGATGTACCTTCAATAATGGTGCCGCCAGGTTGCAATCTTCCATCCGCTTCAGCATCTTCGATCATCTTTAAGGCCATACGATCCTTAACCGAATTACCAGGGTTAAACGTCTCATATTTAGCCAATACCAAACATGGCAATTCTGCCGTAAGTGTATTGATCTTTACAAGGGGAGTATTACCAATTGTTCCCAATATATTTTCTGCGTATTCCATAGCTGCTATTAAAGTCTTTCAAAAGTATAAAACGAGAATGACGAAAGCAATTTTGTTGCAGATACATCAAAAATTAAATGAGGCTTTTCTTTTGGTTTAATAACGATAACTACCGCACCACAGTAACCTCTAACTCAACTTTTAAGGTTTCAAATAGGCTCTTAACTTCCAATACGGTACTGGTCTGTTTTATCCCATGCTTTTTTACCCAGTTTTGAAAAATATCAAAAGAGGCAAAGAATTCATCTGATGACGTGGTGTAGATATTTAATCGCACAATATTCTTGCATGCATACCCAGCTTCATCAATGATCTTTTCTAAATTGCATATGGTGTCCGTAAGTTGGTTTCTCATATTGCCAGTACTTGATATACCGGCAGCGTCTATAGCTGTTTGACCGGAGATGTACAACGTAGCTTCGGGCTTTACGACTTCAACCGCTTGAACATAACTTCTTTCATTCTGCCACTCCCAGGGATTAATTATTCTTAGTTCCATGCTATTTTATATTTGGTGTTCATTTTTACACTACAAATATTCGAATTAAAGCACCGTTCAAGTGTGACATACATCACAATTATAAAACTAGGAAAGGCTAAGAGGATAATCTGCTAAGTGTTTCTCGTGATACACCCAAATAAGAAGCTAACAAGGTTTTTGGTACGCGTTGAAATAATGCTGGATGTGTTTTGAGCAATTGTTCATACCTACCCTTGGCGTCTGATGTTAGAAAAGATACAATCCTATTTTGCGAAGCGATATGACCTAAATTTGATTTCATTAAAAAGAAACGCTCCATTTTTGGAAATGCCGATGACAAGGCATGGTAATTTTTAAGGGGTAAAGCGTATACACTGGTGGGTTCAATTGTCTGTAATGACATGGAAGCCTTGGTTTGCATGAAATAGGCGGAAAAATCACTTTCCCACCAATCTTCCATAGCAAATGAAATAATATGTTCTTTACCATCTTGGTCTACTAACACCAATTTTAAGAGTCCGGAGACAATAAAATAACAGTGATTTACTTTTTCTCCCTGCCGGATAAGAAAATCCTTTTTATCATAATTTTCGAATGAGAAGTATGAAAGCACTTCTACAAATTCATGATCGGTAAGAGGCACTAGTTTTTGAATATGTTGTTTTAACTTCTCTTCCATTGGTTATGAACTATTCGATTAAATTCTTTATTGAATTTAGCCGAATAGATTTTACATAATTATTTCATTACCTTTTGATAATCCAAAATAAACTTCTTCATCATTGATTTTAATACAGCCTTTTCATTTTAAATCATTTTAAATCATTTTAACCATTTAAAGCCAAACTGCACCTATGGTTAATTTCGAATTAGTATTTCTTTGGTAATAAAATCGCCCTTTTCAAATGCCACTAAGTCTATATCCCAAAGTGATTAATAGGACCATTGCCATGACCCAAGATTTTATCTTTACCCGCGGCAATAGCTTGGTTTACGTAATTACACCCTTTTGTAATTGCTTCATCCATAGAAAATCCTAAACTTAAATAAGCTGCAATGCTTGAAGAAAGACTACAACCGGTACCATGTATATTAGTAGTGTTTACCCTTGGGTTGGTGATGATTTTTACTGTTTTGGTCTCATGAACATAAAAAACATCGGTCATAATAAAAGAATCATTATCCACATGACCACCTTTCAACAAAACGGAGACTTGAAACTGTTCACCAATTTTTTGTGCCATAGCTTTCATGTTGCCTTCGTTGATTTTTTCATTGATCAATAATTCCGCTTCGGGAATGTTGGGCGTAATCAAGCTTACCTTTGGTAGGAAATCCTTTAAACATTCAATAGCATCGTCCGCAATTAATTTATGACCGGATGTACTCACCATAACAGGGTCCAATACAATATTAGTTGCTTTATACTCGGTCAATTTAGCCGCTACCACATTGATTACCTCGCAAGAATGGAGCATACCAATTTTAATGGCGCCAAAATAAATATCACTCAATACGGCATCTAGTTGTTTTTCCAAATGTGCAATGGGTATAGCGTGTATATCTGTTACACCTTGCGTATTCTGAGCCGTGGTGGCCGTTATTACCGTTGCAGCAAATGCTCCGCAGGCGCTAATACTTTTAATATCTGCCTGTATACCTGCACAACCGCCAGAATCGCTCCCAGCGATACTTAACACACTATTATAGGTTCTATTTAAATCTTCCATGTTTCTTTATTATAGGCGCTATCCCAAAACATCCATTCCAATTTAGATGCTTTTATAAAAGCTGTTTTCATTTTTTGTAAAACTTCTTCAGGAGCATTTTCGGCATACCTATTGGTAATGGCTACCGCATTATTGACCGAAGTTGCAAATTCTTCCCCACCATAGGTATCTATCCAATCTTGATATGGGTTATCTGCTTTATTGGTTTGGTTTTCTTGAATGTAATCCCCAATTTCTTTGTAAATGGTAAAGCAGGGGAGCACGGCTGCCAATGCTTCTTCTAAAGAATGGTTTGCTACCATACGTGTTAAATAACTAGTGTACAATTCACAAGTAGGCGAGGGCTCGTGTGTTAACCGATTATCTTTCAAGAAAATTTGATGTAGCGCATTTTCAACATGAATAATGCCGGTTGCCGAATCCAGAAAAAACTGTGTGTCGTTTTCATCCTGACACTTAACACCCACTGTAGCAAGTACTTTTTTATACTCCGCCAAATACATGGCGTCTTGATTGATGTAAAATTGAAATACATCCGATGACAGCGTGCCGTTCATCAGTTCTTTGATAAAGGGCTGTTGTTTTATTGCTTCTAGAATAAAATCTGTTTCTTGTCTTACTAGTGTGTACCAGTCTTGCATACTATTTGTTTTAATTCTTTTGTTGCCGTTAGAGGTTCAACTGCTTTTGAAATTGCGGAAACTACGGCAATACCGTCGGCACCGTTGCTTATAATCTCCGCTGTATTATTTTTGTTGATACCACCAATACAGACCATAGGTTTATTATATATTTTTCGTATTGATCTAAGGCCCGAAATTCCTAAAGGTTTTGCTAGATCTGTAGTCTTCGTATCCGTTGAAAAAATAGGGGAGATGCCAATATAATCAGCGGCTTGGGCATTATCCTTTATAGCTTGTTCCAAAGTACTTACCGATAATCCGATAATGAAACTTTTTCCCAGTAAACGTCTGGCAACGTTAAATGGCATATCGGTTTGTCCAATGTGAACTCCGTCTGCATTCACTGCCAGTGCAATGTCTATACGGTCATTAATGATCAATGGAATGTTATAAACAACACACAACTCTTTTGCATGAACGGCACGTTTGTAAAATGTAGCCGTGTCACAGGTCTTCTCACGTAATTGTACCAATGTTACACCGCCCTTTAAAGCAGCTTCTAGAATAGCAAAAAAGGTATTATCGTCCCTAATACTATCATCGGTAACATACATTAAAGCGTAATCTATTTTAGGCATTCGTCTTAACTTTTACCGCTAAAACTTCAGGGGAAAGCTCGTATAGACTATCATAAAAATTCATTTGAAAACTGCCCGGACCGGCACTCTTATCATTTGCCATATCACCTGCAACGCCCATAATTGCCATTGCAGTAACTGCAGCTAAATGTGTATTTTCCTCAACCCCCAAACAAGCACCTACCATAGCGGTTGCCGTACAGCCCATACCGGTAATTTTTGCCATAAGCGGGCTTCCATTTTCTATTGTACTAATAGTATCTGCAGTGATGATGTAATCTATAGCACCACTGATCACTACGGTGTTATTAAGTTGCTTGGCAAGTAGGGTAGCACCTTCAATGGCATCTTGGGTATCCATAGTACTATCCACACCTTTAGTGGAATTGGTCAATTTAGCCAAGGCCATTATCTCCGAGGCATTTCCACGAATTACATTGGGTATTGCTGTCTCTATGATCTTCTGTGCCACTTCCGTTCTGTATGCAGATGCACCAACGCCAACCGGGTCGAAAACATAAGGGGTATTGGTCGCCTTGGCTTGTGCTGCAGCCATTAGCATACTTTCTACCCATTTGTCGCTCAGTGTTCCCATATTGATAACCAGTGAAGAAGAAATAGCAACAATATCCTCTACCTCTTCTTTAGCATGTGCCATTACAGGAGATGCACCAACAGCCAATAAAGCATTGGCAGTATTGTTCATGACTACATAATTGGTAATGTTATGAACTAAAGGACTCTTACTTCTTATTTTTTGTAAAATCTCGGAAATACTGCTCATTGAATAATTATAATCGGTTATTTTGGTGAGCAACTAAGTTCGCTAAATTCAAAAAAATAGAAAACAATATTGTATTAGTATTGTGTAAAGTTATTAACGTTAGTTTATTAATAATGATTTAAATAGCTTAAGCAAACAGTTTTTTGAACAATAGACGTCTACATTTCAATGGCTGATATGGTAGCAACCTTTACTTTGATTTGTAATCGTCGTTTTTAGAAAAATATCCTTCGTTTGATACTGCAGCATCGCTAACTTCTATACCAGCCGTTTTGAACCAAACTTCTGCATAATTGCCATCGGCATATTGCTTTTGAATATCGCCACCATGGGTTTCTGCACCTGAACACCAGTTCATGTTTTCATCTGGAGATTTCCCATTGGTTTGATTATAAGCGCCCAATTTAAAAAAGCAGCCTTCACCAGCGTATGCTTCTTTTCGTTCTACACCATCTTGACCAATAGGGAAGAACAATTTCTTGGTTTGCTCAGGTATATCCGCCTGTGTTGGGTATTCCGATTGCAGTAAATTTTTGGTAAACGTTTTGGTTTCATGTCCGTCACTCATAAACTTTAAGCTCATGATTCCGTCTTTTACAACAACTTCATAGCTGAATTCTTCACCTAGCGCTATGCCATCTTCAGGTTCCGCAGGATAGGTATCTACAGTTTCACCAACTACCGAGAAATCATTGCCCCAAACAGCAGTAGAGTAGTCCCACCTCTTAGAATTATCATCGCCAGCGGTATTGATTTCATAATGCCAAAATACAGAGCCTTTGGTATGACCTGGGTATTTTTTGTAAAAGATTTTCAATGGCTCGTTTTCAAAGGCATCTGCGCTATGAATTTGACCCACAACTACCGCGTGGGTTGCTGCCACACGGGCATCTCCCGTAGATGACACGTTCATTACTTTAAGAGTTGCCGTCAATTTGTCATTTGCCGTTTTCGGGTACCATTTTTTAATTTGCGCCAGTTCGGTTCTGGTATTATTTGAAGAACCATGAGTATTGCCACCATTAGGTGCTTTAAAAACTACCCAATCATCTTTGCCATCATTGGCAACGTAGAAGAAATCTTTGTTTTCAAAGTTATTGGCTACTCCCGCATTTGAACCATCGCCCAAAATTAATTTCCAATCATCAAAGAACGGAATTACCTCACTTGCGTAAACCGTTTCTTCTGGATCATTCTCAATAGGAGCATCATTTGTTTTCTTGGTTGTATTCTTACAAGCCAAGAAGCAAAATACAAACAATAGTACAGTTATAAAGCTATATTTACTTTTCATTATTCTTATCGTTTAAAGCGATAAGATAGGAATAGTTTAATAATTATAGCATGAAAATTTCAGATTAGCACAAATTACAAGCAGTTTGCTATTTTTTCGTCTATTTGTTGCATTAATGCCCAAAGGTATATGTGATAATCTTTAGTATGATAGCCCCAATTGTCATAATTTGGGTGGCTTTTTTCTTCCTCTAATTCATTAGGACGCTGTTCAGTATCAGAAAAATCATAGGTTAGGCTTAATACTACTTTTTGATATCCCTCTCTTCGTTGTCTTACATTATATAATCCGTCAAAAGCTAAAAAATTTGCCCCGTTGCCAAAATCATAACCCGATTTAGGAGTTATGTAATTTTCCAAAGATGAGAAAGCAACATCGTAATAACTATTATCTTGTACAAACCAATCTCTTTCTGCATTGAATTCCCGGTATACCAATCCTCCGTTAATCAAATATGGGTTAAATTCCGGTAAACCGGGATTGATATCTATTATAGTCTGTTCTTCATCAAAAGCGGCCCAATTGTTAATACAACCACATTCAGATACCGTGGTACATAAAGGAATATTTTGCCACCATCCGCCCGCATATTCTCCTTCTGCGGCATACACATAGCCCATACCACCCAGTGCGGCAGTTACCAATCTACTTCTTAAACTTGGGTCATCATCAAAAACATCCCTTAATAACATTCCCAATAAGTAAGATCCTTGTGAATGCCCAGCCAAAATAATCTTATTTCCATTATTATAGTTTGCCAAATAATCTTGAAAAGCAGCTTTTATATCGCTATATGATGTGGCAATTACATTGGCCTGTAGTTCTTTCTCCACATTAGCTTGATATGTTAAACCTGTTGATTGTCTATATCTTGGTGCAAACATTCTGCCGTACTTTGCCAATAAACCGCCCTGAGCCAATATGGTTAAAGAAATTATAGTGCCGGGTTGATCTTCTATGGGAATATTTTCAACAGCCGAATTCTCCGTAATTTGAGTTGGATGCACCCAAAATACATCTATGCCAGTATCTGTAGTTGCATTATTGGTAATGGCTATGGTTTGGTCAACTTCCAGATTTTCATTGATCACATCAATATCTAAATTATAGTTGGTAAGAAGGGTTGTCTTATTGGGGTGATAGGCCCAATTATCCATAGCACTATAGTTTACCGTGGAAACAGGAAGTTCAAAAGTAAATTCATTTTCTTCTTCCCCTATAGAATCATTATTTTCCTCAGTTATTTCTTCATCATCTATAACTACGGGTTCGTCATTATCACTTGATGAGCAAGAAACTAGCAAAAAAATTACCGAAAGTAGTAGTAGGTTTTTCATTTTAAGGTGCCTGTTAACGATTATTCATTTTCTAACGTAATACACTTACAATTAGTATAATAGAAAGACTATTTCTCCTTAATTAATCAATGAGATTAGCAAGATTTTATAAACAAAAAAACACCGATAAATCATATTTTACCGGTGCTTTATAAAAAGATGTATAACCTATTTTGAAGCTACGGGACAACCAATGGCTTTTGTAAAAGTAAGTTCTGGACTCTTGCCTTTTTGAAGTGCTTGAATTGCATTTTCTACATATTTTGTATTTACATCTTCTGCAGACCTCGCGTTATCATCAATTGTACCTATATATTGCACTTTTCTTTCTTTGTCCAATAAAAATACATGTGGCGTTCTAACTGCACCGTATTTTGGAAAAACTTCATGAGACTCATCTGCTAAATATACATATGGAAACTGCTTTTCTTTAGCCCTTTTTTGCATGGCAGCAAAACTTTCCCTGTCGTTATCTTCACTTACATTAGGGTTAATTGCAACTACTGAATATCCCATTGGAGCATATGTATTATGAAGATCAATTAAACGGTCTTCATACATTTTTGCAAATGGACATTCATTACAAGTAAAAACTACAATATAACCTTTCGCATTGGTAATATCAGATAATGAAAACATATTACCATCAACATTTTTCAGTGTGAAATCTGAAGCAACCTCACCAATTTTATAACCGCCTATTTCCTCTAAGGTTTTAGTCTGTTCTGGGCTATGACCACCACCTGGAGGACCTTTACGCTCACCGTTTGGAGGTGGTCCCGGTCTATTTTGAGCATTTAAATTGGTCGTGAATAAAAAACTACCTACTAGCAATGTTGTCGTTAAAATTAACGTAAGTTTTTTCATGGTTTTTATTTATTAATAGTGTTATATACTTCGTTTTCCAAATCTTTAATATCATTGAATGCACGCTCATGAAAAGTTCGGTTTTCATTATTAAATATAATAGTGAAAGGTATGGCGCCAGACCAGTTAGGGTCTATCTTATTGATCCAGCTATTTTGGTCGGGGTCATCGAGCAATACTACTTTAGAGGTAATACCTTTACGCTCTAAAAACGGCTTTAACCTGGTTTCAATATCCTCAGGAAAATCTAAACTCACCAAAGTGATTTCCACGTTTGGATTGTTTATTTCGAATTCCTTTAAAATAGGTAACTCTTTTATACACGGTGCACACCACATTGCCCAAAAATTGACAATATGAATTTTGTTAGAATCGGTATATAACAGTGGTTCTAGTGATTCAAAATTATAAACAGGAATATCGTTAATTGTTACTATTTTTTCTTTTACATCCATTATGGTAGTGTCTTTAGAAAAACTAAAGAGAATGGTTGAAGTCAAGAGTATTAGTAAATATTTCTGCACCTTTATTATTTAAGTATTTTAAAATTAGACAAGTTGTAGAAGGCATGGTTTAGCCATTATATTAATTTGTGTTTTATTTAACAATCTATAGTTATTAAATGTAAAGCACGTATTAAAAATCAGTTAACTATTTCACATAAAAAATGCCCTTATAAAAGAGCATTTTTTTAATCAACAATTGAATAAAAAATCTTATTCCAATAACGAAATAATATCGGCATTGCCTTGCATTTGCGCGTGCTTTAATGCTGTATTCCCTCTATTATCAGCAATAGTTTTGTTTGCATTATTCTTTAATAAATATGCAGCAATATCTTTATGACCAAAGGTGCTGGCATAAATTAACGCCGTTGCATCATTATAGTTTTGCTGATTGACCTTGGCTCCGTTGTCAATAAGCATTTTAGCTATTTCAAAATTACCTTTAAAACAAACACCCATTAATGCCGTATTGCCAGATGTATCTTTAGCATTTACATCGCAACCTTTCTCCAATAGAAATGCAACAACCTCTTTTTGGTTGTTATATGCTGATAATATTAAAGGGGTAAATCCCTTACTATCAACGGCACTTATTGACTCCTTATTTTGATTGTAAAGATTGCGTAATGTTTCTACATCTCCAGTTCTAGAAGCCTCAAAAATGTTTTGAGCGTTACCTATAAGTGTACTTATCATAATAGTTAGTATTAGTAAATTCTTCATTATTTTCTGTATTGGAAAAGAGGATGCATAATAGCACCCTCTTTTTAGTATAAATATTTAATGCATGAAATCTTTCTGTGAAAAACCTAGTGCTTTTGCTAAAGCCATTCCAAAATTCCTATCTGCTTGATAGAAATGACCAATCATGGTTTTTTGAATGTTTTTATCTGTTACAGCACTTAAATCGCCACTTAAGTTTTTAATTAAATTTTCTTGCTGTTGTTTAGATAGCGTTCTATAAAAATCCCCAGCTTGGGCAAAATCATTGGTTTTAGAGATTTTCTTTTGTGTAATAGTTACATTGCTAAGTGTAGTTTCTGATTGCTTGTATTGTGGATCTTCTACTAAAGCAGCTTTTGAACTTGGTTGATAATTCACATCCGGATTTTCAAATCTTTTATTTCCGGCACTGTTCCAACTATCAGAATTATAGTTGTTAGGTTCTTCTAGAGGCTTGTTGACTTCCAATTGTAAAAAATTAGGACCAAGACGATGTCTTTGTGTATCAAAATAAGAGAACAATCTACCTTGTAACAATTTATCCTCAGAAGGTTCTACACCTGGAATTAAAGCACCTGGAGAGAAAGCAATACTTTCTACCTGCTCAAAAAAGTTTACCGGGTTCTCATTTAAAGTCATGGTACCAATTTTAATTTTTTCAATTTTATCGGCAGGCCAATCTTTAGTTGCATCTAAAGGCCAAAAGTCGAAAGAATGCATATCTTCTGGCTTAATTAATTGTACATACAAGTCCCATTGAGGATAATTTTTATCGTCAATATCCTTTCTTAAGCTCATGGTAGCATGTTGCCAATCTTTCCCTTGTTGTTCAGCGGCTTCTTCAATAGTCAAGTTTTTCTCACCTTGTTTAGAAACCCACGAATACTTTACATAAGTAACATCTCCTTTGGCATTTATCCATTTATAACCGTGCACACTGCTACCGTTCATGTATTGGTATCCTTTTGGAATACCTAAATCCGTATATAATCTTGTAAGCATATGTGTAGATTCTGGCACATGCGAAAAGAAATCGAAAAACCTGTTAGGATCCTGTTTATTGGTTACAGGCGAAGGTTTTAACGAGTGTACCATGTCCGGGAATTTAATGGCATCCCTGATAAAGAAAATAGGCAAATTGTTACCTACGATATCATAATTTCCTTGTTCCGTATAAAACTTAACGGCAAAACCTCTTGGGTCTCTTGCAGTTTCAGGAGAACCTTTTCCATGTATTACGGTAGAGAAACGAACGGCAAGGTCTGTCTTTTTGCCAACTTGTGAAAACAATACCGCTTTTGTGAACTCGGACATATCTTTAGTAGCTTCAAAATACCCCGATGCTCCTGCGCCTCTAGGGTGTACCACTCGTTCTGGAATTCTTTCCCTATCAAACGCTGCCAGTTTTTCTACCAAATAAATATCTTCCAATAAAACGGGTCCATATTCACCTACGGTTTTGGAATTCTGATTATCGCCAACTGGAACACCACCATTTGTAGTTATTGTGTTGTTAGATTGGGCCAAACCTACACCTACCAAGGCTAGGGTGATAAGCGTCACTAATCTTTTTTTCATTCTTTATAGATTTATGTTATAATGATGAAGCAAAATTCAATTAGAAGCGCTTATCAATCAAATTAATACTCTATATACTTGTATTGCTAAAATTAATATGCCACCTAAATGACCTTGCAACAATTAGAGTATGTGATAGCTCTAGACGCTTATAGACACTTTGTTACGGCCGCAGAAAAGTGTTTTGTTACCCAACCTACCATAACCATACAGGTTAAAAAATTAGAGGATGAAATAGGATTTTTAATTTTTGACAAGAGTAAGTTTCCCCTAAAGCCTACCAGTTTAGGGGAAATGTTCATATTGAAGGCGAAGATGATATTGAAAGAAGCCCGTGAACTTAAAAATATGGTGAATATTGAGTTGAACAGTATTGAAGGGGAATTCCGTTTAGCCGTATTGCCCACAATTTCATCTTATTTGATCCCATTAATTTCAGGACCATTTTCCAAGAAATATCCCAACACAAGATTGATGATTGAAGAAATGGAAAGTGACCAAATTATAAGGTCTTTACACAATAAGGAAGTAGATATAGGTCTATTGGTAACACCATTGAACGATGCCCACCTAAGGGAAATAAAACTATACAATGAGCCTTTTGTCTTTTATGGGCAGCCTGGTTTTATAGATAAGGATAAGAACAAAATATCTGTTGAGGAAATAGAAGGATTAAGTAATTTATGGTTGCTGGAGAAAGGACATTGTTTTAGAAACCAGGTTCTAAATATTTGTGGTCATACCAATACTAACGGAAACATTCAGTTTAAAAGCGGTTCTATTGAAGCTTTAAAGAAAATGGTAGATAATTATGGAGGATTTACATTAGTGCCTGAAATGGCCATTAGCACTAATGATAATGGCCATGTACTTCATTTTCAAAAACCAAAACCGGTAAGGGAAGTAAGTCTAGTTGTTCAACAAACTTTTTCAAAAGAGGTGTTATTAGATGCACTTAGACATGAGATTTTAGATAAAACTCCTAAAGAATTTGAAAAGAACCAACGCTTTATAAAGATTAATTGGCGTTAGGCACAACTAAACATATGCTCTAAAATTTTTATAAAACGTCAAACTGGCAACACAGTAGATTCCTCTGTTAATAGAAGTTCAATAATTTTAATTGTTCTAATAACCAATAGGTATCTCAACCCTGTTCATATCCCAAGCAATATACATTAGAGCAACACCTTGTTCTGAGTCTTCAAATTGAATGGAAAATTCTTCTACGGGTTGATCGTTTTGTAAGACATGTGCATCAACTCTTAGAACATCATTTTTATCATCATAGCTATAGTGTCCCCATTGATCAACATCGCTGTTAAATATAATGGTCCATATCTCTTCGGTAGGTATAGCATACATAGTATACGTTCCTTCCCTAAGTAATTTACCATCTATTTTAACGTCTTGATAAACCTTTATCTCAGTTGCCTCATTAGCACCAAGTCGCCATATTTCATTGTATTTGACCATACCACCAAAAACTTGGCGACCTTTCTTTTGGGGTCTACTATAATCTATTTTTAGAATAGGGCTGTCAGGTAAATTTCGCTCTGGAGCAAATTTTATATCATGGGCAAAATGATCAGGTAAATATGCCCTGTCTAACGGACTTTTATCTAAGCCCCTAAAACTTTGGGCAAAACTAACTGAAGTAACTAGGCTAAGGCAGGCGATAAGTAGCGAAATTTTTTTCATAATAATTACATAAGTTTAAAATGAATTAGCATTTAAATTTAATGATAATTAAAATGAAAACTAGACTATTCACTAGGTATCTACCTAAGAATCAATATTGCTCATAACATCAATCCCCCGGTCGCTTCAATACGTTGACCGTTGATCCAACCTGCATCTTCTGTGCACAAAAAGGCTACAACACCTCCTATGTCTTCAGGTTCACCAACGCGACCTAAAGCCGTATTACTACTAATTTTTTGACGTCTTTCCTCATTATCTTTATTTGCACCACCACCAAAGTCTGTACCAACGGCACCAGGAGCCACTACATTTGCCCTTATTTTTTTTGAACTCAACTCTTTTGCCAAAAACCTTGTAAATACATCAATACCACCTTTCATACTTGCATACGCAGAAGAACCCGGTATGGTAACACGTACCAACCCAGAGGATATATTTATAATACCGCCACCATCATTTAATTGGTCAACGGCATGTTGGGTTAAAAAATAAACGCCTTTTAAGTGAATGTTCATCATATCATCAAAATCGGCTTCGGTGGTTTCCAAAAAAGGCTTGTAAATTCCCGTTCCGGCATTATTTATCAAATAATCAAATTTAGCTATGCGATAATTTTCATTCAAATACATGCTAATTCTTTTGAAAAAACTAGAGAAATTTGATGTATCGCTTGTATCTAATTGAAATGCTACGGCTTTTTGCCCTAGTTCTTCAATTTGTTTGACCACTTGTTCTGCAGCCTCTTTTTTGGAATGGTAGGTCAAAATAACATCCAATCCTTTTTCGGCGATCTTTAGTGCAATATTCTTACCGATTCCACGGCTACCACCCGTAACCAAGGCAATTTTTGAAGATGATTTCATGATGTACAATGTCTATAATTTGTGAAGTTTTTAGTGTAACTAAAATACAGATACCGTTTTTTCAATAGTACTTTAGCTACGTTATTTTTTTATTAAAGTTGATCTTTACTTAAGTTTTGGGGTCGCGTTTAAATAATTGAATTAGATCAAATACCAAAACACAGAAAACAACCCAGATAAAACCAGCAATGAATCCGCCCGCAATATCGGATGGAAAGTGCACCCCTAAATAAATTCGACTAATACCAATACTTAAAATTACCGTTACCAATACTAACACCAACAGATATTTAAACACTTTTTGAATGTCGAATTTGATCACCAAAAAAATGAGAAAGCCATAGAAAGCCATTGCACTCATGGCATGTCCGCTAGGATAACTTAAGGTTTCCACAGAGACCAAATGTTCTATTCCTGGTCTAGCTCTATCAATAAATCGTTTTAACATCATATTTGAAACTGTTGCCAATGCTAATACCAAAGTTGCCTGTACAATATATTTCCAACGTTTAAAAACCAAAAGGGAGACTAGCAAAAAAATGGATAATACAATTAAATAGCCATAAGTATCGCCAACATTGGTCATAAATTTAAAGTAGTTGGTTAAGCCAGGTGTACGTCTAGAAACAATGTAATCCGTTATTGCAGTATCATAATTGGCAAGCATTTCGGTCTTTAATGTCTCTGTTAATTCTACAAATAGATTTATGCCGCCTACGACTATAACCAGGGCAATAATTACAGTTATCACATAAGGTAACGTTGTATTGTACTGGTTGAGCTTATTTTCTAGAAATTCTCGTAGCGATTTTATAAATGTAAAAAGGGATTGTTTCATGAAACGATCTATTTAATTCGATGTAAACTTAGCCGATATGGGTCAATATCAGTGTTTCAAACAAATTGATAAATAACTCGTTTGAGTTAAACTCATTTTTTAAAGGGGTATGTGGTCATGCAGATTTTGACGGGTATATTCTGAAACCTTATCTTTATGCGATAATAGAACTGTTAGAAATTATGAAATCACCCGATTGGAAAACTGCCATAGAATTTGATGATATTACTTATAAAAAATGTGACGGCGTAGCACGTATTGCTTTCAATAGGCCTAATGTGCGCAATGCCTTTAGACCACATACCACAAGTGAACTTATAAAAGCATTTTATGATGCACAGGAAGATACTTCTATAGGAGTGGTTTTACTTTCTGCGGAAGGTCCTTCAACTAAAGACGGAATATGGTCTTTTTGTAGCGGTGGTGACCAAAAGGCTAGGGGAGAGAAAGGATATGTTGGGCAAGATGGGCAGCACCGTTTGAATATTCTTGAAGTACAACGAATGATTCGTTTTATGCCCAAAGTGGTGATCTGTGTTGTACCGGGTTGGGCCGTTGGTGGCGGACATAGCCTTCACGTAGTTTGTGATATGACCTTGGCCAGTAAGGAACATGCTATTTTTAAACAAACCGATGCTGATGTTACCAGCTTTGATGGTGGATACGGTTCTGCATATTTGGCAAAAATGGTGGGACAGAAAAAAGCACGTGAAATTTTCTTTTTAGGTAGAAACTATTCCGCACAAGATGCGTTTGACATGGGTATGGTCAATGCCGTTATACCTCATGATGAATTAGAGGATACTGCTTTTCAATGGGCACAAGAAGTATTGGAGAAATCTCCAACTTCTATTAAAATGCTAAAGTTCTCCATGAATTTAACCGATGATGGTATGGTAGGCCAACAAGTATTTGCCGGTGAAGCAACAAGATTGGCTTATATGACCGAAGAAGCAAAAGAAGGTAGAAATGCATTTCTAGAAAAGCGTAAACCTGATTTTGGCAAGAATAATTGGCTACCGTAAGTTGATTGTCCGTTGATGGTTGTCCGTTGATGGTTGTTTTAAAAAAGTTCATTTTTCCAAAAGAAAGAATGAACTTTTTTAGGCTAACGGCTAAAAGTGGTTGTTCAAACGCGAAGCGTTTAGCTATCATAAAGCAGTACTTAATACTCAGTACTTTTTACTTAATACTTTTTTCTGAACACTTAAAACAAAAACCACCCTAAACTAAAAAGAGTCCAACCCTTTGAAGATCAGACTCTTTTACGAGAACACTATATGAAAATGAAAAAATTTATTTCGTTTTTAACAACACTGTAAAGATATATATGTTCTTCAGTTCATAGAAACTATTGTTGTCATGTAAGAGCAATCTGTTGTGTGTTTCTTGAGAATTGTGGTGTTGCTTAAATTATTTAAAGCTAAAGTGTATTATTAATAGACCTTATGATTTCCTTTAACAATGTATTGAACTGTTCGTCAGATTGCTCTTCCAGTCCGGTACGTACCACAACTAAATCTTTCGAGGGTATTATGAATATGCGTTGACCTTGAAATCCGTTTACGGAGAACAGGTCTTTGGATATATC
Organism: Maribacter sp. UBA3344; assembly: GCF_002362375.1. NCBI lineage: Bacteria > Pseudomonadati > Bacteroidota > Flavobacteriia > Flavobacteriales > Flavobacteriaceae > Maribacter > Maribacter sp. UBA3344. Next base: position 134,064 of record NZ_DERI01000002.1, on the reverse strand, counting down.
TGGATATTTTCCATTTGCATTCAACCAAAAATGTGCGCCGTAGACTCCATCAGAATTTACAGTGGGGGTAGAAACGTAATCCACCCAAGATTCCGAGAAAATACGCTCCCCGTTCCAATCCCCTTTATTTAAATATAGTAGCCCAAACTTAGCCCAATCTCTGGTTGTTGCCCACGCATAGGATGATAGTATGTAATTACCCATTAAGTCTGTCTCTAACAACATTGAATTCATACCAATTTTATCGATCAATTCCTGATAAGGAAAATCTAGATATTCTTGGTGGGTTTCAAATTGTTCGCGCAATATCCCTGACAAAAGATTGGTGGTACCGGAAGAGTAGTTCCAAATTTCGGTCGGGGCCGCGATTACGTTTTTATTACGCTGTGCCAAAGTCATATCCGAATCTAAAAAAAGCATGCGGGTAACGTCTGATATTTTAAAATAATTTTCTTCCCAAGCCAAACCACTCTGCATGCGTAATAAATGATCTATAGTAATATTACTTTTCAGATTTTTCATACGTATCTCATTGCCAAATGGTTTATAATCCATCTTCATTTCCCCTTGATACTTTAAAATACCATAAAGTGTAGCTAATATACTTTTAGTCATAGACCACCCCAATATTTTGGTATCCTCCGTAAATCCTCTAATATAGCGTTCACCTATGATTTGGTTTTTATGAACCACCAATAGAGACCTTGTTCTCTGTTCAGGATCTTTAAAAGCATTTTCAAATGCGACCTCTAATTTATCATAATCAACATTCGCTAAAATGGTATCTTTTACACCGTTGTTACCAAAAGGAAACGGTAGTGTATCTTTTACGAAAAACCTGTTGGGGATGATATCAAAATTATGCTTCTCATATTCGTCATTGGTCAAGACGGCACCTAACCCCTCCTTGAAAACCGCTTTTCTTGGCATAAGTCCATAAACGCTTGCAGTAGCAGAATTATCCTCAGTGGAAACCTCACAATCAGATAACTTGATCAAAGGCATTTCGTGATCGTTTAATATTACATCCACGGGTTCTCTATCCGCAATAAATACACTGGATGCCATACTTTTTGATGCGTAACCGGAAATGAGGTTCAGCTTCGGGTAATTAAAATAAATAGCGGCAATAATGCCTACCAAGGCAATTCCTAAAAGTAATTTTAACTTTCTCATTATTGTTTGATGGTTTTTATCTGATTGAAAATCAGAATTCTTAAATGGCAACTTACAATTTTTGCCAAGTTTTATCTGCAGATAACCTAAAACTTCCTAAATAGTCAAAATTGCATTCTTGGGGCAAAATCAATGATAGAAAGGTACTCTGGTCCTTAGCACGGTACAAGTGATACTCCTTGCCTACAATGGGTTCAAAACTAAACTTAGCATTGTAGACCAAATTGTTATATTCAAAATCGGTCATTAATTTATCATAAGCTTTCTGCAAAGCTTCATACTGTGCTTTAAATTGGTTATTAGCACCTACAATATGGGTGTTTTTCCATGAAGTAACATCGGGTGGTGTAATTCTAGGGGCCGCTACACCACTTGCAAATGGCAGTAGTTTTCCATGATATTCTTGAGCATCTTCATCAAAGACGACATTATCCGGTTTTTTTTCTTTTTTCATATCAACAAATTTAAAGAAAAGCATTCATGTATATTGCAAGGTTTTATGGGTATAGGTATCTTCCATATTCTATTAAAGTCACTATACGAAATCATTATAATTGATGAATTTAAAATTATGTTTTTACTGTATTGTATTTATGGTCTTTATTTCATGCAATACAGAGAAACCTTCAAGGGAGGAAGCCCTTTTTACTGGTTACTGTGCTAGTTGTCATATTGCTCCAGATATACAATCTTTACCCAAAGATATCTGGAAAAATGAAGTGTTACCCGAAATGGGAGCCAGAATGGGCATATTTACCAAAGGAAAACACCCTTATTACAAGTTACCTTTTCATGAACAAATTGCTGTAATCAAAACTGGCGTTTACCCTTCAAAACCTTTAATTCCGTTAGAAGACTGGAAACTACTAAAGGAATATATAATTGAATTGGCTCCAGATAGTCTTCTAAGTAATGTTCATAAAACTGAAAGTAAACCACTAGATACATTCACGGCTTTCCCTATAAGTTTAGATAGCGTAAAGGGCAGTATGATTACATATTTGGATATCGATAGTGAAAATAACAGAATAATTACAGGTAGCCGTCAAGGAGAATTAAATACATATGATTTAAATACCAAGAACTTTCAGCTTTTAGGAGATTTCGACTCCGCAATAATCAATGCCAGAATTTTAAATGATAGTGTGTATGTCACTAGTATGGGGAAAATGGACCCCAATGAAATACCACGTGGCGCAGCTGTTTTAAGAAAAGGAAATGAAACAGCGGTATTACAGGATTCTCTCCATAGACCGGTACACACCCTATATTTAGACCTTGATAAAAATGGTAGTGAGGAAATTGTTATAAGCGAGTTTGGAGACTTAAAGGGAAAATTAACCTTGTTGAAGAAAAATGATTTCGGGTTTTACGAAGAAAAAGTGCTACTAGCTTTACCAGGTGCGTTAAGGGCAATACCTAAAGATATGAACAATGATGGCAAAGAGGATTTGGTAGTGCTGTTTGCACAAGGTGATGAATCGGTCTATATATTATACCAACAAGAAAATTTAAAATTCGAAGCTGAAAAGGTACTACGGTTTAGTCCGGTCTATGGATCTAGCTGGATTGAGCTTGTTGATTATAATAAAGACGGATTTGAGGATATCATCACCGTTAATGGGGACAACGCAGACAAATCTTTTGTAAACAAACCATACCACGGTATGCGAATTCATATAAATGATGGACAGAACAACTTTAAAGAATCATATTTTTATCCATTAAACGGTGCTACAAGGGTTGTTGCCAATGATTTTGATCAAGACGGGGACATTGATTTCGCTTTGTTGGCTACTTTCCCCGATTTTGATAATCACCCTGATTATAATTTCATATATCTGGAAAATAAGGAAAGTACTTCTTATACGTTTTCCCAAGAGCATTTAACTAACACCAAATTAGGACGGTGGTTTTTAATGGATGCCGAAGATATTGATGATGATGGAGATGTTGACATCGTACTTAGTGCCCTTAGTTTTTCATTTACACCAGCCCCGGAATACTTAGAAGAAGCATGGAAAGAAAGTTATACGGATCTACTAATTTTAAAAAATAAGCTACATTAGTAACTATGTTGAAAAGAGGGGTCGTTTTATTTTTTGCCATTTTGGTGCTAAGTTGTCAAGAAGAAGTGGTAATAGATAAATACGATTGGGTGCCTATGGAAGTTACGGCAACGGCCTATAATTCAATACCCAACCAAACATCATACGAACACCCTGCAATTACGGCATGGGGCGACTCCATAAAACCAGGAAAAAAATGGATAGCCGTCTCTAGAGATCTTTTAAAAAAAGGGCTTTCTTATAATACTCTGGTAAAGATAGATACCTTTGAAGGCATTTATATTGTAAAAGATAAAATGCATTCTAGATGGCGTAACCGTATAGATATTTACATGGGTGAAAATATTGAAAAAGCCAAGGAGTGGGGAAGAAGAAAAATTACTATATCATACGCTGTTGAAAAAGACAGCACGGAAAGCATCATTAAATGAAAAAATATCTTTTTTACATCGTTTTAATAGGTTTATTTTCATGTTCTTCATCTAAAACTATTGTAGAACGACCAATTACTTTTAATGAGGAAAGGAAGGTGTTAACCTTGGAATACTTGCAAAACAGATACGGATTAGAGCAAGATTCCCCTGAGATCGACCCTAAAATGATAGTATTGCATTGGACGGTTATTCCAACATTTGAAAAGTCTTTTGCTGCTTTTGATCCCGTATCATTACCTAATTGGAGACCTGATATTAAAAATGTGAGCGGTTTAAATGTATCTTCACAGTTTATGATAGATAGGGATGGCACCATATATCAATTAATGCCAGAAACAACCATGGCACGCCATGTAATTGGGTTAAACCATTGTGCTATTGGAGTTGAGAACGTTGGTGGTACAGATGATTTGCCCCTGACCAAAGCACAGCTAAAGTCTAACATTTGGCTTGTTAGATACTTAAAGGGTAAATATGACATTGACTATCTAATTGGTCATTATGAGTATACGCTCTTTGAAAATCATCCGCTATGGTTAGAACAAGATGAAGGATATAGAACTAAAAAGACCGATCCTGGTAAAGCCTTCATGAACGATGTTAGAAAAGCTGTCAAAGATTTGAACTTTAAAAAATTACCTACTAATCATAATTAATATAATTATAGAATGAAACACCTATTACTAGCCGCATTGTTTTTATGCTCTTGTTCGGTCATTTGCCAAACCGACAACATTACCTCCCAATTGTATGATACCTATGAGAATTACAAAGAAGGTTCTATTGGAAAGAGACGCATTAAACGAGCAGATATTCAACCATTGATAGACAATTTTACGGTAAACGATAAATTTAAGGTTCAAACCGTAGGAAAGTCGATCGGCGGAAAAAAGTTAAGTTTAATTAGTATTGGCTCTGGGGAAACCAATGTATTTCTTTGGTCTCAAATGCATGGTGACGAACCTACAGCGACACAGGCTATATTTGATATTCTGAATTTTTTTGACAGTGCAGATTTCAAAAAAGAAAAAGAGGCGATTCTCTCTAATTTAACCATTCATTTTTTACCCATGCTGAACCCAGATGGGGCAGAACTTTTTCAAAGACGTAATCTTTTGGGTATAGATATCAATAGAGATGCCCTACGATTGCAATCGCCCGAATCTAAAACCTTAAAAAGGGTGAGAGACAGTTTAAATGCCGATTTCGGATTCAACCTACATGATCAAAGCACGTACTATAATGCGGAACGAACAGAAAAGCCTGCTACCATTTCTTATTTAGCACCAGCTTATAATTATGAAAAGGATATTAATGAAACCCGTGGCAATGCCATGAAAATTATTGTATTCATGAATAATATTCTTCAAAAGTATGCCCCGGGACAAGTAGGCAGATATAATGATGATTTTGAGCCACGTGCTTTTGGAGATAATATTCAAAAATGGGGGACAAGTACCATTTTAATAGAGTCTGGCGGTTACCCCAATGATATTGAAAAACAGGAAATTAGGAAGCTAAATTACACTTCAATTTTATCGGCCATATATACGATCGCAAAAAAATCTTACGAAACCATTGCCATTGAGAAATATGAGGAAATTCCCGAAAATGACAGAAAGTTGTTTGATCTTAAAATAATAGGAGCAAGTTATAACCTAATGGGTAATACCTACGTTTTGGACCTAGGCATCAATCAAATTGAAGTAGATTACCCGGATCACAATTCATTTTGGTATAGTAGCAGAATATTAGACCAAGGTGATCTTTCTACATATTATGGTTATGAAACCTTAGATGCCACTGGGTATACCATAAAACAAGCAAAAGTATATCCAAGGACTTTAAATTCTTTTGAAGAGGTAAAAGCTTTGAATTTCAATGATATTTTAAAGCAGGGATTTGGGTATGTGCGTTTATCAACGTTTCCTGCAAAGCGCATTAATTCGCCATTTCCAGTGCACTTGATTGGTGCAAAATACAATGTTCCTGAATTGAACTTATCACCCGGAATAAATCCTACGTTCTTTTTGGAAAAAAATGGAGTTACGGAATATGCGGTCATAAACGGATTTTTGGTCAACTTAAAAAAGACCGATATCAATGTACCCAATAGTATGATTTTTAGATAAAGGTCATACCATTAATGGAATAAAAAAAGGGAAGCATTTGCTTCCCTTTTTTACATATATAGATTTTGTGCTTTACATAGCATCTTCTGCATCTAAAAGTGCAAAAAACTTATCTAAGTTTGGCAAAATAACAATCTTAGTTCTTCTGTTCATTGCCATGTGCTCTTTAGTATCGTTCTCTACCAATGGTAAGTAGCTACTTCTACCAGAAGCAATTAATTGAGAAGGATCTACGTCATATTCTTTCTGTAATTTACGTACGATTGAAGTAGCACGCTTTACACTTAAATCCCAGTTATCCGTAACCATAGGTGTGTTAATGGTTCTAGAATCTGTATGACCTTCTACCATAACTTCCATACTTGGCTCTGACTTGATAACATCCGCCAATTTTTTAAGAATATTGTCAGCTTTGTTACTTACTCTATAACTAGCTGTATTGAACAATAACTCATCAGAAATATTGATCATAACCACAGTTTTATCAATACTAACATCAATATCTTCTCCTTCTTCAGAGATAGACTGCTTTAATTTGTAAGAAACTGCCAAGTTCATTGAATCTTGTAATGTTTTAGCACCAGCTAATTTTGCAGGGTCAACATTTTTCAATGTATTTCTCATCTTAGCCTTTGTGTTGTTGCTCATTACAGCTACATCGTCCACACTTGTGAACTGGCTATCGTTCATTTCCTTTAAAGAGTTTATTTTATTATTGTACTCTTCAACACGAGCTTCAATACGTGTCATTTGAGCTTGCAACTCTTCTTTTTCTACTTGTGTTTTCTGTAGGGTACTTTGGGTTTGAGATAAGTTATCTTCTAATGCAACATATTTCTTTTTTGAAACACATGAAGTTAAAAGCGCTACAGATACTATAGTAACTAAGGATAATCTTTTCATTTTGTTCTTTTTAATTAATATTAGTTTAATCGTTTTTATATACGGCTTAAACAGAATTACGGATGTTTAAATTTTTAACTCAATCCGTTTTTCCCTGTAAAACACGTCTACAACAAAATGATTATCAATATGTTGTTCATTTCGGTTAAGAGCAAAAAAAAGAAGCATTTACATGCTTCTTTTTACTTTTTGTAGGTGTTATATCTATTCGCAACCTCCGGTAAATCCGTTTGCACTAAACTTGGTTTGTACCGCTCCCTGTCTAGATCCTGTATTGACCTGTATAGCTAAGTTATTTTCACCGCTACCATCTCTTTTAGGGCTACAATATTCGAATAAATAGAAACTATTGGCTCTTTCAGAAACCTTTTCGGAGATATCTCTAAATGTTGTTTCCAGCTCATCTTTATTGGTAGCAAAAACACTGGCCGTTTTACCAACAGCTGTTAGAACTTCAGTGTCAATTTCAGCACCAAGCCCAATACTAAAGAATGAAATATTCGCATTTGCCTCATTAACTTTTTTCAGGGCAGCACTTTCTGTATAACGTGATGCTTGATCGGTACCATCAGTAAATATCACAACTGATGCAGCTCCAATTTTACCATCAGCCGTAGAAACCTTTACTAAGTCCGATGCAATATCGGTCGATTTGATAACGGCTCCATATAAGTCTGTTGAAGGGTCATTACTGATATCATCCGTTATACCCTCAATAGCATCTTTTAATTCAGTTTTTGACGGAGTAAGCTCATTTAATAAATGTAATTCATCCTCACCATCAAACCAGTAGATAGCCATTTTTACAGATTCTTGTGTAGTAGCAGGCATAACAGCGTCAACAAAACTAGTTGAAGCTAATTTTAGCTCTTCTAGACTACTGCTCAATACACTATTACTTAAATCAAGTACCAATAAGGTATTGTTCGAGAAAATTTGTGAATTTGGAGAAATACGTGCCGATGATTCCGACGTTGAAATGGTATTAAAACAATCATCATTTCTACCTTGCTCATAAATAGTGAACTGGTCTGCCGTTAACCCGGGTACAGGGTTTCCATTGGTATCGGATACTTTGAAAAATACTGAAACTTTACCTGGCAATGTGGTATATTGATCTTGTATGGATAATACGAGCTCACCTTCTTCCAAACCTAAACATTCATCAACTTCCGTTCCTTCTCCCAGTCCGTCTCCAGTGTTCAAAATCATGCTTACATCATCATCTGCGTTACCACAAGAAACAAGTAGGGTAACCATAAAAAACACACTAAAGGTTTTTAAAAAATTTTTCATATTCAATTATTACGGGTTCAACTAGCAGAACGCACAAAGTTTATTTAAATTATAGCGAATAATAAAATTAATGTTAAAGATTGTTAAAGCTTACCCACTTAAAGCCTTTAAATTCTACAAGACCTATATTTTGTTAGGCTTAAGCACATAACGCTTCATAATATAAATTATAATTTCACTACATTAGAAGATGTAAAATGCAATGAATGACCCACGAGTTCAAAAGGATATTTAACGAGTATAGACAAGCCAAAGCTTCTGGTTTAAAATGTGTTTTGGCCACAGTAGTAGATTTAGACGGTTCTTCTTATCGTAGACCCGGTGTTCGCATGCTTATACGCGAAGACCATGTTATGATCGGTGCGGTCAGTGGTGGTTGTGTTGAGAAAGAAGTGTTGTTTCAGGCACAATCGGTATTTAAAAACAATTGTGCAAAACTAATGACGTATGATGGCAGGTATAGATTAGGCTGTGAAGGAATACTTTATTTGTTGTTGGAGCCATTTGAGCCAAACGAAACTTGTTTGCATGCATTTGACCAGGTAATCAAGGATAGAAAATCATTTCAATTAGTTACATCTTACAAAAGGACTTATGGGGAACTTAAAGGATACGGTACTTTTATCACCATAAATGCTACTAATTATGCATTTAACATGCTAACCGAAAGGCAAACAGAAGCGCTGCATTTTTCTCAGGTTATGGCTCCTTGCCAACGAATTTTGTTAATTGGTGGTGAACATGACGCCGTTCAGCTTTCCCAATTTGGTTTAGGCATGGGCTGGGAGGTAAGTGTTGCCGTTACCCCTAAAGAAGATAAAACCATAGAGGATTTTCCAGGTATTGATTCCATATTAATCTATGAACCAGAAGATTTTCCAGTAGATATCATAGATAGCAATACTGCCGTATTACTAATGACCCATAGCTATGTAAAAGATTTGAAATACCTAATATCTTTAAAAAACTGTAATCCTGCGTATTTGGGAGTATTGGGACCGGCAAGGCGAAGAGAAAATCTATTATCGGAATTATTGGAACATGACATGGATATAGACATCAGTTTTGTTGAACGTATTCATGGTCCTGCAGGGTTGAATATAGGTGCCGAAACACCACAGGAAATAGCAATATCGATTTTAGCGGAAATTTTAACGGTAATCAGAAAAACCGAACCTATGATGCTAAAAGATAAGTTGAAAGAAATTCATCATTAACATGGCTTTGAAGATTGCTGTATTGATTATGGCCGCAGGTGCTTCAAGAAGAATGAAAGGCATTAAACAACTTATGCCCTGGAAAGACTCTAATTTTCTAGTTGAAACTATAAAAACTGTTCAAAAATCTGATGCCACAAGTGTTAACGTTGTTCTAGGTTCCAATGCGGATCTTATTGCATCTACCTGTCAATTAACTGAAATGAATATAAATGTATTCACCAACACCCATTGGGATAAGGGTTTAGGTAATAGTATTGCATACGGTGTTCAATCATTACTAAAGCAGCATGAACCATATAATGGTATTTTAATTTGTTTGGCTGATCACCCCTTACTTGAACACCAACATTTAAACAATTTAATTGACCAATTTGAAAAAAACACCTCTAAAATTATAGCTACGGATTATAATGCAAAAGCAGGTGTTCCTGTATTGTTCCCTACATTGCACTTTAAGGCATTGTCTCAACTAGATGGTGATTTTGGGGCAAAAGATTATTTGAATAAACATACTAACAACATCATCTCTTTAAATGCTGCAAGGCAAATAAAAGATATTGATACCACCAGAGAATACGAACAGTTAATGGCAGAAGCCAAAAAAACACATATTTAGCAAATGACCCAACTTAAGAACACTATTTTAATTACTTTTTTGGCCGTAGTTACATCACCTAGTTTTGCCCAAGAAATGGGCTTTGAAGAATACAATCCAACATCTACATTAGTTGTACCGGGAACAGAGATTACAAAAGCAAAATTCCCATTCATTGATGTTCATAGCCATCAAAGAGATATGTCCGTAGAAGCCTTAAATGGTTTAATTACCCACATGGATGCCATGAACGAAGCCATTATGGTAAACTTAAGTGGTAGATCGGGCAAAAGCTTAAAAGAAAAAGTAGATAATATCAATAAGAGTTATCCTAATAGATTTGTAGTATTTGCCAATGTTGATTTTGAAGGAGCAAAAGATATGGCATGGGGCGAACAAGCTGCAGCTCAATTAGAACAGGACATAAAGAATGGCGCTAAAGGACTAAAAATATTTAAAAGCTTAGGACTGAGAAATAAAGACGCCAATGGCAACCGATTGGCCATTGACGACCCTCGCTTAGATCCTATTTGGGCCAAATGTGCCCAAATGGGCGTTCCAGTATTAATACACGCGGCTGATCCCAAATCTTTTTGGGATGATATGGATGCAGATAATGAACGTTGGCTAGAGCTAAAAACCCATCCTAGAAGAAAACGGACGGCAACAGACCCCGCCCCGTTTGAACAGATTATTCAAGAACAGCACAATGTATTTAAAAAACATCCTAATACTAAATTTATTAATGCCCACATGGGTTGGCACGCAAATAACTTAGAAAAACTAGGTGAATTATTAGATGAAATGCCCAACATGAATGTTGGGATATCTGCTGTAATTGCCGAGTTAGGAAGACAGCCACAACATGCAAGAGCTTTTTTTATCAAATATCAAGACAGGGTATTATTTGGAAAAGACAGTTGGAAGCCCGAAGAATTTCCGACGTATTTTAGGGTGCTTGAAAGCAATGACGAGTATTTTCCCTACTACAAGAAATACCATGCTTTTTGGGCAATGTACGGATTAAACTTACCCGATGAAGTGTTAAGGAAATTATACTACCAAAACGCTCTAAACCTTATTCCTGGTTTAGATACTTCTTTGTTCGAAGAGTAAAACCTACACCTTTTTGAGTTCAACGGTTTCTTCTACAACAGGAATGTCATCTACATTTTGAAAAATGCCACATGAAACTTGTTTCTTGACCAAGCTTTGTGTGCTTTTTCTTTTTGTCAATGCTTCTATCTCAGGATTTAAAAACTGCATATCACGTATTTTTTTAATAAAACGTACATATGTATCTCATGTTGTATGCGTTAGAATTAATTTACCCTAATTTAAAAAAGAATTTACCTGAAAGTGTGACAAATGAGAAAATCAACATACTAATGGGGAAATAAGTTTTAAGAGATGCAGAAAGAAGCGGTCTTCACAAATTTAATACGAGAACATCAAGGACTTTTGTATAAGGTGACTTCAATTTATACTGATAATAAGGAAGACCAAGAAGATCTTTTTCAAGAAGTGGTATTTCAACTTTGGAAATATTTTGATTCGTTTCGTAATGATGCCAAAATAACAACTTGGATGTATCGCGTGGCAATGAATACATCTATCACATTTATAAAAAAGATAAAGAGACGACCAGATTCCGTTTCAGTTGCTGAAGTCTTTATTAGCGAATCTGATACCCATAATGAAGTTTTTGAAGAACGATTACGGTTACTTTATCAGCATCTAAAACACCTGAATATATTAGAAAAGGGACTCATTTTTCTATTGCTAGAAGGCAAAAGTTATAATGAAATAGCACAGATTACGGGCTTGAGTGCAAGTAATGTGGGTACAAAAATATCTCGAGTAAAGAAAAAATTAAAAACGAACATGACAAATAAATAAATCATGGAATTAGAAGAACTACAATCCGCTTGGACAAAAATGAGCGATGAATTAGATCAACAAAAAAAATTAACGAACAAAATCATATTAGACATGACAAAACAGAAATATCAGAACAAATTCACTACCATTACCAAATATGAATCTTTAGGCGCATTGGTATGTTTCGCAATCGCATTATTTGTAATCTTTAACTTTAACAAATTAGATACTTGGTATTTGCAGGCATGTGGGGCATTTACGCTCTTGTTTTTAATTGTATTGCCGGTTTCAGTGTTATCAACCCTTAAAAAAATCAAGAATATCGATATTCTAAATGGATCTTACAAAGAGAATCTTAAAGTTTACGTGCATACAAAAAATAGATTGCTCAGGTTGCAACAGATCGGAATTGTGGTTGGTTTTATTGGCTTGTTTTTCATTGTGCCGGTAACCTCAAAAATAATTTCTAACAAGAACGTTTTTCTACATAGTTTAAAAACGGAACAAATTATTACTTTGACTATAACATTAGTTGCTATGGCTTTTTTTTGTAATTGGGCATACAAAGGGTATAAAAAGATTACCAGATCTGCACAAGAGCTTTTACAGGATTTGGAGTAAGCAAATTATTCGGTAAGCTTCTTTTGAATATAATTTAAAATCAGCATCCAATTCATTTTTAGTAGGAGAGAGGCGGTTGGCACATTATCATCGGCAATGGCAGAAATAATGGCTTCATGCTGATTGTCAGATTTATTATAAAAAAAATCGTCATTGGTGAAAGCATGCTCATAGAAAAAAAGACGAGTTTTGAGGTCATTTAGTATTTTGAGCGCTAACTCGTTTTTGTATCCTTTGGTAAGTAATCTATGAAATTCCAAATCGGCTTGAATTCTATCAAGGGCATTGGTGGCATTTTCAAAAACTTCTTGTTGCGCTTTCAATTTAATAATATGCTCTTCATTAAACTCTGAGTTTTCAATAGCCATAACCTCTAAATTGGCTACCAATTCATAGAGATCTTCAGCTTCCTCTACATCCAGCTCAGCTATAATAAAGCCTCTATTTGGCACAGCTTTAATTATCCTTGACTGCTGTAATTGTGTAAGCGCTTCTCGTATTGGGGTTACACTCACTTTTAAATGTCTTGACAAGGCTGCTAAATTGATTGTTTTTCCGGTCTTAAGATTACCTGTAATCATTTCGGAAAGTAAATAATCTCGTACTTGGTCCCTTAAATTCATTCTAACAATCATGTATCAAATATAATATATCGTATACGATTAAAACTAATGTTTAGTTTCATTATTGCCATTCATTACACTTACTAGCTGCTAATGTGTAACATAGCCATACTATACAGACTATTTTTTCGTTTTATCCACACAACCCTACAATTAAACAAACATGAAAAATCTAACATCTTATTTAAAAAAAGGAATTCTACTTACGGGAGTATTGTGCATGGCATATAGCTGTAGTGATGACGACACTACCGCCCAGGAGGTAACACTATCCCAAACAGAACTTAAAGCAGTTCTAGAAACCGATGAAATTATTGGTGATATTGATCTTGCTTTATTTGAGCTATCTTCTAACGACAGCAGTACCGGCAAAACTTCATATAATGATTGCTACAGTGCAGTATATTCAGACACGGGCTATGTTGCAACATTCAATAATTGTGTATTGAACGGAACTGATAATGTTAATGGCACTTTAAACGTTACTTATGACCAACAAGGAGAAACAGGCTCTTTTACAGCTAGTTATGTTGACTTTTATGTAGGAGAAATTAAAATAAATGGAACCAGATCATTAACGTTCAGCACAAATTCAGATGATAGCGCTATAACTTTTGAGGTTACTAGCGATATGACGGTAGAAATGGAAGATGGTTCTATAATTGCTGACAGCGGAACCAAATCTACCACTATTGCATTCAACGATAGTAGTACGTATAGTATTGAAGGTAATTGGACCGTAGTTTTTGAAGGTAATACCTATAATGTAAACGTAAACAGTGCATTAACAAGTGAATTATCTTGTGCTTATGTTTCTAGCGGAGATATGGATGTTTTTAAAAACGGACTCTCAGTAAATGTACATTTTGGTGATGGCACTTGTGATGATATTGCAACACTTACATACCCTAATGGAGTAGAGGAAGAAATTACTTTAGAGGATTAAATAAAATAATGAAAATGAAAAGGGATAAGACTTTTAGGTCTTATCCCTTTTTTTTTAGCTAACTCAAAAAATTCTTAATGTGTAAACTGTCTACTTGCTACCCATTGCACTCTTTTACTGGTTTTAAAGCTTGAAAAGAATGTGTTTCTCCTTGTTTCCGTTGGTGTATTTCTGATAAAAGTTCTCATGATGTTCGTTTTTAGATCTGGTGAATAGTCAGATTGATTAATGATCGATTGTTTTTTGATGTGATGTGTGATGAATATTAATGAGTAAACTGTCTACTTGCTACCCATTGCACTCTTTTACTGGCTTTAAAGCTTGAAAAGAAAGTGTTTCTTCTTGTTTCCGTTGGTGTATTTCTGATAAAAGTTCTCATGATGTTCGTTTTTAGATCTGGTGATTAGTCAGACTGATTAATGATCGATTGTTTTTTGATGTGATGTGTGATGAATGTTAATGTGTAAACTGTCTACTTGCTACCCATTGCACTCTTTTACTGGCTTTAAAGCTTGAAAAGAATGTGTTTCTTCTTGTTTCCGTTGGTGTATTTCTGATAAAAGTTCTCATGATGTTCGTTTTTAGATCTGGTGATTAGTCAGATTGATTAATGATCGATTGTTTTTTGATTTGATGTGTGATAAATGTTAATGTGTAAACTGTCTACTTGCTACCCATTGTACGCGCTTACTATTTCTAAAAGCGGTTAAAAAAACATTTCGTCTAGATTCTGTTGGTGTATTTTTAATAAAAGTTCTCATGATATATTGTTTTTAATTGATGAATAATAATTCTGTTATACTTACAAGACGACCATAAATATATTTTGTTACAGTACTATGCATAAAAAGGTACTATTTTTAACAAATTAAACTTTTACAAATTAATTAATAACCTGATTTACAACATTTTATAATATTTTCTAAAAATTAAATTTTAACAAAATATTGAATAAAATAGAATAACGGTGTATCATAATTAAGAATTATAAGGTTCTAAAATGGAAAAAGAATAGGCGTAATGTATCTTAATATTGAAATTAACCTTAAGTCTTTCAAAACTTTGATAGTTTGAGAGCTACGAATGCTAAATAATTGAAATACAAATCATATCTTTGTAGAACTTTAGAGGGATGCAACTAATATCTGCAATGACCTTACAACAAATGACATCGTAGTTAACCCATAAGCTTTCCTTCGGTTATCAACGTCACTACGTATTTCAACCCCTTTACAGTAAAATCTATTATTATCATTAAAATTACGAATGGCAAAATCGCAACAAACATTTAATAAAACTGAAAAAGAAAAAAAACGCTTAAAGAAGCGTGAAGAGAAGAAGAAAAAAATGCTAGCCCGTAAAGCGGCAGCAAAAGAAAATGGTACTTCGGGTATTCCTCTTGCTTATGTAGATTTCAATGGAAATTTGGTAGACACTCCGCCAGATCCAGCAATGAAGGTTGAAATAGAAGCGGAAGACATTGTACTAGGTATACCAAAGAAAGAAGAAGGTGATGTTGAAGAATTTGATCCGGTAAGAAACGGTAAAGTTTCTTTCTTTGATACCACTAAAGGATTTGGTTTCATTATCGATGCTGAAAACAACGAGAAATATTTTGTTCACGTTAGCGGATTGATTGATGAAATCATGGAAAACGACAAGGTTTCTTACGAGTTAGAAAAAGGCATGAAAGGCATGAACGCCGTTCGTGTTAAAAAAATCTAACATTCTCAATAACATTCAATGGCAAAAATGCAGCGTAATACCTTATTGGTGATTCTGTCATTTTTTGCCATTTATTTTATTTGGGGCTCTACCTATTTATGGAATAAAATTGCCGTAACTGAACTACCCGCATTTATGCTTGCAGGAATTAGATTTGTTACTGCCGGTAGTTTAATTTTTATCATCTCAAAATTTTTGGGTTTACCCTTAAAAATTTCCAAACAAGAATTCAAAAATACTTTCATAGCAGGTTTTCTATTTCTAACTTTTGGAAATGGGGTAGTAGTATGGGCTTTAAAGTTCGTAGATAGCGGGTTTGCAGCGTTAGAAGTTTCTGCCCAACCCTTGGTAGTATTATTAATGATGCGGATAATACAGGGTAAAAAAATACAACCTATGTCTATCATTGGTGTTATTTTGGGCATTATAGGTATATTCTTATTGGTAGGTCAAAAAGAGATCATTGCCCAGGAAGGTGCTATATTAGGAATGATACTAATTTTTATCTGTATGCTAAGCTGGTCTTACGGTAGTTTGTTTGTTGGTAAGGCCGTACTACCTAAAAATTTCTTTGTAAATACCGGGTATCAAATGCTAACTAGTGGTCTTTCATTAATGATTATAAGTACATTCCTGGGTGAAAAATGGTCTTCACCACTTACCTGGAGTACTCCGGTAATCTGGTCCATGCTACTTTTAATAATCTTTGGTAGTATTATTACATTTACTGCATTTAATTACTTGTTAAGAATTGTTTCCCCAGACAAGGTGGCTACATCAACTTATGTTAACCCCATTGTTGCAATGATACTTGGTTGGTATTTCTTGAACGAGAATATCACCTTGCAATCAGCCATAGCCTCTGTAGTTTTATTAACGGGAGTATACTTTATAAACACCAAAAAAAGTTTGACCATTCTATCTCGCTTTTCAGGTAAGCGAATTCCTAAGAAGATAGTAGAGTAGGGGTAATCTTTAAAACTTGGGACGGTTTCATTTGACCTAAAGAGATATCACCTATTCTTATACGTACCAAACGTACCGTAGGGAAACCTACCGCAGCTGTCATTTTTCGTATTTGTCTGTATTTACCTTCCTTGATCACCATACTGATCCATGATGTTGGTCTATGTCTACCAATGCGCAAAGCAGCACTTGCTTCTGGTAATATTGGTTCTTTTTTTAAGTAATCTACATCACACGGTAAAGTTTTATACTTTTTACCGAACAACCCTATGACCACACCTTTAGATAATTTATCTATAGCGTCAGTTGTTACTAAACCATCCAATTGCACCAAATACTGTTTTTCTATTCCTGATCTATTGATGTCGTCACTCCATTTTCCATCTGTGGTCATCAGTAACAAACCTTCAGACTTCTCATCAAGCCTACCCACAGGCATTGTTCCTTCAGGAAAATCAGAAAGTTCACTTAAAAAGCGTTTTTTTCGAAGTTGACGGTCTTCTCCAGAAGTTAATTGACTTAACATGCCAAAAGGTTTATAAACCTTAAAATGGAAATGTTCCATTAAATTTCTGCCTTACAATTAATATTAGTTACAAATGGTCGCAAAAGATACCCTTTTTAACCCATGAATTAGTAATAAACTAGCGAGATTGTTACCTTTGCACACTCCAGAGAAGATTTTATGCAAGAGACAGTTTTTGAACTACAGGACAGAAAGACAGATAAAGAACTTTACAGCTACCAACAAGGAGCAATTCAACAAATATTTGACAAGTTCGATTCAGAACGAGATGATTACCACCTTCTATACCAATTACCAACGGGTGGTGGTAAAACCGTAATTTTCTCGGAAATTGTTCGCCAGTACCTTAAGAACCATAACAAGAAGGTTTTGGTTATGACTCACCGTATAGAGTTATGTAACCAAACTTCTACCATGCTTACAAGCTTTGGTGTTGTAAACAAGGTTGTGAACAGTAAGGCAAACCTTGATGACCAAGAGCGTTATAGCTGTTATGTTGCCATGGTTGAAACACTGAACAATAGGTTGAACGATGATCAGTTGGATATTTCTGATGTTGGTTTGGTCATTATTGATGAGGCTCACTATAATTCTTTTACCAAACTATTTAAGTTCTTTGAAAATTCGTTCGTACTTGGAGTAACGGCAACTCCGTTAAGTTCTAACAAGGATTTGCCAATGAACAAGAACTATGATGAACTTATACCTGGTGAAACCATAGAAAATCTTATTGCCAATGACTTTTTGGCAAGAGCAGAAGTGTTTCATTATGACATGGGATTAACTTCATTGGAAATTGGTTCTAACGGTGATTATACCGTTAAGTCATCTGCAGATCTTTATACAAGCCCGGCAATGTTGAGCAAGCTTTTAGAAGCTTACACCAAACATTCAAAAGGTAAAAAGACTTTAATTTTCAATAACGGTATTGAAACCTCCATACAAGTTTACCATACCTTTCAAGCTGCAGGTTTAAATATTATGCACCTTGATAATACCGCAACAAAAAAGCAGCGAAAACAAATTTTAAAATGGTTTAAAGAAACACCGGATGCCATATTAACTTCGGTTAGTATTTTAACCACTGGTTTTGATGAACCTACGATTGATACAATTATATTGAACAGGGCTACAAAATCTCTTACGCTTTACTATCAAATGATCGGTAGGGGATCTAGGGTCTTGAACAATAAATCCAAATTCACGGTAATCGACTTAGGTAACAACCTATATCGTTTTGGACCTTGGGGCGCAGATTTAGATTGGGGTGCAATTTTTAAATCGCCCAATTTCTACATGGATCGCATACGTGATGATGAAGATATTGAGAGCGATTTTAAACTTGAACTTTCAGATGAAGTCAAAGCTGAGTTCAAAAACTCCAAAGAAACCTATTTTGATATTAAGGAAACTTACGAAACTGCAACATTTGCAGGGGAATCTTCTAAAGTAGTTCTTGAACGATCTATAGCTCAACACGCATACATTTGTATTGAAAACAGTGAAGATGTCTATGATGCCATAGCATTGGCAAAGCTATTAAAAGAAGATATTGATAATAGAATACACGTTTATGGAAAATGTATCAGTAAAAGCACATATAATTTCTTAAGCTGGTTAAAAGACGATTACCAAAAGAAATTAAACGCATACTTACGTGAAAATTTTGATAAGGTCTTTGAAGAAATTCATGGTCATCCACCAGAGGATTAAATAGTACAAAATTCAAAAGGGCTGTTCTTAAATGAACAGCCCTTTTTCATTGCAAAACTTAACCTTATTCTACGATAAGACTATACTGTGGCGTTGGATTTAATGGGCAGAAATATACATATTCACCTTTTTCTAATTTAGTTTCTTTAGAATGACCAACCGTGTTGTTCTTAACCGCTGCAGTTACGTATGCAGTTTGAATGTGGTTCTCTGGTTTTGAAGCATCTTTTCCTTTTTTTACTAAAACCAAACCTACATCTTTACCCACATTATTGTTGGCAACGTCAAAAATATAAGTGCCTTCGCTAACAGTGATAGATTTTTGGGTGAATTCCCCTGTTGTTTGCTCTAAGGCAATTTTCTTAACTGGCTGCTTCATCATTTTGTCTTGTGCATTTGCGTTGAATGAAAATGCCAATACGATAACTAAAATTGATAATACTCTTTTCATGTTTTTAAAATTTAGTGTGGGTTTCCCCGTTTTAATGATTAATAATTATTATTTGTAATTGTTTATAAAGATGGTGCTACAGGAAAATCAACCGGAACCTGTGTAGTACTGTGTATATAGTTGGAAATTGTTTTATCACCAACCAATGATATTGTATCTATTAAATTGGCTTTTGTATAACCTGCCGCAAAATAATCGTTCAATACGTCCTCGTCAGTGCGGCCTCTATTTTCAGTAATATTCTTCGCTAATTTTGCAAGTGCATTTAATTTAGTGTCAAATGAGGCTTTTCCTGCTCTAAGCTCTAAAATTTGTTCATCTGTAAAACCGTTCATTTTACCAATGGCTGTATGTGCCGATAAACAGTAAATACAATTGTTAACTTGGCTTACCGCTAAATTGACAACTTCTTTCTCCTTAGCTGATAATGAAGTTTTGGCATTTGCAAAATTCAAGTAGTTTTCTAATGCGGTATCACTATTGGCATATGTGGCATATAAATTAGGAACAAAGCCCAATGCTTTTTCCAAATTATCGAAAATACCTTGATTTTTCTCGCTTACTTCTTCTCTTGTTGGTACATTAAATGTGCTCATATTATTATTTTTTTAAATTGAATTTATTATGTTATTAATCTTGTACAAAGGTAAATTGGTGAAGTAGTTATTGTCATGCTTGAAATTCCCTTTGACATGTCAATTTTTCCCTCAAAGCAATGAATTGAATACTCGGGCCAGTTTTGAGGAATTATCAGAATCACAATAATAGTCCGATAAATGATTGTGCTTACAATGCTCTTTCACATTGATTGCATTAGACGTATCTATCCTTTTAGATGTAAATATTTCTATTAAATTAAAAATTGATTTGTGTTTTAAGTTCATGTCTTTACTGTTTTAATTCTACAGTACAAAGATCATCTTTAAGTGAAACTTAAAACGGGCTATTTTACCCTAGTAGTTGTCAATTTTTCCCTAAACGGCTTTTGCCAGTTGTTTCTTAAATTGAGAAGGAGAGAGGCTTGTCAATTTTTTAAATAGCCTACTTAGATGAGATGCATCTTCAAAACCAATTTCATAAGCAATTTCCTTTGCTGCTTTATCGGTATAAATAAGTAGTCTTTTAGCCTCAAGAACTATGCGTTCATGTATTATTTGTAAAGGAGTAGTATTGAATTTTGCAAAGGTATTTGAAAGGGTCTTAGGAGATTTAAATAACTTATCCGCGTAAAAAGAGACTGAATGCTGCTCTTTAAAATGGGCTTCTACCAACAAATTAAATGACCTTAGCAAATCTAGCTTTACATCATTGGCAGCACTTCCAAATCCTTCTTTTGCCTTAAGCAGCCTTGTACTCATTATCATAAAACGAGCCATTAGCATTCGTAGCATTTCGGCTTGTATCGTATCTTCAGTATTTAATTCATCTACAAAAACCTCATGAAGGGTATTAAACTTTCGTTGTTCATTTTCTCCTAAATCTATTAATGGAAAATGTGCATTGCTAAAAAATAACAACCCAGCACAACTTACTTCTTGGTCATGGTCTTTAATGCAATAAAACTCTCTATTGAACTGATAAACAATTAAATCTTTACCCTCAACAAAATGAATAAATTGAATTGGTGTCAACGCAAGCAGACTATGTTCTGAAATGATATATGGTATGCCATCTACCTCAATAGTGGCTTTATTACTTGTAGTTCTAATAAAAATATAGAGTCCGGCTTGTTTTGGTTTTCCGTAATTCTCCAACAAAGCTTCGTTACCAATTTTTAGTAATCCGCCAGTACTAAAATCCTTAAAAACTTCTTGCATGAAGTCTTGGTCTAAAAAAAGGTTGTTTCATTACACTGGCAATGCATCAACCTTTTCAAAAATATAGAAATAGCACTTCTTTAAAACCTCACAGAAACCTTTCCTCTTAGGTAAAACGGAGTACCGGGAGTAAAATGAATTTCCTCTACAGATGCAGTTTCATTGAACAATCTGCTTTCTGTAGCAAATTGGGTCTCGTTCCATTCTGTATCAAATAAATTCTCTATTATCAGACCCAATGTCCAGTTTTTTATATGATAGTTAAGGTTCATATCGGTTACAAAGTAACCTTCAGCTACAATGCTATTGTCTTCATTTGCTGCTCTATCTCCTAAATAACGATAGTTTAAAGCACCAGAGAATTTTCCTAAATCTGTTACCGATATACCACCTACTGAAGTAAAATCCGGAGCAAGAGGTATATAATCTTCCCCATCAAGTTCTTCAGTGCTTCTAGCGTAGGTATAATTGATATCATTATAAAGATACAGCCAATCTAACACCTGGTAACGAGCACCTAGTTCAACACCTAACCTACGAGTCTTGCCACTTGGTTCAACAATACCAGCGTCACCTACATAAACAAATTCCTGGTCTAATAACAGCCCCCATAAGGTAGCGTTCAGCACAAGTTTATCCGTAGGTTTAATTATAGTACCTAAATCTGCACCGTAAGCGGTTGGCAATATATCCCTACCTTCATTTGCAGTGACTACTCGAGTATCATTAGAATGAAATCCAAGACCCGTTTTCAAAAACACTTGCCAATTTCTATTTACAGTATACAATGTATTTAGTTTTGGACTCACTTTTGCCTTACTTTCACTTTTGTTGTCATAAAGCTCGCTTAGTTTGTTTTCATAATCGAAGTTGAAATAATCTAAGCGTACAGAAGGATTAAAGGTCCAATTCCCTGTTTTATATTCCCCGTCAACAAATCCGTAAAAATTGGTTTCATCTACATCGCCAAAAGCAAACTGCTCAAGGGTGGTTTTTCTGTTTAATGTATGTGATAGAGTTACATCATCTACATTGTCATACCTAAACCCACCACCTGCAGAATACTTAAAAGTATCATCTTTACCCACAGCAATGTTAATCTGTTCAAAAATAGTTTCGGCACCCATAATGGTTCTATCTTCAAACTGACGAATTTGATCTCCGTTGACCGGATCATCCAAAAAGAATGTAAAATTCGAAAACAGCTCAAAATCATATTTACTTACAAAAGCCCTTGTTTTCAAAAACTGATCTTCACCTAAGAATTTAACATGGTTCAACATTAAGTTAGTTCTACTGGTTTGACCACCTTCAGTATCATCAATTGCACCAAATCTACCTATTAGGTTTTGATCTACAGCTCTTTGAGGTATTTGACCAGAAGCATCCCATTTACTTTGAAAATGCGAAGCGGTCAAAGTCAATTCTTCATTTCCTATATCTTTATAGTTATAGCGTCCTAGAATATTAATTCTATTAAAGTTTTGAGGAGAATCAAAAGGTCCGTCCGTAAGATAAACTTCAGAAGCTAAATAAACATTGCTTTTACTACTTTCCAGAACTTTAAAAAGTCCAACAAATCTATTGGTATTGAACTGTCCGGATTCATAAGAAACCATACTTTGATCTATACTTTTCTTCAGACTTAAATCAACATACCCGGCAGTATTAAAATTTCCTTTATCGGCATAATACAAGCCTTTTCCAAAATTTATATTATTAATGGTTTCAGGAATAACAAAGTGTAGATCTGCATAACCTTGCCCATGCGCATGCGAGACCATGTTTACCGGCATACCATCAACGCTGATGGCTACATCCGTTCCATGATCTATGTCAAATCCTCTTAAAAATATTTGCTCGGCCTTACCTCCACCGGCATGCTGTCCTATTAATAATCCAGGAACTTTACGTAAAATCTCTTGTGAAGATTTCACCGGATCGTTCTGTACATCAATGTTCACTATTCTGCTCATAGCATCAACTTTTGATACTACTACCACCTGATCCAAGTTTATACTAGACTCCTCTAAAGTAATTTGCACGCCTTCATTAACATGTTGGGGCTGTATGACCAATACATAAGTTTTATATCCTAGGTTAGAAAAGTAAACCGAATCATTCACTGTTGTTGAAGGAAGTGAGAATGATCCTGATAAATTGGTATGGCTATGTTGCCCGGTCGTCTGATTAAAAATACCAACATTTTCTAATGCAAGTCCATCTTTATCCGTTACTTTTCCCTTTAGGTTTTGTGCTGTCGCACTTGATATTACACCAAATATCATAATTAGGCTCAACAGTTTTAATGCCCTTTTACTGCTAGAATTCATAAAATTGTTTTTAGAAAGATTGTTTTCAACGATACTTACGACAAAAAACAAGGAAGGTTTTAATTATTTATAGAAAAGCAAAAATAATGGTTATATAAAGTTCTGCAACCTAATTACGCTTTATGACATTTTTTTCACGATAAGAGTTAACTTATTCTATGAATAAAACAAAACTTTGAGGAGGATTTAAACACTACTAGAAATTAGTTTTATGAAAAAACAAGCATTGTTAATACCGTACAATAAGAATATAGCATTAGATAATAGAATTGTTATGGCCCCTATGACCAGAAGCAGGGCCACAAATGAAGAAAATAAACCAACAGAAGATTTACATGTGCCGTATTATAAACAAAGGGCATCTGCCGGATTGATCATTACAGAAGGCTCACAAGTTTCTAAACAGGCGGTTGGCTATGTGAATACACCTGGCATCTACTCTCAAGAACAGGTAGAGGCATGGAGCAAAGTCACTAAAGAAGTTCATGCTAATGGAGGAAAGATTTTTATTCAGTTATGGCATGTAGGGCGTATGTCTCACCCAGATTTTCATGATGGCGATTTACCTTTAGCACCTTCTGCAATTAACCCCAATGCAAAAAGCTACACCCCTAATGGTTTTAAAGATACCGTAACCCCTAAAGCAATGAGCATTGATGAAATAAAACAAACGGTCAGTGACTTTAAAAATGCCGCAAAAAATGCAATAGATGCAGGTTTTGATGGTGTAGAAATACATTCATCTAACGGATACTTGTTTCATCAATTTTTTAACGGCACATCTAATCATAGAACAGACGAATATGGAGGAAACATTGAAAATAGAACTCGGTTCTTTTTTGAAGTT
Source organism: Maribacter sp. UBA3344 (assembly GCF_002362375.1). Classification (NCBI taxonomy): domain Bacteria; kingdom Pseudomonadati; phylum Bacteroidota; class Flavobacteriia; order Flavobacteriales; family Flavobacteriaceae; genus Maribacter; species Maribacter sp. UBA3344. Next base: position 109,790 of record NZ_DERI01000002.1, on the reverse strand, counting down.
TTGGATGCCATTAAAGAAGTGGTGCCCCAACAAAAGATAGGAACAAGATTTAATCCTTCTTTAGATGGCCTGTTTGGTATTACAATGGACGAGGAAACCATACCAACTTTTGAATACATCATAAAAAGGTTAAATGATTATGATCTAGCTTACATTCATTTGTCCGAGCCCTTTACAGATGTTTCTAACATACCCTATGCAGTACAGCATATTGCCGCGCATTTTAGACCATTGTACACCGGTACATTAATGATAAACTCTAATTTTGACAGGGAATCTGGCAACAAAATAATTGAGGACGGCAATGCCGATTTGGTTGCCTTTGGCAAACTATTTATATCTAACCCAGATTTGGTAGAGCGATTCAAGAATAATTATGAATTAGCCGAATGGAATGAAGATACATTTTACACACCGGGTAAAGAAGGATATCTTGATTACCCAACATACAAGGAAAGTAACATCACTGTTTAGAAAACAAATTAGCCCCATAACAAAAAAAAGCAGCCGTTTAGGCTGCTTTTCTTTTTTAAACTATATGGTCCGTATTTTGTTCTAAATCTTCATTTTCCGCACCTCCCTGGCTGTACAATTGGTTCTCTTCATCTTTTAAAGAATTTTCAGATTTGCTTTGCGGAAGTTTCCTCCCTGGCACATCTAAATCCTTACCAGCAAAATCGACTTTTCGGTCTCTACCCGTGAGCTGACTATCATCGCCATTATCCGTTCTTGTGTTTTTAGTTTTTTCTCCCAAAGCCTGTAAATCATCCGTGGTAACATCTGAATTATAGGTTGACTTTTTATCTTCAGTTTTCATATATAACATTTTAATAATTGAAATGGTAATCTACTACTTACATCCACTATTTATTAGCACAAATGCCTTTTATCCTTGCTTTATTATTTAACAGGTATTTTAATATTGACTGTGGGTATTGCATCAATATTTTTGGTTAACGAATTAATACAAATAGGGCATTTTAATCACCTTGCAAGAAAATAAATTGAAATGGAAAATGTATTAGTTGCCGGTGCTAACGGTACTACAGGAAAGAAAATAGTTACACTTTTAAAAAACTCTCAATATTTTGAACCTATTGCAATGGTCAGAAAAAAAGAACAGCAGGAGCAATTTGAGAATGAGAATATTAAAACGGTTTTGGGTGATTTGGAAAAAGATGTATCACACACCGTAAAAGATATGGACAAAGTCATTTTTGCTGCAGGTTCAGGAGGAAAAAAAGTAGTTGAAGTTGACCAAGAAGGTGCTAAAAATTTAATTGACGCCTCAAATAACGCGAACATTAAGAAATTTGTAATGCTAAGTTCTATGGGAGCAGATAATCCTGAACAAGCCGAAGATCTAAAGGATTATTTAAAAGCGAAACACAATGCTGATGAATATCTAAAATCTGCCAATATAATGCATACCATAGTAAGACCAGGTTCGTTAACCAATGATGCTGGTACAGGTAAAATTGAATTGCAGGATAAATTGAACAAAAAAGGATCGATAACAAGAGATGATGTCGCGCAAACTCTAGTAAGATCATTACATGACGATGCGGCCATTAACAGAACTTTTGAAATTATAGAGGGCGATACGCTAATTTCTAAAGCAATGGATGCCAATTCATAAAAAAAATAAGTAGGTGGTTGTAAAAAGTCAATCTTAATTCTTTTAAGGTTGGCTTTTTTATTGGCACCGCCAAAGGATATAATACCCCGAAGCTTGCCTCGAATTTAAAAGTTTGACTCCTTTAAGTGCCTCATGGACTTGCCCTGAGGTGTTTTACTCTTAATAACCTCTATACAAACCATGCAAACATTATATAACTTGAAGAGGTTACGTATCTTCGTATAAAAACCAAATATTCTGAACATGAAAAAAACGTTTTTAAAAAGTATAGCAGTACTGGCTATATTGCTTTCCATACAGTCTTGTAAAGAAAACAAAAAAGAAAACACCACCACTACCAATAATGAGGTAGAACTTGACAGTACAGATTTAGCCTTGTTAGAACTTAATTTGCCAGAAGGGTTTCAAATTGAAGTTTATGCCAGGGGAGTAGATGGTGCAAGATCAATGGCTATGGGTGATAATGGCACTTTGTTTGTTGGTACCAGAACAGAAAATACCGTCTACGCCATACAAGATACCAACGGTGATTTTAAAGCTGACAATGTTATGGTTTTAGATACCATGGAAGTACCAAATGGTATAGCCATGAGAAATGGCGACCTATACGTAGCACAGGTAGGTAGTTTGTGGAAATATCCCAATATAGAAAATCAACTAGGAAATACACTTGAAAAAGAGTTGATCTATGATGACTACCCAACAGAATTTCATCACGGATGGAAGTATATTGCCTTTGGTCCAGATGACAAATTATATGTACCAGTTGGTGCTCCTTGTAATATTTGTAATCGTACCGAAGAAGATGAGCGTTTTGCAACGATAACCAGAATGGACCCTGATGGAAGCAATCGTGAAATTTATGCCAGAGGAGTAAGGAATTCAGTTGGTTTTACTTGGCACCCCGATACAAAACAAATGTGGTTTACAGATAACGGACGTGATATGCTAGGTGATGATATACCGCCATGCGAATTAAATACCGTTACCGAAGCCGGGCAACATTTTGGATACCCGTTTTGCCATGGGGGCATTGTTAAAGATCCTGAATTCGGAGATTTACACCCTTGTTCAGATTTTGTTGATCCCGCCTTACAACTAGATGCACATGTGGCTCCATTAGGAATCAAATTTTACACAGGCAAAATGTTTCCAGCTGACTACAAAGGAAAAGCATTTATTGCAGAACATGGTTCTTGGAACAGAAGCAAAAAAGTTGGATATAGAATCATGATGGTCGATATTGAAGATGGCGAAGCAGTAAACAGTGAGCCGTTTATAGATGGTTGGTTAGATGAAGCTGAACAAAAAGCAACAGGCAGACCGGTAGACTTATTACTATTAAAAGATGGTTCAATGTTGATTTCAGATGATTACGGAGATGCTATTTATCGTGTTTCATATAATGAGACCGCATTGGCCAACAACTAAATCCTAAAGAGGTTTTCATATAAAAAGCAGTCGTTTTCGGCTGCTTTTTAATTTTACACATACCTTATTTTGCTACCTATGTATTATATTTATATTATAGGTCCATACCAATAAAACATCATACCATGAATAGTTTAAGTTCGCGTAGAACATTTTTAAAGCAAACAGGGGTTTTATCCGTTAGCTCCATACTTCCGTTATCCGTTCTTCCGGTACATTACAAGTATAAAATGGGACTTCAATTGTTCACTATTAGAGATGCCATGGCCAAAGATCCGTTAGGAAGCATAAAATATGCTAGGTCCTTAGGTTATGAAGATGGAGAAATTTATGGGTACAACGGTGATAATGACACATATTATGGCATAAAATCAAAAGAGTTTAAAAAGCAGCTAGATAGTTTGGATTTTACAATTTCTAGTGGTCATTATGATTTTTCCAGTCGCTTTAATGAACCTATTGATGTTTTAAAAAAATATGTGGACCAGTGCATTATTGGTTCTGAAAATTTAAACAGCAAATACATTACCTGGCCTTGGCTTGCCCCGGAATATAGAACTATCGAGAATTTTAAAGTACTGACAGATAAGTTAAACATCATAGGTGAACAAGTAACCAATGCAGGTTTACAATTTGCGTATCATAACCACGATTTTGAATTTACGGACCATAATGGTGAACAGGGCTATGATATTATCCTATCCGGTACAGACCCAAATTTGGTAAAATTACAAATGGATATGTATTGGGTAGAACATTCATCAAATAAAAGTATTCATGAATTGATCAAAGAAAATCAAGGTAGATACGTCATGTGGCATATTAAGGATATGGACAAAGTAACGCGCGACTATTCTGAAATGGGTAACGGTTCTATTGATTACAAGAATATATTATCATCCATAGAACAGAAAGATTTACAATACTATTATATTGAGCAAGGTGGTAATTTTGCAAAAAATTCAATGCAAAGTATTACAGACAGTGCCATATATTTTAAAAAACATCTGCAACGCTACCTTTAATCAATGGCATATCCAAACAAAGTTTATTTAAATGGAAATATTGTAGATGCAGAGGAAGCAAAAATATCTGTATTCGACCGCGGATTTATTTTTGGTGACGGATTGTACGAAGTTATGGTACAGATAAATGGCTCTTTCTTTTACGAGAAAGAACATTTAGAACGGCTACAATACGGTTTACAAGCAATCAACATAGATTTTAATGCAGCCTTTCTTAAGAAAGAAATACCCAAATTATTACATGCCGCCCAGCTGACAGCTATTGACTGTATGTTGTATATACAGATTACTAGGGGAGTAGCTCCAAGGCAACACTCTTTTCCGCAACAATGTCAACCTACGGTAATGATGTATGCCATACCAAAAGTATTACCTGTTATCAATGAAATTAATGCCAAGGTAATAACCAGAAATGATTTTAGATGGTCTCGTTGCGATATTAAAATGACCTCACTTTTAGGCAATGTTATGCTTAATGAAGAAGCTATGCAGCATGAATGCTACGAAACTATTTTACATAGAAACGGAGTTTATACAGAAGCCTCGCATAGCAATGTATTCTTTGTTAAAGAAGGCGTGGTTTATACACATAAGGCAAATGAACATATTCTTAACGGAATTACTAGGATAGTGGTCATTGAACTTTGTAATTCGCTAGGCATACCTTTAAAAGAAGAAGCTATTTCAGTTGAAGAAATTGAACATATTGATGAAGCCTTCTTAACAGGAACCAGTACCCAAATAGCCTCAATTCAACAGATTGATGATAAATTACTATACTCAGAAAATGAAAAAGGCCCCATTACAAAAAAACTGCAAGAGGCCTTTTTAAAACTTAAGTAGCTAATTATTTTACTTGAAAATAATCGAAGAACTGATCGGTATCCTTTATTTCCATTAAACCAAGTATATAACATACCTCACTTAAATCCGAAAAATCAAGACCACCCTCATCTACGCTTTCATTTAAATATCTGCCATCTTTTCCATTATACTGATTGCCAAGTCGAATTGCCGTATTCCAAATGTTGGTTAATTTTTCATCATTGATTTTAGTCTCCCAAGCTACTTTACCATCAGATTTTAAACCAGGTGTACCATTACCAACAGCATTACCATCAGCAATTTTGTGATAATCCGTAACCGTTTGTGTGTATTTAAGCTTTGTAGGTTCTGTTACGGATTCGTTCCAATCACTATGCTGTACCACATGAATATGTTCTTTTATTTTAATTGACGGATTTTGATTTGATATTTGCTTTACCCAATCTGCCGTAAAATCTGACTGACCTGCTTCGGCTACTCAAACATCGCCACCGTTTTTAATAGTCTTTACCACTATTTTTGCAACTCTAGCTACAGATGCTTCCCATTCTTTATCAGCATCTGTCCAATTATTTTTAAATGCCATTTTCATTAATTCGTTTGGCGGAACGTAAAGTCCTTCTTGAATACCATAAGAACCAGCAACAGCATAGTAATTTAAATGCTTATAATCCGGGTGATTTAAAAGAGTAGCCAAACCTGCAGCTGTATGTAAATCATCAATATCCGTCTTGCAATCTAACTGTACCAATAATAAATCCTTAGATATATCATAATTTGGTTTTTGTGCTGTCAAACAAAAGCTAAATAATAAAATGCACGTAATACCTGATATGGCTTTCTTAAAGTCAAATGTGTTTTTCATGTTGTTGAATACTATGAGTTGATTTTTTTTGTTGTTTCTACTAATGTATCAATATTTATAATAGCATAATTGATGATTTTCTCATAAATCATGAACTAAACAACATCAGACATAATCAATAAAGATGTTCAATTTAGTTTTACAGAGAGTAAATGTTTCATTTTGAGCAAAAAACTCATAAAGTATTCACAAAAAAAGAATATAAGTGATCAATAACCGCTCATTGTCAACTATTGGCGTCATCTTTGTTCACTAATAAGTATTATAAATTAAATTACATTACAATGAGTAAAGGAACAGTAAAATTTTTCAACGACACAAAAGGTTTCGGTTTTATCACTGAAGAAGGAGTTGAGAAAGATCACTTTGTACACATTTCTGGGTTGATCGACGAAATTCGCGAAGGCGATGAAGTTGAATTTGAACTTAAAGAAGGTAACAAAGGTTTAAACGCAGTGAACGTTAAAGTTATCTAAGACATATATACATTCAAGTTTAAGAAAAAGCCCTCTACTATTAGAGGGCTTTTTTATTATCGCTCATTTTTAAGTCTATCAAAATCTTTCTCTAATTGAAATAACTTTTCTTCTATGTTAAAATTGGTCTCTGGCAGTCTATGATAGAAAACGTATCGTACACGCCACATTTCCTTAATTTCCTTTAATTGGAGTACTACATCATCCACATTTTTATGATCTGCCCGCAACACAAAACTATCATTGGTAATAAACAATCTCCTTAAAATGATTTCCTTTTCCGTTACCGTAAAAACCAAGGTGCCATTATTAAGTTTTGAATATACCGCTGGCGGCACCCATTCCCCAATAGCAATATCCTTAGGGAACATTCCTAGTTCATTTCTACTCATTTCTAAATTTTGAACGGTGTATGCCCTAAATTTTTTATCTGGATTTATAGGTAATGATAAAAAAGGGAGGTCTTGTATGTAAGAATCCTTGCTGAAATACTTTATATAATCGGTCTGATTCACAGCTGTAATACAAGGTACTTTAATAAAGAATTCTTGCTCACCAAGGTCTTGCTCAACAGTTAAATTGCCTTTGAACTTTAATAAATTATTTACCGTTAATTCGGTTGTTAGCAAGTCATCTATAGGAATGCTAAAATAATTAGCAATTTTTATCAATGTTTCTAGTTTTGGCTCACTTCTCCCTTCTTCATAAGCACCCAAAGTACCTCGTTTTAAGTCGAATAGCTCTGCAAATGCTTGCTGACTAAGACTTTTTAAACTTCTGATTTTCCTAATATTTTTACCGAAATATGACATTTTTTTTGCTAATTATATTTGCAAGTGATAAATATTTAATTATATTTGTCTAACAAAATTAGCAATAATTATTTGAATTGCTATTATTTTGAGCTATTAATTTTTGTCTAACCAATTTTAAAAACTCAATATCATGTTCGTCGTACTTATTTACATTTTAGCGCTCCTATTATCAATTTAGGATTACGCACCAATATTATTTTGTATTATTGAATTTAAGAATCCACTTACAAAAACCAACACAAATGAAAAACCACTTTAATATAACCAGAGATTACCTGCTTGAATTGAATTTTAATATTGTAAAGGAAAATAGGGCAGACGGAATTATGGTTGTTGAGAAAGAAGATTCTGGAATAAAAAATTTGATTTTGGGAGTATCGCCTCCAATTTTGATTATGGAACAGTTTATATTCTCCGTTCACAATCAATCTGAAAAAATCTTTAAAAGCTTACTTCAGAAGAATAGAGATATCATTCACGGCGCTTTTGTTTTAGATGAAACTGCAAACCGCGTCATATTCAGGGACACCTTACAAATTGAGAATATGGATTTGAACGAGTTTGAAGCCAGTCTTAATTCATTAAGCTTACTTATGAGTGAATACTCGGACAAAATCATTGAATTTTCTAAATATTAAAACAATAAAATCATGAATATATTTAAAAGACTATTTAAAATAGGAGAGGCTGAAACCAATTCGGCTATTGACAAAATGGAAGACCCCATTAAGATGACGGAGCAAGGCATTAGGGACATGAAATTAGACTTAGAAAAAAGTTTAGAGGCCCTTGCACAAGTAAAAGCACTTGCTATACGTTCTAAGAACGATCAAGACGTTTATAAGAACAAAGCCAAGGAATATCAAGATAAAGCTATTATCATTCTAAAGAAGGCCAACAGCAAAGAATTGGACGCTGCCGAAGCGGACAGACTTGCAAAAGAGGCTCTAATGCAGAAAGAGAACAATGAGAAACAATTAGAGGCTACCAAGGTAGAAACTGAAAAGTTTGAGGCTAATGTAAGTCAAATGCAAGGCAACGTTGAAGAGCTAAAGGCGAATATAAATAATTGGGAAAACGAACTTAAAACGTTAAAAGCGCGTGTTAAAGTGAGTAATGCTACCAAAAATTTAAATAAGCAAATGGCAGAGTTAGACAGTAGTGGTACGGTTTCTATGCTTGAGCGTATGAAAGAAAAAATAGCGCAAGAAGAGGCCTTGGCCGAAGCGTATGGTGATATTGCCAATGCTAGTAAATCTATTGATGAAGAACTAGATAAAGCTGCAGATACCACTGAAGCCGCTGCAGATGACGAACTTCAAAAATTAAAAGAACAATTAGGGTTCACAAAAACCAAAAAATAAGAATTTGAATCAACTAACCGACATATTATTTTCTGAAGTAAACATTACGCTGACCGTACTGTTGATACTTCTAATTGTCTACTGGATCATTACCATGATCGGTGGTCTTGATTATGACCTTGATGTAGATATAGAGGTAGATGCAGATATAGATTTTGATGCCGGTATTGAAGGCGGTAATCTAGATTTTGAGGACATTTCAAATGCAGAGGTCAATAAAGACGATGTAATAGGTAAGAAGCGCAAACCCTTAAAAAAGTGGCAAATTTTTCTCATTTATTTCAACTTTGTTGGCTTACCGTTCATGTTCACCTTTACCTTCTGGATTTTCGTTTGGTGGTTTGCTACCACCATACTTACAACACTTACAGGTACTTATGAGAACTACATTGGTTTTATCATAATGATTGCGGTTCTTATTCCTGCTTTGTTCATAAATAAAATTCTTACCACACCGTTTAAAGGATTTTTTAAGCAATTGAATAAGGATGGTGATGCCCCAGTGGATTTTTTGGGGAGACAAGCAATTATGTTATCCAGTATTAGTGAAGATAAACTGGGTAATGCAGAAGTAAAAGCAGATGGCAACAGTCATTCTATTTACGTAAAATCGTTAGACCGTAAACCTTTGCCCTATGGCAGTTCTGTACTTATTATTAAAAGATCTGCGGATCACACACACTTTTTAGTTCAATCTTATAATCAATAAATCTTAAATCATTTATGGAATCCATCTTTTCAATTATTGGTATAGGTCTAGGAGTTCTCCTTTTCCTTATCATCGTTTATTTTGCAATTATTGCCATGTTCTACAAAAAGGTTCATCAAGGTCAAGCCTTGGTAAGAACTGGTTTTGGTGGCACAAAGGTAGCCACCGATAAAGGTCTTTATGTGGTTCCTGTTTTTCACCGTGTAGAGGTAATGGATATTTCGGTAAAGAAAATTCAAATAGAAAGACTGGCTACAGAAGGTCTTATCTGTAAGGATAATATGCGTGCAGATATTAAAGTGGCGTTCTTTGTTAGGGTAAACAATGAGGTTGACCTTATTAAAAAGGTAGCGCAGACTATTGGTGTACAAAGAGCCTCTAGACAAGAGACGCTTGAAGAACTTTTTGAAGCCAAATTCTCGGAAGCTTTAAAGACCGTGGGTAAAAAATTCGATTTTATTCAACTGTATGAAGCCCGTAGGGAGTTTAGAGATGAAATTGTAGATATTATTGGTATTGACCTAAACGGCTATACTTTAGAGGATTGTGCCATTGATTACTTGGAACAAACTGCTGTTGCCCATTTAAAGGCCGATAATATTTTAGATGCTGAAGGTATCAAAAAGATTACCGATCTAACCGCTGCACAAAACATTAAAGCGAATCTTATTAAGCGCGATGAGGAGAAAATAATCCGTAAACAAGATGTTGAAGCTCGTGAGGCTATTCTTGAGCTGGACAAGCAGTTAGCGGAAAAAGAGGAGCAACAAAAAAGAGAAATCTCTAACATAAAGTCTCGCGAAGAAGCAGAAACTTTAAAAGTAGCCGAAGAAGAGCGTTTAAAGTCTGAAACCGCACGTATTGCAACACAAGAAAAGGTAAAGGTTGCCGAAGAGAATATGGAGCGACAAATTATTGTAGCGTTGAAAAATAAACAACGTACAGATGCTGTTGAAACCGAAAGAGTTGAAAAAGACCGTTTATTAGAGGCTACGGAAAGAGAGCGAGTTGTTACCCTGGCTCAAATAGAGAAAGAGAAAGTAGTAGAAGTTGAGAAAAAGAATATTCAAGATGTTATTCGTGATCGTGTTACCCTAGAAAAAGGAGTAGTGGAAGAGCAGGAGAACATGAAAGACATTGAAGCTTTCAAGACTGCAGATCGTGAAAAACAAGTTAAGATCACCATTGCTGAAGCTAATGCACAAGAAGATTTGATCAAAACGATCAAAGCGGCCGAGGCTCAAAAAGAAGCAGCTAAGCAAAAAGCGGAGGAAATCAATATTGAAGCCCTAGCACATAAAGAAGCTAGTGAGAAAGAAGCAGAAGCACGTAAGATTTTGGCTGAAGCACAAGCTAAAGAAGAAGCTACCGTTGGTATGTCAGAAGCACAAGTAATGCATGCCAAGGCAGATGCCTATGAGCGTGAAGGTGTTGTTCAGGCGCTTATCATTGAGAAAAAGGCAAAAGCAGAGGCTGCAGGTATTGAGGCTAAAGCGGAAGCAAAACGTAAAGATGGTTTAGCAGAAGCAGATGTAATTAAAGAGAAAGCCTTAGCAGATGCTGCCGGTATAGAAGAAAAAGCGAATGCCATGAAGAAATTAGATGGTGTTGGTAAAGAGCATGAAGAGTTCAAGCTGCGTTTAGACAAAGAATTACAAATTGACCTGGCTCAAATTAATATCCAGAAAGATATTGCCGATGCTCAAGCACAAGTTATTGGAGATGCATTAAAAGCTGCCAAAATTGATATTGTTGGTGGTGAAACAATGTTCTTTGACCAGATTATCGGGCAAATTACCAAAGGTAAAGGTTATGACAGGCTTGTTGCTAACAGTACCAACATACAAGATGTAAAAGATGCTATTTTAGGTAGTGATGACGTAAAGGGCAACCTTTTGGAAAAGGTGAAAGAATTTGCTGATAAATATGGTATTTCTTCAGATGATCTTAAGAATTTAACCATTGCAAATTTATTGATGGACCTAAAATCCAAGTCCAGCGATAATGATGAGCAAACCTTGTTCAGCAATTTATTCAACCTTGCCAAAGGTTTAGGAATGAGTGATAAGAAATTGCGTTAACACCAAAGCTTATTACTTCAACTAAATTAATAATGTAATTTAAAAGCCTAAGAATTTTTATGGCAGAGCATACCCAAACAGACACTACGGAAGAGCATGTATTGGACGGTGGCACATATGATGTTATCAAAAATAGATTACAGAAGCAAAAAGAGCTGTTACAGAACAAGTTAATCGACCTTAACAATGACAGAAAAACAGTTTTTGGTTCATTGGAGACCAAGCTTATTGCTAATGACCGGATCAATACGGAGAACAACTGTATTGCACGGGATATTGTTTCTTTTGGCAATACGTGTCTGTTTGGTTATAATGTTCATTTTGGGCTAAGGACGGACATCAACATTAAAGATGTTTTTAGTTGTTATCACTTTGAGGACAATAGCTTTAAGGCAATAGACCTTGGTCTTTTAGAGGATGATACTTTTAAGACAGATTTCACCAATCTGTACAAGTATTACAGAAATACGATATTCTCCAATTTTGCCATCATTGGTAATTATCTGCATATGGTCTTTCGTTTAAGCGATAGCCCTACAGACATAAAAACCTTTAAATGGTTATTGGTCAACAACACTTTGAAATATGTTGACAACAGAAGTGAACATGAATATAAATTTCCTGTTCAGCAAGAATTTAAGTGGCAAGAGGCAAGTAGAGACATGCACCGCTATGGAGTGCACTCACATGTTTCTATTAAAGATCGTGTATTTGTTGAAACTATTGGTGGTGACCTAACCATAAAAATTGAAGATAATACAGAAGAAGGCAAAGGTATTTTTGATGAACCTGTTGAGTATGTAGACCAGACTTTAGATGATGGGCAGTATCGTTTTGGAGATTTAGGAAACTTGTTGGTTCTAGAAATAAAACCATTTCAAGAGTCGCCTCGTTACTTTGTTTTTAACGATAAAATGAAAGAGGTACAGAAAATTGAATCTGTAAAAGATGCCTGTATTCTTCTTCCCGATGATCAAGGAATCATTTTCCCAACCGGATATTATTTACAAACCGGAGAATATCACATTTTTGACAATGCAATACCAAATGTAAAATTTCAGCAACGCATTGTATCGCCCAACGGTGAGGATTTTCTTTACGTGTTTTATGCAGCAAATGAAGGACTCTATAATCTTATGTCCTTCAACATCATTAGTCAAGTTATAAAAACACCAATAATTTGTAACGGATTTACCATTTTAGAAAATGGTGAACTATGCTATTTTAAGACAGAGCAGGAGCAGACCAAACACCACGTGGTACAAATATGGCAAACACCTTATTTGAAAGGTGATTATATGCCATCGCAACATGAAGATACTTTGTTGTACAAAATTGGCAATAAGGACATTGTGCGGGCAATGGCTGAAGTAAACAGCTTAATTACCTTGCTGAACAAAAATGACAACTATGCGGGTCTCTACAGTGATATCGCCAAGTTTTCAAAAGATATTATAGATGCATATTACTGGTTGCCAGAACCGGAAACGCATCAACTTAATATTCCTATAGAGGAAATCAATAAAGCGTCCAATGCCGCTATAGATGAATTTGAGAAGGTTGTACAGCTTCGTAAAAATGCTCAAAATCAATCTAAGGAAATTCAAAAAAACTCATCGGAACTATTCAATAAAATTAAGAGCACATCTTTTAAAAGTATTGATGAATTCGTAGCACTTTTAACGCGTTTACGATCCACTAGGGGTGAGGTCATTTCCTTAAAAGAGGTTAGATATATTGACCTGGAATTTCTTAAATCATTAGAAGAAGAAATTGAAGCTCAAACTAAAAAAATATCTGAGCGCTGCGTACAGTTTTTATTGAATCCGAATGCCTTACAACCTTACCATAAAGCTTTAGAAGAAAAAAAGAGTTTCATAGATACCGTTGAAAAGGTAATAGAAGCCAAGAAAAAGGAAGAGGAAATCAATGAAATCAGTACCGATCTTGAAATGTTGATTGATATTGTTTCAAATTTAGATATAGAGGATACTGCACATTCCACTAAAATAATAGATGATATATCGTTGATTTTTTCCACGATAAATGAGCTAAAGGCGGCTTTAAAGAACAAAAGAAATTCTTTGGGCATATCTGAGGCAAAGGCAGAATTTGCCGCTCAATTGAAGTTGATTGATCAAAGTATCATCAATTATATTGACATGGCAACCACTCCTGAGAAGTGCGATGAATATCAAACCAAAACATCTATTCAACTCGAGGAGCTTGAGGGCAAATTCACGGATTTCGAGGAATTTATTGAAATCATCATTGAAAAAAGAGAAGAGGTATATGCTGCTTTTGATGCCCGAAAAAATTCCTTAATTGAAAAACGAAATAAGAAGTCAAGCGCATTGACCAATGCTTCTCAACGCATTTTAAAAGGAGTTCAAAAGAAGGCACAGAGTTTTAATACTGCGGTTGAAATCAACGGGTATTTTGCATCGGACCTAATGATCAATAAGCTTCGCGACATCATTACCCAACTGCAAGAGTTAGATGATAGTGGCAAGGCTGAAGAGATAGAGACCCAACTTAAAACTGCCCGCGAGGATGCACTTAGAAAGTTAAAGGATAAACTTGACCTTTATGAAGATGGCGACAGTGTCATTAGGTTAGGAAAGCACAAATTTGGTGTTAACAAGCAGCAATTGGATTTAACCATTGTTTTTCATGACAATGAACTAAATTATCATTTAACGGGGACAGATTTCTACAAACAATTGGATAATGAAGAGTTTGTAAATAACAGGCATTTATGGAACCAAGAGTATGTATCTGAAACCGATGAAATCTATAGAGGTGCCTACTTAGCCTATAAATTGTTTTCCAACTTTGGCGAAGATGAATTACTATCGCTAAATGATGAAGAATTATTGAAGGTTGTTCAAGAACAGAGTAGAAATGACTATTCTGAAGGTTATGTAAAAGGTGTTCATGATGTAGATGCATCAAGATTATTAAAGTTATTAGTTCATAAGCATCATGAATTAGGTTTGCTTACTTACCGACCAGAAATAAGAGGATATGCCCAATTTTTCTGGAACAGCTTAAATGAAGAGGTGAAAAATGAGTTGGATAAAAGTCTAAAAACAGCAGGTGAGGTTTTGCAGTACTTTCCAACATCTAACGAATATGCTTCTGTTGTTGAAAAAATACAGGGTCTGGTAGCTCAATTTGGAGAAAATACTGCGCTTTACGACTCATTGCTGAGTGAAGATATTGCTTCCTATATATTTGAAGAACTTAAATCTGATTCTGAGTTTGTTTACAGCAGTGTGGCAATACAATTGAAAGAAGACTTTATAAAATTCCTAAAATCACAACAGGCAGATTTAAAATTTAAAAAGAGCATTGAAGATACGGTTAGTTTAGAGGACAAAGTTCGTTTAGCTAAACAATGGGTGGCCGCATTCTTAAAAACCAAAGAAAAAGAAAGCCAAGGAATAGACCTTAAAAGATATACGCATGAAATTGTTGGGGCTTTATTGTTCAGAGATGAATCTGCCTCAAAAATTAAATCTGTTTCACCTAACGAAACCATTAAAGAATTAAGAGGCTCTCATACCACCATAAACAATGGTACGTATAACTTTAATTACCATGATTTTATTTCTAGAATGAGATTGTTCGTAACCAGTGAGGTACCGGCATTTCAAAAATTTAAAAAGACCAAACTAGAAATAACGGAGCAACTTAAAAATGATTTAAAACTAGAAGAGTTTAAACCTAGGGTTCTAACTTCTTTTGTGCGTAATAAGTTGATCGACCAAGTGTATTTCCCCATTTTCGGTAATAACCTGGCAAAACAGCTAGGTACGGTTGGCGCCAATAAACGAACCGATAGAATGGGTATGTTGCTTTTAATATCCCCACCTGGTTACGGAAAAACCACGTTAATGGAATATATAGCCAACAGATTGGGCTTAATATTCGTAAAAATTAACGGTCCGGCAATTGGTCATGAAGTCACCAACGTAGACCCCGCATCTGCAAATAATAGTGCGGCAAGGGAAGAACTAAAAAAGCTGAACTTGGCTTTTGAAATGGGAAACAATGTTATGTTATATTTAGATGACATTCAACACTGTAACCCAGAATTTCTTCAGAAATTTATTTCTTTATCAGATGGCACCCGTAAAATAGAAGGGGTTTATGACAATGAACCTAAAACCTATGATTTAAGGGGCAAAAAGTTCTGTGTGATTATGGCGGGTAACCCTTATACGGAAAGTGGAGAGAAATTTAAGATTCCAGATATGTTGGCAAACCGTGCAGATATCTATAACCTTGGTGATATCATCGGAGAAACCGAACATCTGTTCAGATTGAGTTTAATTGAAAACTCGCTCACTGCAAACCCCATTTTACAACAATTGGCAAGCAAGGAGTTTGAAGATGTCTATACCTTGGTCAACCAAATAGAATCTAAAACGGATGAAGGTCAACTAAAAGGAAACCATTCCAGTCAAGAGGTTGAGGAATATAAAAAAGTATTGGAAAAGGTTCTTAAGGTTAGAGATGTGCTCTTAAAGGTTAATGCCACCTATATTAAAAGTGCAGCTATGCAAGATGAATACCGAACCGAACCTGCTTTTAAACTACAAGGTTCCTATAGGGATATGAACAAACTTGTTGCCCAAATTGTTCCAATAATGAACGATAAGGAATTAAACACCTTATTACGATCTCATTATGAAAATGAAGCACAGACACTTACCGGGTCAGCAGAGGCTAATTTATTGAAGTACAACGAATTAATCGGACAGCTTTCTATAGATGAAAATGAAAGATGGTCTGCCATTAAAGAGCAGTTTGTAAAGAATAATAAGATCAAAGGTTTTGGCAATACCAATGAAATGGCACAGGTTTTATCGCAAATGATGGAGTTTTCAGAAAATCTTGCCGGTATTAAGTCGGTCTTACAAAACGGACTTAAAAAAGACTAGCTGAATTAAAACACTTCTATTTTTCGTTATTTCAAGATCTTATAGGTGTTCACATAAAAATAAGACGTAGTTTCGCAGCCGCAAAAAAGCTGTGTTATGAAACGTATCAACGAATACAAAAAACTTTTTGGGGTAGAGAAGGAAATTGAGCTTAAAGCCTTAAAAACCAAGTACAGAAACTTGGTTAAAGAATGGCATCCAGATAAATTTCAAGAGGGTGATGAAAAGAGGGAAGAGGCAGAAGTGCAAAGTCGTAGAATTATTGATGGCTACCACTTTCTAGTAAGTATTGCTCCAGAAACCAAAGAAGCCAATAAAGAAGCTTACGAAGAAAGCATTGCTTCTGGTATTGCAGATTTTCAACATAACGGTCTTGTTTTAGAAGTTACTTTTGTTGATGGTGCTACGTACGAATATTTTGGAGTTACAAAACCTATCTTCCAAAAGATGATCAATGCCAACAAATTAAACAGATTTGCCAAAAGAAGTATTTTTCCAAATTACTTATATAGAAAATCTAAACGAGATCTTCAAGAAGCATAATATCATATTTTTAAAGGGTTATATCGCATGAAAAATCAAAAGGATATTTTATCAAAATTGAATATCAATGCGCTAAACTCTATGCAAGAATTGGCGTTGGAAACCATTTCTTCGTCAGACAACACCATATTACTTTCACCCACGGGTACTGGTAAAACCTTGGCGTTTCTATTACCGGTCCTAGACCTTTTGGATCTAAACAATCCTGAAGTACAAGTGCTCATTTTAGTGCCCTCTCGTGAGCTGGCCATACAAATAGAGCAAGTGCTGCGTGATATGGGTACCGGTTATAAGGTAAATGCCATTTATGGCGGTAGGGCAATGTCCAAGGACAAGATTGAACTAAAACATACACCTGCCATATTAATTGGCACACCTGGTAGAATTTTAGATCATTTTATGGCAGATCGTTTTACCAAAGATCATATTAAAACG
The DNA here is from genome assembly GCF_002362375.1 of Maribacter sp. UBA3344. Taxonomy (NCBI): domain Bacteria; kingdom Pseudomonadati; phylum Bacteroidota; class Flavobacteriia; order Flavobacteriales; family Flavobacteriaceae; genus Maribacter; species Maribacter sp. UBA3344. The sequence goes on along the minus strand of NZ_DERI01000002.1, from coordinate 92,633 downwards.
CTTGTACTTGATGAGTTTGATAAATCGCTCGAAGTTGGTTTTGAAGAGCAAATGACAGAAATTTTGCTAGAATTGCCAAACCTTAAAAAGCGCATCCTTACCTCTGCTACCGAGGGCGTTAAAATCCTAAAATTTGTGGGTATGGAAAACCCAAGAAGAATTAATTTTCTAAAAAAGGAAATTCCATCACAATTAACCATTAGTACTGTTGTTTCCAAAGAAAAAGACAAACTGAACACTTTGGTTCAGTTACTTGAATTTATTGGAGAAGAACCTGGCATTATTTTCTGTAATTACAAGGATAGTATTGAAAGTGTAAGCACTTTTTTAAGCGAACAGGGTATTTTGCACGAATGCTTTTCCGGTGGTATGGAACAACGTGATCGCGAACGTGCGCTTATTAAATTCAGAAATGGCAGTAGCAGAATTTTAGTGGCAACTGATCTTGCCGCTAGGGGCATTGACATTACCGAACTAAAATTCATTGTTCATTACGAATTACCGCATCGTATAGAAGAGTTTACCCACCGTAATGGTAGAACTGCGCGTGTAAATGAATTGGGAACAGCCTATGTTTTAAAATGGGAGAAGGAAAAATTACCCGAGTTTATTGAAGCATCGACCCCAATTAAAATCAATCCCTCAAAAAGATTAGGTGATCCGTTTTGGGAAACCTTATTTATTTCTGGTGGAAGAAAAGATAAAATATCAAAAGGTGATATTGCGGGACTTTTCTTTAAGCAAGGCGACTTAAATAGAGACCAATTGGGAGATATAGAACTAAAGCAAGATTGCGCTTTTGTTGCGGTACCTAAAGGTCTATCAAAAGAACTTGCGAATAAATTGAGCAACACCCGATTAAAAAAGAAGAAAGTACGCATTACCGTACTTTAAGCATTGTTAGTATTTTTACCCTTATTAAGGTAGTATCATGAAGGAAGAACAGCAGTATAAAGAAACAGAAATCGACTTAAACGAGATTGAAAGTTGTATTGATATTTTAAATCGTTTGGTAAACGACACCAACCAGATTTTTGAAATTCCCGAAGATAGACGTATTGCCTTAATTAAAGCTGCCGGCCAATTATCTCGCCCTAGCAAACAAGAATTTGCTAAACGGGTAAAGGATGCCAAACGAAATGAAAAAAGAAAGCAGGCTGTTCGTGACAAACATGCCCGTAAAGAAACCGGAATTCGTAGTGCGCGTGAAGCCCATGTCTTTGTTGCGCCAAAATTACTACCTGCAGCCGAATTGGCCAGTAAAGATTTGCCGGAGCTTACTACCCCTCGAAACTGTTATGTGTGTAAGGCCGAGTTTACAAAGCTTCACCATTTTTATGATACCATGTGTACAGATTGTGGCGATTTCAACTATGCAAAAAGATTCCAGACTGCAAATGTTAAAGGTCAGGTAGCGGTGATTACCGGTTCACGTTTAAAAATTGGTTATCATATTACCTTAATGTTACTTCGTGGAGGCGCAACGGTCATTGCTACCACACGTTTTCCTGTAGATTCTGCATTACGTTTTTCCAAAGAGGAAGATTTTATGGAGTGGGGGCACCGACTTAAAATTCATGGTCTAGACTTGCGCCATATACCCAGTGTAGAGATCTTCTGTAATTTTGTGGAACAGCAATATGACAAACTGGATATCTTGATCAATAATGCTGCGCAAACAGTACGTAGACCAGCAGGATTCTACCATCACTTAATGGAGAACGAAGAGCGCGAATTCTCATCCTTACCAAAATTTGCCCAAATGGTTTTAAGCGACCATGAAAGCTGTTTGGAAGAGCTTAAAACATTCAGCTCAAAAGCATCACCAAATCAAAACATGCCGGTTACATGGCACGGACCAGAACCCGGTATTGGTTTAAGAGCCTCTGCTCAACTATCACAAATACCGTATAGTTTTGACAATGCATTGGTTGCCCAGGAGGTTTTCCCAACTGGCGAATTAGATGCCGATCTTCAACAAGTGGATTTACGTAAAACCAATAGTTGGCGACTAAAATTAGGGGAGATAGAAACTACTGAAATGATCGAGGTTCAATTGGTCAACTCCGTTGCACCTTTTGTATTGTGCAATCGTTTGGCAGAAATGATGAAAAAAGAAAACACCGGGCAAAAACATATTATCAACGTTACGGCCATGGAAGGTAAATTCCACCGTTTCTTTAAGGAGTCGCGCCATCCGCATACCAATATGGCGAAGGCCGCATTGAATATGTTAACGCATACCGCAGCTGGCGAACTTGCAAAAGATGGTATTTTTATGAACGCTGTGGATACTGGCTGGGTTACCGATGAGGATCCAGCGGAATTAGCGAAAAAGAAACAAGAAGTACATGATTTTCAGCCTCCGCTAGATATTGTTGATGGTGCAGCCAGAGTTATGGATCCATTATTTGACGGGATAAATACAGGTAAACATTGGTGTGGTAAATTTTTAAAGGATTACTTCCCAATTGATTGGTAGACAACTACTTTTATCTTTTTGAAAAACATGTCTTTAAATGAGTAAAAGAAATAACAGCTACCTTTATTTAGTTATTATTTTATATTGCATTATGGGTAACAGTCAAGACAACTTGTCAAAAATCAAAAATGAAATACTAAACTCAGATTTTAATGTTCCTTATAGCTGTAAAATAGAACTTAGTGAATTGATTCAACCTACTGTGGGTGTAAAAACAATAGCTAAAGATGATAAGGATATTAATATAGGTTCATCAAAAATTGGAGGTAAACCAGATTTACCCATTAACTTCAATTGGCCCAAAATGGACAATGAGCTTCTAACTTTTTGTGCTCAATACAACTTAGAGGAAATCAATATTTTTGATGTCTCTAACAAATTACCAGATAGCGGAATAATTTATGTTTTTATTTATATTGATAAAGAATGGCCAGGTTTCCTAAACAAGAAAAATTCTTATAAAGTTATTTTTCAAGAAAGCACAGACGAATTAATTAGAACAGAATTTCCCTTGAATTACTTTAGTGAAGGAATTTTTGAACCCTCCAAGATTGAATATTTTGAATCGTATACAATCCCTGATGATGAGAGTATTATATTGAAAAATTTTCAAGATAGTTATGAAGATTTTCATGATCTCTATCATTCTACCTACGAATATATACAACATTTAACTGAGTTAGATATAGATAGTTTTCATCAAGTATTAGGTTATGATCGTTCAATTCAATCTAGTGTAACATATAGTTTTGCAGAAATTGAATTAGAAATTACTTCACAAGATGAATGGAATACTAAAAAGTCTGAAATTTTAGAGTTATCTAAAAAATACCAATTACTTCTACAACTTGAAACTGATGGCAATAACTTAGATAAGTTTGGTGACAGTTCTACTATTTACTTCGGAATTGACCCTAAAGATCTAAAAATGAAAAATTTCGATAACGTTATTATGACTTTTCAGGGTACTTAATATCCAAATTTGGATAGAACAGTACATTAGCATTGATAGGAATTAATTGTTCTGGTCTTTTTTTTACATACTTTTTCTTAATATTATTGAGACTTCCGTAATTTTTATAGCTTTTATTGCTTCATTCTGAATAGATCAAAAACTTTTAATAAAAAGTTAAAAATCATACGGTTCTAATTTACTAGTCTGAATCTATTTTCGTTTTTTTGCGGCATGATTAGGCTAACTATCAACCCATTACTATTATTTATTGTATGCTGTTGTTTCAGTATAACAAATTTGTTGAATGCCCAAGAGGTCAAAAATTACAACGGACCGTTACAAATTGGCAAATACAACGGTAAGGCAACCTACACGTATAAAATTGTTGATAACGACACAGTACTGGAAGGCGACTTTTTAGTATTACGCTCCAATCTTCAAGAGCTTTTACAAAAGCAAGATTACTCTTTTCAATTTAAAGGTAGCTTTGTAGATGGTACGGCCAATGGTCCTTGGAAATTTCAATTTGGGGAATTCAACTCCAAAAGCCAATCTTAAGTTATTGATTATCAATACCGTGTGTTGGTAAGCGGTGTTCAAAAAACTTCTACGGGAAAAATAAAGATGGGCAAACCAAATGGTGAGTGGACCATTTTAGAAGAGCAGATCGAAGATTCCGAAATTTCAGAAACCTTATTTAAAAGTGTCATTACTTTTGATGACGGGGTGCCACAGCAAAATTTCAGTATCAACAATGAAGATTACACCTTGGTTGGTAGGTTTTTAAGGGATGGTGTGGCACATGATGAGTGGTCTTTATTTCCCACTAACGGAATTGACCAATCTGAAAGCTGGTTTTTTAAAGATGGTCTGTTACAGTCTATACGTGTAGATGATGATAATGAACATAAGACCATAACCGCATTTAAAGGCTATTCCGGCGAAACGAAAACTATAAATTTAGATGCGTCCTATATTGCTGCACTTGATATTCAGTTTTCTCAAGAAGATGTCAATACACTTCATCAAAACAATCTACCTAAGTTATTAAAACAAAATGCTTTGCGCTATCAAGAAATAGACGATATTTTATCAGCGTTGGGTAAATCTGATTTTCTTCCGGAGTTTAAAGTAAAGGTGCCTTATTACCCATTAGATTCATTAGAAAGAGATGATATTGATAGTACGGTGGCATATTATAAAAAAGCGAGGGAATTAAGTGAATCCATCCTACATAACTCACAATTGAATATTTTAAAGCTGTCAGATGAAACTACAGCATATCAATACAACACGGTACTTAAAATAAAGAAGGATTTTTTAACGCCTATTCAAGAAATGGTACGCTATGATTCTTTATCCATTTTAGAATATACTTCACGTAAAGAGCTATTGGATCACGTATTTGCAGAGGATTTACCCAAACCTAATATGACCATTGCTATTGAGATGGATAGTATTACTTCTACAAAAGAGTATACAATACCTACTTCAACTGTACCTTCCTCTGATGCTGCTAGTATTTCTTATATTAAAACCATTGCCAAAATGGGATATGATGGTATACAGGCCATTGCAAACGAAGTAAAAGAAACCCTTGCTCAGGAAAAAAGACAGAATGAACTGGCTAATCTTGAAGAGGAAATTATTGTTCAAAACGATTCCTTAGTGATGTTCATTGATTCTATGGGAACCAGCCTTCCTGTAAACTATTTAGCCGCCTTACGTCAATTAAAGTCTTTTGCGAGCGCTACGCTGAACGATTATTCTAAAGTAAAATCTGCCCAAAACAGATTAACCGCGGCTAGAAGTACGCTTACCTGTTTAAAGAATTTAAATGAATTATCCGTTACAGTATCCAAAATGCCCACATTTAAAAGTACCATACAAGATTCATATACCGATCGTATTTGGAATCCGTTTATGGCAACCTTAATGGATGAAGACATTAAAAAGAGAATAACATCTGCTTATACTAAAATTCTGGAACCCTATTTCTTAAAGCAAATAGAACAATCGCTCACATGTGAAAACACCTTCAATTTAAATGAGCATATTAACGCCACTTACCATACGGTAATAATGCTAAAGGATAAGGATACCAAAAAGCTGGAACGTAAACTGAAAAAAGAAAAGGACCCTTCAGTAATTTTAGAAATGTTGAATGTACAAAACACAAAGCAATAGTCTATGAAATCGTTTGGTACATACATAATAAAAGGGTTGTTTTTGTTTTGCTTTCTAACAGCATTCCATGGTATTTCACAAGAAGAGGAGCCAGAGGTTTTACCCGAGTATTCTAAGTATAAGGACCTCACTACTAAAACCTGGATTAATACATACGGAAACATACGTATTGGCAAACGCTTGTTTTGGGATGCCCAAACACACTTAAGACTTGAAGAAACAGAAGCTACACCTTTTGTAGGTCAGGTAGCCCAAGTCTATAACAGACATGCTATAGGGTATATACATTCTAAATATTTCAATGTACGTTTAGGCGGTGTGCTCCGATTGAATTTTAATACCGATGAATCTTCAACTGATCGTAATTTAGTGCCCGAATGGCGTATTTGGCATCAGTATCAATTTGCACAGGCTTTGGAAAGTATGATGATTTATCACCGTATTCGTATAGAGCATAGATGGACCCAAGGTTTTGCCGAGAATAGCGAGTATATTTTTAGAAATAGATGGCGTTACATGTTCAGAATGAAAATTCCATTGAACAATCATAAGTTGAAACCAAAAACATTGTACGTAGCTCCAGAGGCAGAATTGATCATGCAAAGTGGAAAAGCGGTAGTAGCGAGCCCTATGGAAGATTTACGACTTACAACCACCTTAGGATATATACTTACACCTAGGTTGACCGTGGCTGCGGGTGCCATGTATTCCCAAGGTCAAGATTTAGCCAATGGTGGATTTTTTAAACATAGTTGGGCCATGCGCTTTCATGTATACTTCTCTCCAGATTTTAGAAAGGTTAAGAACAAACTTCCAGAAATTCATTTAACGGACTAGATAAGTACCGCAATTAATAGAGTATGAAGAAAAAGGATATTACACTTTACGGCTTACTTGCTATACTTACTGTATTGGTAATTTATTTTGGCATAAAATCTAATTCGCTTCAAAATGAAATCGGTGAGAGTAGTAAGGCAAAAGAAGAACTAGATGTATTGGTTACTGGCAATAAAGAATTGATGGCCATTGACTCCGTACTTATTGAAGGTGATTATAATAAGGCCATTGCATCATACAATTCTACCCTAGAAAATCATGAAGAACTGAATTCTGTTATTCCTTTAAGAATTGCACTTGCAGAAAAACTTATGCAGAATGACAGCAAAGCAAAACTTGAAATAACCGAAACTGACGTTTTAAAAGATTCCATTGCCGTCAACCCAATTAGTCAAACGGAAATTAGGAGTATTGACTCCTTAAGTTTTGCCCTGGAGAAAGCACGTGTACAATTGAACAATATGCGTAAGCAATTGAACAATAAATCCTTTGGTGAATATCTTAGTTTTAGCACAAAGAAGGGAACTGCATTGCATTATGTAGGTCAAGTAAAAAACAACAAGGCCAACGGCTCAGGTATTGCGCTTTTGGAAACGGGCAGTAGGTATGAAGGGCAATGGAAAGACAATGCTCGTGAAGGATACGGTACATTTTACTGGCCAGATGGCGAATATTACATTGGCAGCTATGAAAATGATATGCGTAGTGGAGAAGGTACCTACTTTTGGCCCAATGGAGATAAATACAAAGGTCAATGGAAAGATGACAAACGAAACGGAAAAGGAATTTTTCATTCAAAAGAAGGCTCTGTTATCAGTGGTATCTGGGAAAACGATAAACTTAAAGATTCAGGCAAAAAAGAAAAGAAACAATAAGTTTCTGATTTGCCCGCTTTATAGTTTTGGGTAAAATAGTCATTGCTTACCACATGAATCTTAATTTATCCGTTGGATACTATCAAAATCATAAAAATTACATTAGCGGTATGTTTTGCGTTGCGGTTTAAGTAACTTTAGGTTTTAACCAACCTATCTGTACACTACAATGAAAACGCTATTTCGTTACCTTACTTCCGTATCGTTTATTTTACTTACTACAACACTTTTATCCCAAGACTTTTCTGCACTGGAATATAGAACTATTGGTCCACAAAGAGGTGGTCGTGTAACTACTGTTACAGGTACACCCATGTTACCAGGTACCTTCTATTTAGGTGCATCCGGTGCTGGTGTATGGAAAACCGATGATTACGGTACAACTTGGAACAATATATCCGATGGATTTTTCGATACTCCCTCCATAGGTGCCATTGAAGTTGCGCTAAACGACCCTAATATTGTATATGTTGGTACAGGTTCTGATGGATTAAGAAGTAATATTATCAGTGGTAAAGGCATGTATAAATCTATAGACGGTGGTAAAACCTGGAGTCATATAGGACTTGAAAATGCAGGACAGATCGGAGCGGTAGAAATTGATCCTACCAATAGTAATGTGGTTTGGGTGGCCGCTATTGGTAATGCATTCAAGGCAAATGAAGAACGTGGTATTTACAAAACAGTGGATGGTGGAACTACTTGGACAAAAATGTTGCATATATCCAATACTACAGGATTTGCCGATCTAGAATTGTTACCGGGCAATCCTAATGTGGTTTACGCTGCCGCATGGAAAGCACAACGAACTCCGTGGACCATCATCTCTGGTGGTGAAAATAAAGAAGGTGGTATTTATAAATCGGTCAATGGAGGTAAGGACTGGATAAAATTGGAAGAGGGACTGCCGCAGGGTTTGATCGGCAAAATAGATTTAGCCGTATCCCCCGTAGATTCAAGTATTCTGTATGCAGTAATTGAAGCTCCTGGTGATGAGGGCGGAGTATACAAATCTATTGATCAGGGTAAAAGTTTTGTACAGACATCAAGCAATAAAGGTCTTGTAAATAGACCTTTTTATTACACTAATATTGAACTAGACCCTACAAACCCTGATATTGTCTATTCCAATGCCAATCCGCTTTTAAAATCTACAGACGGTGGAAAATCATGGACAATGATGTCCGTACCACATGGTGACAATCATGATATCTGGTTGAACCCTAACAATCCAGATTTGTTGATTCAATGTAATGACGGCGGTGCCAATGTTTCTCATAACGGAGGTAAAACCTGGTCTTCTCAATTCAATCAACCTACCGCAGAAATCTATCAAGTTGCTGTGGATGATCAATATCCTTATTGGATCTATGGCGCGCAACAAGATAATACAACGATAGCCATACCTAGTTCTGCTCCAAGTGCCACAGCTTTACAAGGAAGCTCTCAGACCATGATTGATGTAGGTGGTTGTGAAACCGGACCCACTATTCCTAAACCTGGCAATCACAATATTGTTTACAATAACTGTAAAGGTCGTTTTAGTGTTTATAATAAGATTACGGGAGTTGGCAGGGAATACTCTATTGGAGCATCCAACATCTACGGGCATAATCCTAAAGACCTAAAATATAGATTTCAGAGGGTAGCACCAATTCATGTTTCTCCACATGATCCAGATGTTGTTTATATGGGCTCACAGTTTGTACATAAGACCAGAAATGACGGGGTTATTTGGGAAACCATCTCGCCAGATCTAACCGCTTTTGAGGCCGACAAACAAGTAAACTCGGGGAGCCCGATCACTAGGGATATCACAGGTGAGGAATATTACAGCACCTTATATTCTATTAGGGAATCTAAAATAAAAGAAGGATTGATTTGGACAGGCTCCAACGACGGCGTAGTTTCTTTAACGCAAGATGGCGGACAAACTTGGACGAACGTAACGCCTAAGAAAATGCTAAAAGGGGGTAGAGTGGAATCTATTGAACCATCTCAATTTAATCCCGCGAAAGCGTATATCTCCGTTGACAGACATTTGTTAGGGGATACTACTCCATATTTCTATAAAACCGAAGATTATGGTAAAACTTGGGAGTTGTTGACCAACGGAATTCCGTCTGACTATACCAGCAAAGTATTACGCGAAGACCCTGTCCAAGAAGGGCTATTGTTTGCAGGTACTGAATATGGAATGTTCGTATCCATGAACGATGGCAAAGATTGGAAGCCGTTTCAACAGAACTTGCCCGTAACACCAATTACCGATATTACAATTTATAGAGGCGATTTAGTTTTAAGCACCATGGGCCGCGGCTTTTGGGTATTGGACAACATCACCGCTTTAAGAAATAATGCAATATCATCGTTAAAAGATACCCCTGTATTATTTCAACCGGATAATACAATCAGATACCGTACACCTAGAAGATCAAAAGGATTTCCTGATTATTCTTCTACGGGAGTACTTATTGATTACTACTTACCAAAAGATGGTAAAAACAATGTACAATTAGAAATATTGGATGCCAACAAACAAACTATCGCCACTATTAGCAGTGATTCCACTAAAACAAAATCCACAAAAGAAGAAGTGGACAATATGAGTTTAAGCATGTCTTTCAGTTATTTTGATAATACGTTGAATACTAAAAAAGGCATTAACAGATTTCAATGGGATATGCGCCAAAAAGGAGCATGGAGTGATAAGGCTTCTAGAAGTTACAAAAATGGACCTATGGTGCCACCAGGAAATTATACTGTAAAATTAACGGTTGATAATAAATCATTTGAGCAGCCATTTGAAATTTTAGTGGACCCACGATTAGCCGATGAAGGTATTGACGAAAAAATTATTGCTGAGCATTTAGCCTTTGAAAATAAAGTATTGGATTTATTGACCGACGCCAGAAAATTTCAATCGAAATTAGAGGCTGAAATCAAAAAAAGTAAAGGGGACAGAAAAGAGTCTTTGGAGAGCGTATTAAAAGCCATTAAGAATGATGAAGGAGCGTATCCACAGCAGATGTTAGTACCACAAATAGCATATTTATCATATATCGTTGGGGGTGCAGATAAAATACCCGGTAACGAAGAAGTTGAACGCCTAAAAGATTTAGAACAACAATTACAGGCGGTTAAACAAAAGGCTCAACTTAACTAATTACATATTGGCAATTGTTGAAGTATTCGGCAATTGCCAAAAAAATTCGTCGATAAAATTTTACTTTCCGTATAAACAAAGAGGGTAGACTTCTATTCCTTTTTAGTAAAGAAGTATAAAGTTTCACTTTTGAGGTGTTAATTAAAAACGCACCTTAAATGAAACAATTTATAATCATAGCTAGCATTTTATTTGTGCACTTTGGTTTTGCTCAAGATGTCGAAACAAATTCTTCATCAAAAATATGGTCTTTAGAAGACTGTATTGAATATGCCATTGAAAACAATATTACCGTAAAAGATGCTGAATTGAACACAAGCATTTCTGAGGTAGATTATAGCGCGGCAAAATCAGCAAAACTTCCTAATCTTTTTGGTAGTGCTTCTCAAAATTTTTCTAGCGGTACATCTATAGACCCTATTACCAGCGACTATGTTTCTGATCAGATCCATAGTACCAATTTAGGTATCAATAGTTCGGTAACACTTTTTCAAGGGAATCAGTTAACCAATCAAGTAAAACAGAATAAGCTTTTAATAGAACAGAATAGCTTATTGGCGCAAGAAGCAAAAAACAACATTGTTATCAGTATTCTTGAAACATACTTACAAACCTTATTCAGTAAGGAAGGTATTACCATTGCCGAAAATAATTTAGATGCATCTGAAAAAGAAGTGCTAAGGGCTAAATCTAGATTAGATGCGGGTACTATTGCCTTAAGTGATTATACCGAGGCGCAAAGTCAGGCTGCAACCAACAAATACAATGTTATTGCCGCAAAAAATGATTACGAGCTTAATATCATTGATCTAAAGCAATTACTGGAGCTATCTCCTTTAGAGGACTTAGAAATTGAAACGGTTAATGAAAATCAAGATTTACTTCACCTTGAATTAAATAGAGAAGCTATTTATACCAATGCGCTTTCATACCTGCCGGAAGTAGAAGCCAGTAACACCAATATTCTGATCAACGAAAAAGAGTTGGAAATCGCCAAAGGTGGTTACTTACCTACATTATCGTTAACAGGGAGTCTTGGTTCCGGATATACCAGTATTAGCGACAATACTTTCTATGATCAATTGGATGTCAACTTTAACCAAAGATTGGGCTTAAGCTTAAATATTCCAATTTTTAATAGAAACCAGACAAAGTCTGCTGTACAGACGGCAACTTTTAATATTGAAAAAGCTGAAATACAAAAGCAAACGGTAGAAAAAGAGGTCATTAAAAAGGTGGAAACCGCTTACCAGAACGCACTTTCTTCCCAAGAACAATTGGTAGCCGCAGAGGCATCACAACAAGCCGCTGAACAATCTTATAATCTTGCACAGAAGAAATACGAGTTGGGAGATTTAAGTACTACGGATCTTGTAATTAGTCAAAACACTTACACCAATGCCCAACAGAATTACCTACAATCAAAATATCTAAACATTCTATACCATCAATTATTACAATTCTATCAAGGAAACGAAATTAAACTTTAATCAAAATGAAAAATAAAAATAAAATCATAATAGGCGGTATTGCATTAGTGATCGTAGCCCTTGTAGCTTACAGTTTTATGAAAGGCGACGACAATTCTTCTATTGAGGCAAAAACAGTTTTGGCCAAAAAAGGAGATGTAACCACTATGGTAACGGCTACAGGTACCATAGAACCCATTAACCAGGTTGATGTAGGTACACAAGTATCTGGTGTGGTAGAGAAAATATATGTGGATTACAATAGCGAAGTCAAAGAAGGGCAACTTATTGCCGAATTGGATAAGACCAACCTTAAAGCGGCTACCGTGCAAGCTCAAGCATCATATGACAACGCAGTTAGTAACCGTAATTATTTACAGACCATTTATGAAAGACAAAAAACATTATATGACAATCAGGTCATCAGTAAGTCTGATTTTGATGATGCCGTTTACAATTATGAAACTGCAAAAGGTACGGTTACACAGCGTTTATCCGATTTACAACAGGCGAGAACAAATTTAGGTTATGCCAATATTTACTCACCAATAGATGGAGTTGTACTTTCAAGAGATATTGAAGAAGGACAAACGGTAGCAGCAAGTTATAGTACACCTACATTATTTACCATAGCACAAGATTTAAAGGAAATGCAAGTTGAAGCAGATGTTGATGAGGCTGATATAGGAGTGGTAGAAGAGGGGCAGCGTGTAAGCTTTACTGTTGATGCATACCAAGGCCAAGAATTTGAAGGCACGGTTACACAAGTAAGATTAGACCCAACCATTACTTCAAATGTAGTTACATATACCGTGGTGATAAAAGCGGATAATCCTGACTTAAGATTAAAACCCGGACTTACGGCTACGATTTCCATTTACACTTTAGAGTTAAAAGATGTGCTATCAGTAGAAGCTAAGGCCATCAATTTTAAACCCACGCCACCTGAAATGATGGCTTATAATGAACAGGAAAACTTAGCTATGGAAAGACCTCAAGGTGGACCTATGAATTCTGATGAAGGCTCTACAAAGGTATGGGTGATGGAATCTAATGGCGCTATTTCACCTAAGGAAGTGACCTTAGGGGCAAGTGATGGGGTAAACGTACAAGTTTTAAGTGGTATTAATGAAGGTGATAAATTGGTGTACAGCTTAAAATCTGAATCCACAATAGCTGGTCCGCCGGCCGGAAACTCAGAAGAAAGTCCGTTTATGCCAAAACCACCAGGAGGTAAAAGATAAAGATCATGAGCAAGGAAATTATAAAAATTCAAGATTTAAAGCGCGAGTTTACCATGGGTAATGAAACAGTTCATGCCTTAAGAGGTATTTCATTTACCATAAAAGAAGGTGAGTTCGTTACCATAATGGGATCTAGTGGCTCCGGTAAAAGTACTATGTTGAACATTTTAGGTTGTTTGGATCAACCCACCTCAGGAACATATGAGATAGATGGTGTGAGCATGAAAGATTTAAGCAGAAACCAATTAGCGACCATCAGAAACGAAAAAATAGGATTCATTTTTCAATCCTATAATTTATTGGCAAGAACATCTGCCATAGAAAATGTTGAGTTACCGCTACTCTATAATAGCGCCGTAAGTAATGAAGAGCGTAGAGAACGTGCCATACATGCACTGCAAATGGTTGGTCTGGGCGAAAGGCTATATCACACACCTTCTCAACTCTCCGGGGGGCAGCAACAACGTGTTGCCATTGCCAGATCTCTGGTAAACAATCCCGTTATGATATTGGCAGATGAAGCTACCGGTAACCTAGATACTAGAACGTCTTACGAAATCATGTCTTTATTCCAAGACCTGAACAGCCAAGGCATTACAATAACCTTTGTTACTCATGAGCCCGATATTGCGACTTTTAGCAATAGAACCATTGTTTTAAAAGATGGAAATATTATTCAAGATTACAAGAATAACAACATTCAATCAGCTGCTGCCGAACTGGCTAAACTACCACAACAAGATCATTGATTATGAGAATATTAAATCTACTTAAAATCGCATATAAAGCTATTGTTCTAAACAAAGTTAGAACTTTACTTACCATGTTGGGTATTATTATAGGTGTAGCATCTGTAATTGCCATGCTCGCCATTGGTGAAGGCTCAAAAGAAAGTATTAGAAGCACTATTTCTAGTATGGGATCCAACATGATAACTATACGCCCTGGAACAGATGATAGGGGACCTGCAAGGGGTAGTGGAGGAGACGTACAGACCTTAACACTTAAAAATTATGATGTCATAAAAGAGAAATCTACATTATTAAGTTACATTACTCCCGTAGTGAACGGTGGCGGACAAGTTATTAGCGGCGCTAACAACTGGCCAAGTACCATTTACGGTGTTAACCCAGAATATTTGGACATTAAAGTGGTGGGGTTACAAAGCGGAAGCATGTTTACGGATGCGGAAGTGAAATCAGCTTCAAAGGTTGTGGTGCTGGGGCAAACCGTAGTTGACAATGTTTTTCCAGATGGTCAAGATCCCGTTGGGCAAATGATACGTTTTGATAATATTCCGTTCAAAGTTATTGGTGTTTTAGAGGAAAAAGGTGAAAATACTTTTGGGCAAGACCAAGATGATGTTGTTATAGCCCCATACACCACGGTACAAAAAAGAATTTTGGCAATAGATTATCTGAATCAGATTATGGCATCTGCGGTTAGTGAAGATGATGCACCCGATGCGGTGATAGAGGTAACGGACATTCTTCGTAACGAACACAAATTAATGGATAATGAAAATGATGATTTTTCCGTACGTTCCATGGAAGAATTGATATCTACTTTTAGCTCCACCAGTGAAATGCTTACCGTATTATTAGTGGCAGTAGCAAGTATATCCCTATTGATCGGTGGTATTGGTATCATGAATATCATGTATGTTTCCGTGAAAGAAAGAACCAAGGAAATTGGACTTCGTATGGCAGTAGGTGGCAAAGGATCGGATATTCTTATGCAATTTTTAATAGAAGCTGTATTAATTAGTATTACTGGAGGAATCATTGGTGTAATCTTAGGCCTTGGAGCTACTGTTTTTATAGAAAAGTTCTTACATTGGCCCACGAGTGTTGCTATGTATTCCATAATAATATCATTTGCCGTTTGTGCAGTTACCGGTATTTTCTTTGGTTGGTACCCTGCAAGAAAGGCGTCTGCTTTAGACCCGATTACAGCATTACGCTACGAATAATTAGTTATGTATAAGAATAAAAATATCATAATTGCCCAGCATCTTCTTATTTGGTTGGTGCTGTTCAGTATACCCTTTGCGTTATCGTACGGGCAAAATTTAGAAACTGGCAGACTTATTGCCCATTTTCTAATACCTGTATTGTTCTATGCAATCATATTTTATCTCAATTTTTTTATTCTGATCGATAAGTTTCTATTTGCAAAAAAAACACTGATTTTCGTAGTTCTTAATATTATTATCATTGGATTTTTTATGTTGGCCAAAGAGTTTATTGAAGACAATTTTTTCAGTATGCTTATAAAGAATCGTCCTCCGGAAAATGAAAGAGTAGGTCCACCATTTAAATTGTTCATCTATATACAAATGTTGACTTATGCGGCACCGCTACTTTTTTCCATTGCCATTAAGACCACTAAAAGATGGGTAAGAACAGAGGCGGAACGTAAAGAAGCGGATAATTTTAAGTTACAGACAGAGTTACAACACTTGCGATACCAATTACAGCCGCATTTTTTCTTTAATTCATTAAACAACATTTATTCTTTAGTAGATATTTCTCCAGATAAAGCCAAGTCTACCATTCATAGTTTAGGTAAGCTTATGCGCTACCTACTTTATGAAACCAATACCGAGATGGTACCACTTTCTAAAGAAATAGAATTCATGAGAAAGTATATTGAATTAATGAAATTACGGTTGACCGATAAGACAACAGTGGAATCTAGTTTCCCTAGAAGTGAACCACAAATAAATATAGCTCCTTTGTTATTTATTTCTCTCATAGAGAACGCTTTTAAACATGGGGTTTCTGCAAATAAGGAAAGTGTCATTTCAATAGATATGATTACGCAAGAAAGCAGTGTAATTTTTCAAATAGAAAATTATAACTTTCCAAAAGAGGATACTGATAAAAGTGGTTCTGGTATTGGGCTACCTAATTTGGAAAAGAGGTTACATTTGCTATACCCCAATAAACATAAGTTTGTTCAGGAAATCAAAGATGGTATTTATTCGGTGTACCTAAAAATTATAACGTAAAATGGAAGCAGTTGAAATTACTTGCATGATTGTTGACGATGAACCTATGGCGGTTAATCTTGTGGAAAGTTATGTTGATAAAACACCATATTTAACCCTTAAAAAGAAATGCAATAGTGCCATTGAGGCCATGCAATTTTTGAATACGGAAAAAGTAGATTTACTTTTTTTAGATATTCAAATGCCCGATTTAACGGGACTGGAATTCTCCAAAATGCTTTCAAAAGAAACTAGGGTCATTTTTACAACAGCTTTTGATCAATATGCCTTGGAAGGGTTTAAAGTTGAGGCCTTGGATTATTTATTGAAACCTTTTGACTATGCCGAGTTTTTGACCGCTGCGAACAAAGCTTTAGATTGGTTTACTTTGGTCAAAGGAAAGACAGCTACTACTAAAATATCAGAAGCAAAGGAATTTCTATTTGTAAAATCAGAATACAAACAACTGCGTATTAAGCTCGCAGACGTACTTTATTTTGAAGGGTTAAAAGATTATATTAAAATATGGCTAAAAGATAATCCTAAGCCTATACTTACTTTAATGAGTCTTAAAAGTCTAGAAGAAGATTTACCATCTTCCCAATTTATGCGGGTTCATAGATCTTTTATAGTTGCCCTTAAATATGTTGAAGTAATAGAGCGTAGCCAAATTATCATTAACAAACAACGTATTACAGTATCGGAACAGTACAAACCTAAGTTTTTAGAATATATCAACAATAACTCCTTGAATTCTTAAAGCAATAGATTTTTGCTTTTGATTGCATTGAGTTTATCAAAATCATAAACTCCACAATACGTTCCCTTTTCTCTTCCTCTAATTGAGTATGTTTTCGCTTGCATAATCTTAAATTAACAGTGTTTAAAAGTGCTGCTTGATAATTAATTGTTACTACATCTATATTATTCGGTGATATGGTATGTTTTGGTTTGAGCCCATTTTAAATTTTTCACAGCTAATAATTACAATAGGTTAACAATAATTTTAGCGCTCTTAACAAAACACACTATCCCATGGAAAAAGATAATAAGGAGACTTCTAAAATTAAGGACTTAGAAAATTTCAAAAAAGATATGACAGGTAAGCCCCTTACTACAAATCAAGGGCTTAAAGTCAACGATACTAATAACAGTCTAAAGTCAGGCGAGCGAGGATCAACCTTGTTAGAGGATTTTCTTTTACGAGAGAAAATTACAAATTTTGACCATGAGCGTATACCGGAGCGAATTGTACATGCCCGCGGTAGTGCTGCACATGGTTATTTTGAATTATATGAAAGTATAGAAGAGTATAGTAAAGCCGGTATTTTTACGGATACTAAACGCAAAACACCCGTATTCGTACGTTTTTCTACAGTAGCTGGATCAAAGGGATCACCTGATTTAGCCAGAGATGTAAGAGGGTTTGCCGTAAAATTCTATACACAAGAGGGCACTTGGGACCTTGTTGGAAACAACATGCCCATATTCTTTATTCAAGATGCCATGAAGTTTCCCGATCTAATACATTCGGTTAAACCAGAGCCTAATAAAGAGATTCCGCAAGCTGCATCTGCTCACGATACATTTTACGACTTTGTCTCACTGACTACAGAAACTTTACACAATCATATTTGGGCAATGAGCGATAGAGCTATTCCTAGAAGCTTGCGAATGATGGAAGGGTTCGGTATTCATACCTTTAGATTGATTAATGACAAAGGGGAGGCGCATTTTGTGAAATTTCATTGGAAACCAACTTTAGGGGTACATTCTGTAACATGGGAAGAAGCCGTAAAAATTAATGGAGCCGATCCAGATTTCCATAGAAGGGATTTATGGGATGCCATTGAAGCAGGGCAGTACCCTGAATGGGAATTAGGTCTACAAATTATTCCAGAAGCAGATGAGCATAAATATGACTTTGACCTTTTGGACCCCACTAAATTAATACCAGAGGAAATGGTACCGGTAAAAATTATTGGTAAAATGACCTTGAACAGAAATCCTGACAACTTTTTCGCAGAAACGGAACAAGTGGCTTTTCTACCTGGACATATAGTACCAGGAATCGATTTTACAAACGATCCATTATTACAGGGGCGATTATTCTCATATAGAGACACACAATTATCCCGATTAGGCAGCCCGAATTTTCATCAAATTCCCATTAACAGACCTGTAGCGGACACACATAACAATCAACGTGATGCCCACATGCAAATGGAAATTCCAAAAGGACAAACAGCTTATTTTCCAAACAGTTTAAGTGGTGGTTGTCCTCATTTATCCAAAATGGCAGAGGGAGCATTTCATTCTTACGAAGAACGAATTGATGCCAAAAAAATAAGAACACGTAGTGAAAGTTTTAGCGATCATTTTTCTCAACCAGCGCTATTTTATAGAAGCTTGGCAGATTGGGAAAAAGAACATGTTGCAGCTGCATATACTTTTGAATTAGGCAAATGTAACCATGATCATATTAAAGAACGTATGTTATGGTTAATAGCACAAATAGATACGGATCTTGCCAATAAGGTAGGGGAAGGACTGGGAATGGAAATTCCAAAAGAAATAGAGCAACCAATAAATCAAGCAATTGGTGCTGATGCCGATGTGAAAAAGCACCAACCAGGAAAAAAGAAAATCTATTTAGAAAAATCTAAAGCCCTTAGCATGGCGCACACCAAATTCGATAGCATTGCCACAAGACAAATTGCAATTTTAGCCGCAGATGGTTTTAGCATGAGCGATTATTCTCCAATTAAAGAAGCATTGGAAAAAGAAGGTGCTATGTTAAAAATTGTTGCTCCACATGGTGGCACCATTAAATGTGATAAAGGAAAGGAACATAAAGTAGATGCAGCAATTGCAACAACAGAAAGTGTTCTTTTTGATGCCATTTACATTCCTGGTGGTGAAAAGTCCGTTAGCACCATTATTGAAAATGGAAAATATATAAAATTCATTAATGAAACTTTCAAATACTGCAAGGCAATTGCAGCAGATAAGGAAGGTGAAAATGTATTAGATCATACGTTCGTAGCTAACTTTAAAGAAGATGGCGCCGTACATATCAACGATTCAACAGATAAATTCATTAAAAGTATTGCCAAACATAGAAACTGGGATAGAAGGGAACATACTGACAAAGTTCCAGTATAAATAAAAAATGCTCGGGGCAATTTGCGCCGAGCTTTTAATTTTAATAGATAAAAACAAAAATTATGAAAACTAGAAATATCAAAAATTTTGCACTAATGACATTTGCGGTATTGGCATTTGCATCTTGTAACGATCAAAAGAAAAAAGATGCCGATAAAAAAGCTATGGAAGAAAAAGTAGCCATGGAGGAGGCTGAAATGAAAGCTGAAGAAACAAGAATGCAGGAAGAAGCCAAAAAGAAAGAAATGATGGCAACAAGTATTGCAGCGGTTGCCAGTAAAAATGAAGAGCTAAGCACATTGGTATCTGCGCTTAAAGCGGCAGATTTAGACCAAATGTTATCAGAACCAGGTAGCTATACCGTATTTGCCCCATCTAATAATGCATTTGAAAAACTTCCTAAAAAAATGTCAATTGCAGAATTGGGTAAACCGGAGAACAAAGAAATGTTGACTCAAGTATTACAATACCACGTTGTATCTGGTGTAATTACTAGCGACAAGCTTGTAGAGGCTATTAACGGAGCCAACGGAAAATATACCTTTACAACCGTTGGAGGTAAAGATTTGACCGCAAGCTTAAAGGGTGATAAAATCAACTTAAAGGATGAAAAAGGTAATAGAACAGAAATTGTTTTAGGTAATGTAGAAGCTTCCAATGGGGTAGTACACGTTATTAATGATGTGCTAATAATGAAGTAATCAGTATACACTTTCTGTAAACAAAAAGGAGGACTTCATTAGTCCTCCTTTTTATATTTTAAATAGAAATTTCTATTCTTCACTTGATAGCACATCACTAAGTTCTAACTCCTCATTCATAGTATTATCTACGGGTACAGAGTCTTTTACCGTATTAAATTTTGCAACACGTTCCATATCATCCTCTTCGCCAGAAAAGTAAGGGAACACGTCCATAATAGGTGATTCTGATATGGAAGGAACAGAATATTCACCCATGGTATCTTTCATAACACTAATGGTATTGTCATATGCTTCTTTTACATCATTGGCCTGAACTAAAAGGTACATATTGGTCTTGCGTTCTTTACCACTTTCTTCGTCAAAAGCAATTAATGATACTTTTGATTTGAACCATCTGTCCGAATTTTCAAAAGGATGAATTTCTGCAAAATTTGCAACCTTTATATTCGTAATCTTTATTTCTTCCGTATCGCTTAGGTAAGCTGACATTTCTTCCGTAATTCTACTTTCTGCTTCGGTATAAGAAATTGCATCTACCAAAAATGGCTCGGTTTTCACCTTTAACATTCCAGATGCATCATCTAATTTTCTATATTTTATTTTACACTCGTACCACGTTGCACTCATATCTTATATTTTTTTTGGGGTGCTAAATATACTTCTTAGTCATAGTTTGCAACCTTAAAAAAAGCAATAGATATTCACAATTTCAAAATCAAGGGTATAGATAATTAGTACTTAAGTACTTATGAAAAAATGATGCAAAAAGAAAATCAATTGAGTTGTGCGCTAAAATAATTCTTGTTTTACATGGTCATAATAAGAATCACTCACCGGAATAATCACATCGGATAATTGCAAGTCTCTACCTTTTAATCCGGTTACATAATTTCTATTGACAATGTACGATCTATGCACTCTCATAAATAGACTGCTAGGCAACTCTTGTTCTAATGCCTTTAAACGCTGATTGCTGATTATTTTTTTAGTTTTTAAATGAAATGTTACATACTCACTATCACTTACTACAAAAAGAATATCGTCATACTTCACTTTATGAAGATCATATCCAGATTTAATGGTTATGGTATCTAATTTATCAATAGTGGTATTGGATTGTACCTTGTTGACCGCAGTAACAAAGCGTTCAAAGGTTATTGGTTTCAACAAGTAATCTACAGCATTTAATTCGTATCCTTCTAAAGCATAGTGAGAATAAGCCGTCGTAAAAATAACTTTGGTTTTAGACCCGAGCATTTTGGCAAAGTCCGTTCCTTTTATTTCTGGCATTTGAATGTCCAAAAACAATAGATCAACTTGTTTTTCCTTCATTATGCTCAAAGCTTCTAATGGATTCTCAGCTTCACCAACTAAATTTAAAAACTCTAATTTATCAATATAAGTTATTAACAAAGACCTAGCCAACTCTTCATCATCTACAACTATACAGTTTATACTATTCATGTAATCTGAGTTTTAAATTCACCTTAAACGCCTTAGAAGTTTCATTGATCATTAATTCATGTCGATCAGGATATAAGATAGCCAAACGCTTTTTTACATTTTCTATGCCAATACCGCCAACATCATCTTTTACAACAACATGCTCTGGTTTTGAATTTTCCAGCTCAAAATCAATACCATCAGTAAATGAAGTAATTTTCAAGTTGATAAATGTGCCTTCAATCTTTTCAATATTACTATGTTTTAAGGCGTTTTCCAAAAAAGGAATCAGCAACATGGGTACAATGGGCACATTTTGATCTTCAATAGAAAACGTAGTGGAAATAGGGTAGGTTTTACTACTCTTTAGGGAGAACAGTTTTATATAATTCTCAATATAATCTATCTCTTTGTATAACGGTACAATTTCTTGTTCGCATTCATATAGCACATAACGCAACATGTCTGATAAATAGCTAATGCTTTTTTGGGTTCTACCGGCATCAATTGCAGATAGTGCATAAATATTGTTCAAGGCATTAAATAGAAAATGAGGATTGATCTGTGATTTTAATAGCTTAAGCTCTGTTTGTAACGCTTCATTTTTATTGATGATGATTTCCTCTTCTTTACGTTGTGCAAACAAGAATATTTCTACAAGTGTTGCAATGATATAGGCAATTGTAATTAAAAGTAGGTTAATGAAAAACCGTGAAGGTGGTCTACGTAATTCTTGCAAAGGTCTGCCGCCGTCAAACCTTGGTCCGGGTCTTGGTCCGGGCAAAGTACCCATATTCGGTTCGTTAACCATTCCTCCTGACCAAGGGATTACGTTGGTCAAAATTAAGGTCAAGCCAACTACAACTGTAATGGATGCTATTGCAAATAAAATGTACTTTCTCCTTAATAAAAGGTATGGCACCGTTAAATAGATCAGTACAGCAATGACTATTATTTGAAAAATAAGTACCATACCGTTTTCCAGTACGAACTGAAAATCACTACCACTGAAGATCCATGCGGTAGACCAAACCAAAAGCCATAAGGCTACATGAAATACTATATTCTTATGTCTGTTCATGGTACAAATAAAAGGAATAAATTTTCAACCCAACCTTAAAAACAGTGCTATAAACCGCTGCTATTTAAACGTTCATTGTATATAGAACACCTTTCGCTTAAAAGTAAACGGCAAACACTTAAAACGACCATTCCGCATTAAAGATTCTTACATCTTTGCTAACGAATATTAGTTATAAAATTAAATATATATGAAACGTATTACATTAAAAACAGGATTGTTATTTGCCCTATTAGCAGCTTTTGGAACAGTAGCAGTTAACGCACAATCTAAAGGTGAAAGAAGAGAGCCCCCAACATATGCCAAACTTTTAGAAGAAATGGATGCAGATGAGGATGGTCAGCTTTCTAAAGAAGAAGTAAAAGGTCCATTAAAGGATAACTTTTCTGAAATAGATACCAATGAAGATGGTTTTATTTCTAAGGAGGAATTTGATGAGGCTCCAAAACCTAAAGGTAGACCTAGAAATTAATTTCTACACAGGTTATTATAAATATTGATTCAGTAAAACACCTCAGGGCAAGCCCATGAGGTATTCAAAGGAATCACACTTTTAAATTCGAGGCAAACCTGGGGGTATTATAACCTTTGGCGGTGCCAATAAAATTTGTTGAAGTTAGCCCAAAGCTTCATGGTCCGCCATGAAGCTTTATTTATCATCAATAAGATAAGCATATAAACAAATGGTCTTATTCAGAAAGGTTAGAAGTAGATTGATAAAATTAGAGAAATTCAAGACCTACTTAATCTACGCATTAGGCGAAATTCTACTTATAGTCATAGGTCTTCTAATTGCATGGAAGATCAATGATATCAACGAATCCAGAAAAAATAGAATTGTAGAAGTTAAAATCTACAAAAGTCTAAGTCAAGAACTGAATACAAATTTAGGTGTATTGGATAGTGCCATTGCAGACTATACCAAGAATATACAAACCTTGCAAAACACCATAAATTATTTGGGTATGGAACCTGCGGAATTAACTGCCGATGCCAAGTCAATGATCGTAAATCTAAATTACCAAAAGACCATTGTTAGGGATGAAGCCATAAACTCAATTAATGCAACCAATAAATTTGAATTTATTGAAAGTGATTCGCTCAAAAAACTGATTGCCGCTTATCCCAATGAACTTGACAACTTTAACAATCAACAAATCAAGATTGAAAATATTATAAACGAGCGCCTAAAACCTATCATTGAAAAGCATATTTCATTAATTGAAATTTTACCGGAAGACAGCTATAATTATCAGCGTATGAAAAACTACGGCAACCGATCAAATTATCCGGATTTGCTAGTAAGCAGAGAATATCAAAACAGTGTCATTGACAGGTTGTTACAAACCAAAGGACAACTTTCTATTGCCAAAAATTTAAGGAATAAGACAAAAATTATTGCTACAAAATTAAATCAAGAACTGAACAGGTCTTAGAGCCAAGCGAAACTAAAACCATATGATATATAAAACTGAACATTTATGCCTATCGGCCCTTCTTATTTCATTTGTTGTAATTGGTTTTACCAGTTGCAGCAATACTACTGATGATACAGACATTTCTGAGAATGGTATTGCAACTGATACCACGGGGGACAGCACGATTATTGCAAACGTAGAAGCTTCTTTCTTTTATACTGAAGATGGTTCTGTAAGTATAACCACAGTTCCTTGTACGTTATCTGATGGTACCGAAACAGATTGTTATCAAATTGTAACTACCAGTTTACCGGGAGATCATGAAATGGGACCTTGGTGCCCCGACAATATTAGTGATAGCGCGGAAGCAGGAGGAATTTGGTTAGAAAGTGGAGAAGTATACGATGTTGATGGTGCCTTTGTTGCGAATTTAGCTGAATTCTACAATGATGATAATTGGATGATGTATGATGAAAACGGAGATATTTATATCACCGATACCGAAGACGATTGCATAAATGCGGCAAACCCAAATGTTGGTGCCGAATATGAAAATTTTTGTGTGGAATGTCTGCCTTCCTATATTACCAACCTAAACCAAACTTGGACAATACCCATAACCCCAGTTGTACAAGACACTCCCGTTCTTTTTAACTCTGGCGGACAAGGACCACAAACCACTCAGGCTCCATCTACACGTGGTATTGCACTTAATGGCATTGAGTTTTCTGCACCGGCTCCGGTAGATAATATTCTTGGCGCCTATACTTTGGCTCCTTTTGATGATGCTGGTGGTCATATTAATGTACACCAAGGGTATCACTATCACGCTGCTACAGGCTACGGTAAAAAGGTTGTACAAGATGATGGACATGCCGCTTTAATTGGATATGCTTTAGATGGATTTGGAATTTACGAATTGGAAGATAGTGAAGGCTTTGAAGCTACCGATCTAGATGAGTTAAGAGGTCATGAAGATGACACCAGAGGCTATCACTACCACGTAGATGCCGCCGGTAACAACAATTTTATTAACGGGCTTAAAGGGGCCTACGTAAACTAAGGTTATATGAAAACGTATTTATTAATTCTGGCAAACCTTCTATTCATAATTATTGGCCATGCCCACAGCCCAAATGCTTCAACAACCATGTTGGTCGAAAAAAGCAATGGCTCTTGGATATTACAAATCAGCTCTTCTTTGACCGCTTTTCAGCAGGAAGTAAGAACCCATTTTACCGAAACTCCGTATAAATCCCCCGAGGAGTTTCAACACATGGTTCTTGAACATTTAAAAAACAATATTGATATAGATTATAACAATGGTTCTTCAGTAAAAATTGGTAATGGTAGTGTAAAACTAGGGCATGAAACCAAAGTAATTTTTGAAGTTTTTGGAATAGATGAAAATATGAAAACACTTAACATGAGAAATACTGCGTTCAATGATATTACGCAAAGTCAAAGTGCACTGTTTATATTTAAAAATGGGTTTAAAAAAGACCAATTCATTTTAAACAATGAAAATGAACATTCTATTGCATTAAAAGTTGATGATAACAAATTTGTGGAAATAGATAAACAAAAAGCCGGAATTGACCCATGGATAGTTATTTTTCTCTTAACAGGTTTATTGCTCATTGGGCTATTGACCAAAAGGTTAATTGAAACTAACGCATTATATCTACCAAGAAAATATTAAATAAAATACAATTCCACTTAAAATTAGGGGCTATTCACTGATTTCCAAAAATCCATAGTAATCAAGACATTAGTTTTATACAGCTTTATTAACATTAATCAATTTAAAAAGTCAATTATGAGAAAAAATAACATCAAAAGAATACCCTCTATTTCTTTTGCTCTTGCATTAGCATTTATAACCTTTGTTGCCTGTAGTAGCGACAGTGTAGATGATGGAGTGATAGATGATAGTACAACAGATGATAGTGATATAGATGATGATGAAGTGGTTACTGAGCTTCATGCTGCCTATAGTGCGTTTAATTCAGATGCCGTGACTGTGTATTTAGATGGTTCTGAAGTTGTTATAGAGACTACCGGACTTCCAAATCATGAAACGGTTTATTGGGGAGAGGGTAATTCCCTATATAAAGAAGAGCCAGATGTTGCCCTTACTCCAAGTATCATGTCCAGTAATAACAACGCTTATACCATACGTGTAGATGCTACTCCTGATTTAACGGGTAGTACTGTACAAACAGAATTAGGAACTGTTGGTATTGCGGTAAGCGGCTCTTCAATATTCAATGATCAAGAAGGTGGGGGTGCCTTAGATCAAGCCGCTGCTAGTTTAGATTGGACAGGTGCCCATATTGGTCCTGGAGTATATCATTATCACCTAGAGCCAAAGGCTTTTACCAATGACGATGATAACCTAGTAGGTATATTATTGGACGGCGTATTTCTTTACGGACGCAAATGCAGTGCAACGGGAGATTACCCAACGGATTTAGATGCTTCTGGTGGACATACTTCTACCACACAGTATACTGATGGTGAAGAAGAATACCATTATCACATTATCAATGAAGTGTATTCTACTACTGGATCCTATTTAGCATTTGCCGGTCCATATCAAGGCTACTAAAAATGAATAGTAAAAACTTCCATATCCTTTGCCTTGCACTGATGTTGCAGACCGGTTGTAAACAAAGTTCCGGTTCAAAGCCTCAGGTAGCAACCCCTGTTGAAATCAGTCAAGTAACTAAATTCAAGGAAGAGTTGAACCTTAATCAATTAGAAGGTACCTGGTATTACAAAAACTCACCTTATGATGGCTATGCATTAACCTTACATGAGAACGGCACATTGGCAGAAAAGGTGGGTTTTGTTAAAGGAAAAAGGGAAGGAGTCGCTAGAAGATGGTCTGTCAATGAAGTTCTTAGGGTTGAGTTTCATTATAAAAAGAACCGACTTGAAGGTTCTTACAAAACCTGGTGGGAAAACGGTCAGTTAGCTCAAGAAGCTAATTACGTAAATGGTAAAATGGATGGTGTGGAGAGAAAATGGTATCCTGATGGGCAATTGGCAAAAGAAAGACAATTGGTAAACGGTAGGGAAGAAGGACTACAAAAAGCATGGTTACAAAACGGAACCTTATATGTAAACTATGAAGCCAAAAACGGACGCATATTTGGTCTAAGAAGAGCAAATTCTTGCTATCAATTAGAAGATGAAGTTGTAGTTAGATCAGAAAATGAACCTTTATGAAAAAGACTTTATTTCACGTAGCAGCTATACTTGTTTTGATTTCCTGCAAACAAACAGTAAAAAAAGAGCATATTCAGATAACTGAAACTAGCCGGGTAGCGTATTTGCCATATTATAATGACGAATCTTTTACACCACATTGGTTGACACCAAACTCTGAAGAGGAGAAACAATTTCATAAAATACCCGACTTTAAACTGATTGATCAATTAGGCGATACATTGACACAGAAGTCATTTGAAAATCAAGTATATATTACCGACTTCTTTTTTACTACATGCCCCGGCATTTGTTTGAAGATGACGAACAATATGACCAAAGTACAAGAGGCTTTTCTAGATAATCCTGAAGTTGCCATCCTTTCCCATTCCGTAACACCATCCATAGATTCTGTAGCTGTGCTTAAAACGTATGCGGATAAAAACGGGGTTATAGATTCAAAATGGCACTTGGTTACTGGTGACAAAACTGAAATTTACAACTTAGGTAGAAACGAATATTTTGTGGAGAATGATTTAGGTATACCAAAGGACATTAATGACTTTTTACATACAGAAAACTTCTTGCTCATAGATAAAAATAAACACATACGGGGTATCTATAACGGACTTAACCGTGCTTCAATAGCACAATTGATTACTGATGTAAATGCCTTGCTAGAAGAAAGTTGATTGCAATTGTTTGATTATTTATTGACAAAAAGCCCGTAAACATTAGCTTACGGGCTTTTTAATATCAACTAATTTATTAACTATTTCAAAGCAGCCAATAACTTCTCTGCAACCAATTCTGATGAAGCAGGGTTCTGGCCCGTAATTAAATTACCGTCTTGTACTGCATATGCTGCCCAATCCTCTTTCTTAGAGTAGATTCCGCCGTTTTCTTGTAGCATATCCTCTACCAAAAATGGTACAATCTCAGTTAGCTGTACAGCTTCTTCTTCACTATTCGTAAATCCTGTTACTTTTTTTCCTTTTACTAAAGGATTACCATCTGTACCGGAAACTCTTTTTAGAGCAGCGGGTGCATGACATACAAATGCAATTGGCTTTTCTTGCTCATTGAATGTTTCAATCAATTTTACAGAAGTAAGGTCGTTTGCCAAATCCCATAACGGTCCGTGACCACCTGGGTAGAAAACGGCATCAAAATCATTGGCATTTACATCTGCCAATACTTTTGTGTTGGCAATTATCTCTTTCGCTTCTTTATCCTCTTTAAAGCGTTTGGTATCTTTTGTTTGTGCATCTTCAGTATCACTACTAGGGTCAATTGGTGCTTGACCTCCTTTTGGTGTTGCTACCGTAATTTCTGCTCCTTTATCTAAAAGAGCATAATATGGAGCTGCAAACTCTTCAACCCAAAATCCTGTTTTCTTTCCCGTGTCTCCCAATTGATCGTGAGACGTTAGTACAAATAATATTTTCATTTTATCTTCTTTTTAGTTACGCAATTATTTTGAAGTCTTATTATTAGACTTTTACTATCATTTTACCTTTGTTCTTACCATCCATCATATCCAAGAATGCTTGTGGTGTATTATCAAAACCTTCAACTATTGTTTCTTTATAGGTCAGTTTTTCTTCGCTCAACCATGTAGACAATTGTTTCATTGCCTGTGGAAATTTGTCGGCATAATTAGACACAATGAACCCTTGCATTAATGCACTGTTTTTTACCAAAAAGGGTTGTACGGCTACCGCCATGGGCAATTCTGTTTTATTGTAGACCGATATAGCCCCACAGATAATAATACGGGCAAACTGATTTATATTGAATAATACCGCATCAGATATTGGTCCGCCAACATTATCAAAGTAGACATCCACTCCGTTTGGCGCTGCTTCTTTAATAGCAGCTTTCATATCTTTGGTTGTTTTGTAATTGATACCGTGGTCAAAACCGAATTCTGATTTCAGCATATCAATTTTTTCGTCTGTACCAGCTATACCGATTACATTTAAACCAAGAATTTTACCGATCTGTCCTACAACACTACCCACAGCACCCGCAGCACCAGAAACTACCAAGGTTTCACCTTTTTTAGGCTTCCCAATTTCATGAAGTCCTAAATAAGCGGTCAATCCGGTCATACCTACAATGCCTAAAAAGGCACTTAATGGTGCTTTGCTTTTATCTATTTTCTGCAAGCCTTCGCCTGTAGAAATTTGCTTTTCTTTCCATTGTAAAAGACCTGAAACAAAATCTCCTTTTTGGAAATTACCATTTTTAGATTCCAACACTTCTGCTACAATACCGGAACTTATAGGTTCTCCCACTTTAAATGGAGGAACGTATGATTTTGCATCGCTCATTCTACCACGTAAGTAAGGATCAACGGATATATATTTCGCCTCTAATAAAAGCTCACCGTCAGAGACCTTTAGTTCATTGTCCAATTCTTTAAATTCAAAATCGGAAAGGGTAGGGGTTCCTACCGGACGTTGTTTTAAATTAATTGACTTATTCATAAGTTATCTTTTAAATTATATAATAATTCTACAACTGGAACGCTGGTCTATACCGTTTTAAAAAGTGCATTTACCCACTTAGAATTCCAGTGTATTTTTCGCTATTTCTAACTACAGTTCAAAGGTATTCAAAAAAAAGAATGAACATTCATTTATTAACAAAGCTTTAAAAGATTGAACTGTAAAGTAGGTTTAAAAAAAGCACCATTTAGGTGCTTTTTTTAAACCTACTTATTATTCCATGATCATTATAGATTTTACATTTACGAATTCCTTCATTCCAAATCCGCCATGTTCTCTACCATACCCTGAATCTTTCACTCCACCAAATGGTATACTTGGTTCTGCCAGACCAAATGAGTTTATAAATACCATACCGGTGTCAAAATGTTTTTCAGCAAGTTCTGTCGCCTTCTTAATATCTTTTGAAAATATACCACCACCTAAGCCAAATCTACTGTCATTGGCTATACGCATGGCATCTTCATTATCCTTCGCTTTTATTAATGAAGCCACAGGCCCGAACAACTCATCATCATACGCTGGTTGCCCAGGCGTAACGTTGGCAAGTACCGTTGCAGGGTAGAAGTAACCCTCACCGTCTGGTATTTTTCCTCCACATAATACATTGGCTCCTTTCTCTACACTTTTTTGTACTTGTTCGTGAATTTTCTCTCTAAGATCTTCACGAGCCATTGGTCCCAACTCGGTATCCTCATTCTTTGGGTCTCCTACTTTTAAGGCATCCATGGCTTTTACGAATTTTTCCTTGAATTCATCATATACCTTCTCGGTAGCTATGAATCGTTTGGCAGCAATACAGGTTTCCCCATTGTTATAAATACGTCCCATAACACTCTTTTCTACGGCTAAATCTATATCCGCATCATCCAGTACCAAATAAGCATCATTACTACCTAATTCCAATACCGTTTTCTTTAGTTGTGCACCTGCTTTTTCTCCAATTTTCTCACCTGCCACTGGGCTTCCGGTAAGGGTGACACCTCTAACCAAATCATGTTCTATTATGGCATTCGATTGATCATGTTCAATTATAAGAACATTGAACAAGTCTGCCGGCAAACCTGCCGTATCAAAAATGGTCTTTAATAATTTGGCGGTACCGGTTACGTTAGATGCATGTTTCAGTAAAATACTATTACCTGCCATTAGGTTTACAATCGTATATCGCAATACTTGATAACTAGGGTAATTCCAAGGCTGTATACCGTAAATAATTCCCATAGGAGAATAGGTGATAATTCCTTTTCCTCCATTTGATAGCTCACGTTCTTCATTCTTTAAAAACTCTGGCGCGTGTTCCGCAGAATATTCACATATTGCAGTACACAAATCGACCTCTTGATTACTTTGCTTAAGTAATTTTCCCATTTCATCGGTCATTAACTCCGCAAGTTCTTTCTTATAATTTTGAAGCTCCTTACCAATTGCTTTTATGATTTCACCACGTTCTTCAACGCTTTTCATCTTCCATTTTAGAAAAGCCTTATGAGATTGTTGAATGCTTTCTTCAACTTGGTCATCGGTCATGTATGCATGAGATGCTATTTCTTTTCCCGTTGTGGGGTTAATTGTTTTAAATGTATCTTGTTTTGTTGTCGTAGACATAATGTTATTTTTAAGTTACTCGATAATCGAGGTTTTAATACTTCATAGATTAAGCCGAAATATTAATTTGTTTTCAATTCATAGCTTTGGGGCTTACCCCGGAGATTGTTTACTGTTGCTCGCTTGGCACCAAATAAACATCGTTGATATTTACTCTAGCTGGCTGAGTTAACACGTAATAAATGGAATTTGCAATATCCTCCGCCTCAAGTGTTTCCATTTTTTGCATTTCCTTCATCTTATCCTTAATATCCTCATCGGTAATCGTGCTGGTCAAATTTGTAGCCACCGCACCAGGTTCTATAGAGGTAATGTTGATACCATATTTTGGTGCCAATTCTTGGCGTAAACCTTCCGAAAACATTTTCACTGCAGATTTCGTTGCACAATACACCGCTCCACCAGGAAAATACCTGTTGGCGGCCATAGATGATATATTTATGATATTACCGCCTTTATTTTCTTTCAATGCAGGTAGCACTGCAGCAACACCATTTAATACACCTTTAATGTTGACATCCACCATTTTATTCCATTCGTCTGTCTTCAATTTTTCAACAAACGATAACGGCATTAAACCTGCATTGTTGACCAATCCTGTAATTTTACCGTATTCTCTCTTTGTTTTGGAAACGACCTTTTCAAAATCTTCTTTTTTAGTTACATCTCCTGTAACCACAAGAGCTTCTCCACCTTTTTTGGTGATGTCTGATTTTAAATCGTTCAATTCATCTTCACTACGTGCCATTAAAACTACTTTAGCTCCATTATCCGCTAATTTCATTGCTGTAGCTCTACCAATACCACTAGATGCTCCTGTTATAATAATTACTTTATCTTCTATTTTCATTGCGTTTTAATTTGATTTAAGCACAAGATAGGAGCAGTTTTTGAGTTCTATTGACCAGATGAACTCAACTATTGACGTATATAGTTTTACGATACTTCTTTATTGATTTAAGTCAAAAAAGACTACAATTTAGGGTGTTAAGAAGGATACTGAAGAAATTATAGATTTATTAAGACCATTACTTATTTAAATGCCATTAATTTGATGCCTTATTTCTTTTTCTAATAAAAGGTGGAGTTATGATGACAAATAAAATGATAGGCATAGTGGGTGGCGTTGGTAGTTATGCGGGCATAGATTTAATTAAAAAAGTCTACGACCTTACGGAAGCTACATCTGATCAAGAACATTTACCGGTATCTATGCTATCTGTACCTCATAAAATTATTGATCGTACCAAATTTTTATTGGGTGAGACCGATGTGAACCCTGGCATTGCCATTTCTGAAATCATAGCTTCGTTGATTGCTAGTGGAGCCGGTATTATTGGTATTCCCTGCAACACCGCGCATGCCAAGCCTATTTTAAGTTTCATTGAAAAGAGCATTCCTGAATCCTGTATTTTGGTAAACTTAATTGAGGAAGTTGGTAAATATATATCGGAAAAACATCCAGAAATTACTAGGGTAGGTGTATTGGGAACTACTGGAACAATTTTGGCGAAAGTATATCCTGAAGTGCTGTCAAAATACGGTATTGAGGTAATACAACCTTCTGAAGATATTCAAGATTTATTTGTGCACCCATCAATTTACGATACTAGTTATGGTATAAAGGCTTTCTCTAATCCTGTTCATCAAAAGGCAAAAGAAAATTTGAGTATGGCAGCCACATATTTATCTAGAAAAGGTGCCCAAGCGGTAATATTAGGTTGTACCGAAATTCCATTAGCCATTCAATATGAAAAAATAGAAAACAGTTTAATTATTGATGCCACTACGGTATTGGCAAGTGCCCTTATCAGAGAATCTAAAAAAATGGAACAATTAGTTTAAGTATGCATAGCAGGCATACAAGTTGCTCTTTTCAATAACATATATTCGCCTTTAATTTTAAAATCCCGAATAGATGAGCCTGTATAACGTTTAAAGGTTTTTGAAAGATGACTTACATCTGTAAAACCTAAATCATCTGCTATTTGGGTAAGGGTAAAGTCTGAATTTAAGAGGCGAATTTCAACCAATTTCAGTTTTGCCTTTATTATATATTCACGTAAAGACATACTTACTTGTTTTTTAAAATATTCACTTACATAGGTGGGCGACATGTTAAATACCTTGGCTAAATTTTCGACCTTTAATAATTCTGTCTTATCGACATGGGTATTAATATAGGTGAGCATTTTAGTGATGCGATCATCAACTTGGTTCTTTGGTAATTCAAAATAATTGCTCTTTTTAATATTGCGAATCAAAATTTCTAAAATACTCGTCATTAAACTAGTGACCAAGTTTATAGATTCTTCTCCATAGTTTCTAGACTCTTGAAGAATCATACCTATTAAATTTTCTAGATAGTTGCGATCCATTTCGTTCTTAATGATATCGCCTGGCAATTGATTGTAGTTAGATAGTATGTACGACGCTTCTTTAAACCATTCATTTCTATCAATGGTTATCCTATTCGCATTTTTAAAAAACGAATCGGTGAACTTTAAAAAAATAAAACGTGTAGGTTTTTCTATGGTAAAAGAATGGCACTTTAAAGGTGGTAACAAAAACATACTATTTTTACTATAGCTATAGTCATTATAGTTTATGCACTGCGTACCTTCACCTTCTTTAATTAAAACCAGTTCAAAAAAATTGTTCTTCACCGGGCGTTGCTTCCAGCTAGTCAATTCAATTTCTTGTATTTCAAAAGGTTTATGTGCTTCTAATACCTGCATTTTACGAACATTTGGATGGAAAATTACAAAATAAGTATAAAATTGAATATAAAACATCAAAAATAACCTTTAAAAATACATGTTACATTTATCTCACTTACCTTTTATTTAAAAGCTGAAGTTTATTTTACTTAGTTTTAGTTTTTATTTTTCCTATTTTCAAATCAAATAATTAGAAACATTTTCATGAAGAAATCTTATTTAACCCTAGTAGTACATATTTTAGTAAAAGAAGCATATAGAGAAGAAATAAAAGCTGAATTACTAAAGCTTATTAGTCCTACAAGAGGCGAAGAAGGTTGTATTGCTTATGATTTACACCAAGATAATGACAACCCAAACCTATTCCTATTTCATGAAAAATGGGTAAATCAAGAATATTTAACCAAACATTCTCAAAGTGACCACATTGCGGCATATAGAATTATTTCTAAAGATAAATTAGAGAATGTTACTGCTTACAAAATGACGGAACTTACCAACTAGACTAGTAATAATAAAGGTTTTATATCTAAAACATATAATATAAACCAATATTTATATTGGCTTACAGCTTGTTTTGGCAATATTTTAATATTTGATTGCTCTAAAACCTGTTTTTGTACATACATCACCTTTTTTTATACTACAACATAGGCTCATTACCTATATATCTTTGTCTCAAAATTAAATAACAGACATAAAATATATATAATGAGCACACCTA
The DNA here is from genome assembly GCF_002362375.1 of Maribacter sp. UBA3344. NCBI lineage: Bacteria > Pseudomonadati > Bacteroidota > Flavobacteriia > Flavobacteriales > Flavobacteriaceae > Maribacter > Maribacter sp. UBA3344. The sequence continues at coordinate 57,837 of NZ_DERI01000002.1, read as the reverse complement.
ACATTGCCAAAGAAGACATACTAAACGCTTTTAATTACAGACACGCTACTAAGGAATTTGATGCTACAAAGACCATTTCTGATGCTGACATGAAATTCATCTTAGAAACGGCACATTTATCGCCTAGTTCATTTGGTTTTGAGCCCTGGCATTTTGTGGTCGTACAAGACAAAGAGTTAAGAGAGCTTTTAAAACCGGTTGCTTGGGGCGCTCCTTTAAAATTAGATACTGCCAGTCACTTTGTTTTAGGTTTGGCTATGAAAGCACCAATGGTAAAGCATAACGCACCTTATATAGAACATATGATGAAAGAGGTAAAACAAATGCCTGCCGAAGTTATAGAAATGTACTCTAAATTTTATAGGGAATTTCAGGAGCGCGATTTTAACCTGGATACGGATAAAAAGCTATTTGATTGGTCTTCTAAGCAAACCTATATTGCATTAGGTAATATGATGACATCAGCAGCATTAACAGGCATAGATTCTTGCCCAATTGAAGGATTTCATCAGGAAAAAGCAGAGGCTTTATTACAGGAGAAATTTGGAATTGATACCGATAAATACGGACTAGCTTTTATGGCCGCCTTTGGATATAGAAAAGCGGACCCAGAGTTTCCTAAATCTAGAAGAAATTTTGAAGACATTGTAACTTGGAAATAAGGACAAGTTCATTTAAAAATCACATTTATGAAAGCAATAGGATACAAAAAAAATCTTCCGGCAACAGATATTAATTCGCTTCAGGATATAGAAATAGATATGCCTAAAGCAACAGGAAAAGATATTTTAGTTGAAGTAAAAGCTATTTCGGTAAACCCTGTAGATTATAAAATTAGAGCCAATAGACCAGCTCCAGATGGAAAATGGAGTGTTATTGGTTGGGATGCTACAGGTGTTGTTAAGGAAGTGGGAGAAGATGTATCTCTTTTTAAAGTAGGTGATGAAGTTTGGTATGCTGGTGATTTAAACCGACAAGGTAGTAATGCCCAATATCAGTTGGTTGATGAACGTATTGTAGGTAAAAAACCTGCAAGTTTATCATTTGCAGAAGCCGTCGCCTTACCATTAACCACGCTAACGGCTTACGAAATGCTGTTTCATAGATTAGAGGTTTCTAAAGATGATGCCAACAAATCTATTTTGGTTATTGGTGCTGCTGGTGGCGTGGGTTCTATTTTGGTGCAACTGGCTAAAAAGCTTACAAAATTGAATATTATTGGTACCGCTTCTAGAGAAGAAACTACTTCTTGGTTAAAAGAATTGGGTGTAGATACGGTAATTAATCACAGAAATAAGCTTAGTGATGAATTTGAAAAATACCACTTGCCAGCACCTGAATACGTAGTGAGTTTAAATGCTACGGAACATCACGTAGGTGAAATTGCTAAACTGATTAAACCACAAGGGAAATTCGGATTTATAGATGACCCAAAATCATTAAACGTAATGCCTTTTAAAGGCAAAGCGGTATCTACACACATTGAGCTAATGTTTACGCGCTCTATGTTTCAGACCGATGATATGATAGAGCAACATAATATCTTAAACGAAGTTTCTGAGCTTATAGACAACGGAACAGTAAGAACCACATTGGGAGAAAACTTTGGAGCAATAAATGCTGAAAATCTTAGAAAAGCTCATGCTTTCTTAGAGACAGGAAAAGCAAAAGGTAAAATTGTTTTAGAAGGATTTCAAGATTAACTATTTAGATACTGAAAATAAAATGAAAAATATATTATCAATTTTAGCTGTAGCGGCTGTATTTGCAAGTAACAAGATAACTGCACAAACACCAACAACAGACGACATTAAGTCTGTAAATGAAGTGGTAACCGCAGATAATGTAGAATGGGGTTGGTTAAACCCATTGCGAGGCGATAAAAGTCCGGCTGCAGGAAAACTTTGGGGCAATAGAACTAAAAACGAACCAGCGGGATTTTTGGTGAAATTCAAAAAAGGATTTTCATCACCACCACATATTCACAATATAACTTATAGAGGTGTAGTAATTAAGGGATTGTTACATAATGATGATGAAAATGCAGAAAAACAATGGCTACCAGCAGGTTCTTATTGGCAACAACCAGCAGGAGAAGCGCATATTACTGCTGCTGACGGTGAAGATAATATGGCGTTTTTAGACATTCAAGAAGGTCCGTATTTAGTAAAACCAACATCTGAAGCTTTTGATAATGGCGAAAGACCTGTAAATGTTTATAAAACAAACTTGGTCTGGTTAAATGCTAACGACATCCAATGGGTTTCTGAAAAGAGCAATGTAGAAACTGCATTTTTATGGGGAAGCCACAAAGAAAATCAGCTACGTGCCGCGCTTTTAAAATTGCCAGCTGGTTTTAATGGAAAGATTAAAAACTTAAGTCCTAATTTTAGAGCAGTGGTCATTTCTGGTGAAGTAACACATCAGTTTTCTAAAAAAGATACTAAAAATGATTTACAACCCGGTTCTTATTTTGGAGCTGAAGAAAATGCGACTTCAATCATTTCTACCGCTAAAGAAACAATTCTTTACATAAGAAGTAATGGAGATTATGAGGTAAAATAGATTACAAACATTATCTTATGTTCAAGGTTATCACTATCTAAACAATCAAACCAATTATGATCGATCCAAAATTTCCTGAATTAACCAATGTTCAGGTAGAAAAACTTAAGAAGTACGGTGAAATAGAGTTCTATAAGGAGCCAACGGTCGTTTTGGATTTTGGAGACCGGCATTATGATTTTTTTGTGGTGCTTACTGGCGGAATCAGAATTATAGACCCTGATAAAAAAGATGAAAATATTGCCATTCATACCAGGCATCAATTCTCAGGTTCAAGTAGTATTCTTTCGCACAGAGCCGTTGGGGTTTGTGGTGAAACCTTGGCAAATACCCAGCTCATAAGAATAAGTCCTGAAAATCTAAAAAGTGCCATTGCCAAATTCAGTGATATTAGCGATGTACTTCTAAATGCATTTTTATTACGTGAAGATGCGCTGAAAAACAATGTTCAGGGTATTAAGCTCATTGGTTCTGAACACTCCAATGAAACCTACGCTATCCGTGATTTCATGGATAAGAATGATATTTGGTACAATTTTATTGATTCTGATAAGGAAGACGGATTGGTGCAGCTATTGGAAACTTTCAATTTAAAAGAATCTGACCTACCTGTTTTGATTAATAGTCAGAATGAGATTTCCGTTCGGCCATCCATAGATGAAATTGGTACGTGTACCGGTGTTCGGTTGCAATTGGATGATGATATTTATGATGTTCTAGTGGTAGGTGCAGGTCCCGCTGGCTTGGCTGCTAGTGTTTATGCCGCTTCAGAAGGCTTAAAAGTGTTGACCATAGATAGTAATTCCCCTGGCGGACAAGCCGGTAAAAGTTCTAAAATTGAGAACTATCTTGGGTTTCCTACCGGAATTTCAGGACGTGACCTTGCGAATAATGGCTATATACAGGCACAAAAATTTGGTTGTACCATATCCGTGCCGCATAGGGTAGAGGGCATAGTGCGCAAAAATGGTTATTACGAAGTTAATTCTAACAACACATCTATATTAAAGGCTAAAACGGTCATTGCCGCAACAGGTGCCGCGTATAGAAGACTGCCTTTAGAAGGTATTGAAAAATTTGAAGGTTCCGGAGTGTACTATAGCGCCACTTCAATGCATGCCAATATGTGTAAAAACAGCGAAATAGGTATTGTGGGCGGTGGCAACTCCGCAGGTCAGGCGGCATTGTTTTTAGCAAACCATGCGCATAAAGTATATGTAATCATAAGAAACGAGGATATTGGTGCAAAAATGAGCGACTATCTAGTGCAGCGAATTTTCGCATGTGATAATATTGAAGTTTTAACAGGTAGTAATGTCGTTAAGGTTGACGGCGATACGAATTTGGAAAAGGTAGAAATCAAGCAAAACGATACTTTAGTCCAAAACAACATTAATTACCTATTTACATTTGTTGGCGCAAAACCGTGTACGGAGTGGTTAGACAACATTATAGACACAGATGCTAAAGGCTTTGTACATACAGGGCTCACTATTTGCGACAATGCTTTAAATGGCGAATCAGTTTTTAAACATAGAAAGCCTTACACTTTTGAAACCAGTTTACCCGGACTTTTTGCTGTTGGCGATGTGCGTTCCGGGTCGGTTAAACGTGTAGCTTCGGCAGTAGGTGAAGGGTCTATTGTAGTTAGTGACATCCATAAATTTTTAGCGCTTGAAACCGAAGTAAAAACTATATAGTACTTTTAAGTCCTATGCCACGTACCATAATCGAAAATATTGTAATTCAGGAATACAAAGACCAAACTTTTTTTGAGTTTTGTAAGTATACTACTATCAGGTTTTTTGAGATTGTGTATTTTGAAAGAGGAGTTTCATATGGCGGACAATTACATCAGTGAATATTTTAAAAAACATACTGATGTATCACTAAAAAAGTACATTCTTAACTACAAATTAAAACAAGTAGAAACCCGATTAAAATATACGGATCTGCAGTTCTCAGAGATTGCAATGGAATTAGGCTATACAGATTCTAGTCACCTTAACAAAACCTTCCAAAGTTATAAGGGAATGACTATTGGTGCTTATAAGGCAAGTATTTCGGTCTAATTTATGGTATTTAAAGATTTAGATACCGTCAAAAATACCTGAGATAAATTCCCCAATCCCTTCAAGTAATCCATCAAATACATCTCCAAAGTCCAACCAAGAAGCATCTATATCCAAGTCTGGAATTTCAGTCCAATCAGATACAGATGTCAAGGACAGTCCACTTAGCATTTCTGTTTTCATTTCTGCATAATCACATACCTCACCAGTCTTCGCATGATATGCATCAAAATCGGAATGTGATGAATAAATGCTCATTCCCCAGCATGCAAAATCAACATAATCATACCACTTACTCTTTTGATGAGCTTCCTTTATTTCTTCTGGCTTATAAAATTTTTTCTTACCGTTATCTTTTATTAAAATTTCTCCAAGGTCGGTAATATACTCTCGCTTATTAGCTATACTTAAAACATATAATTATGAAAACAATAGAACATACCAATGCACTCGCAGAAGCTCGTGCGCTAGAAGTACCATCAAGAGAACTATCATTAAGACGCGATCCATCTGTTTCTCAATTTTGGAATGAAAACCGTAAATTGTTAGAAGCTGCTTGGGCAGAATGGGAAATAGAAAACAAAGACGATTTACTAGTTCCTGACGAAACTTTGCTTGACCCACGTTTACGTAAAGCTATTAAAGAGGCTTGGGAAAATCCTGAAAAAGAATCTGCTGTTGCCGATTTATGGGAAGAAGTTATACCTGGTGTTTATGTAGCGCAGTTTTTTGATGTAGATCGTTTAGCGGATTTTCGCAACTACTTAGAAGCTGTGGCAAACTCAAGAGTGCCAAAACGTGCGCCTTACAGTATACAGCTAAACCGATATGGAATGATGCTAGACCCTCGTTCTGAAGGGCATTTGGCTACACCTAATTTTCAGGCATTTTATAATGATATGATGGACCGTTTTATGCGTCCGATAGCGCGCTTGCTATTGGGAACTTACGGTTATGACAATCAGACTTTTGGATTTTCAATACAATACAATCCAGATAAGGACAAGGATTTACACGCACATACTGATGCTTCTGCAGCTACCTTGAATATCAACATTAATTTACCGGATGAAAAGTTTACAGGATCTGAGGTCGATTTTTATGATAAAGCTTCAGGAAAAACGGTACAAGCTATTTTTGAGCCAGGAAAAGCCATCATCCACAGAGGGAATGTGCCACACGCAACACACCCAATTACAAGCGGACAACGTAGTAATTTAGTAGTTTGGCTGTATGGTGACCGTATGCAAATACCACGTGGTAGTACTAGCAGTTACAGAAATAGTAGTAGTGACACCATTAAAGATGTTACCATGGAAAGCGTTACCGCTCGCCAACGTTGGAGTTTACCTGATGGTCCTAAAGATACTGTTGCACCATTTTAATTACAGCAAGCGTAGTTTATTACATTAGACAAAAATAAAATTATAAAACTGGCAATAGTTGTATTACCAGTTTTCATCAACATAAAAAATACAATGAAACATATATTAATAACAGGGAGTACCGACGGCATAGGAAAATTACTTGCCTTGCGTTTGGCTAAAGAAGGACACTTTGTAGCCATTCACGGTAGGAGTGATGCTAAATTAAGCGCTACTTTAAAAGAAATTAAACAGCAATCTAACAATGAATATGTTATTGGCTTTTTAGCGGATTTTTCAGACTTAAATGCAGTTAAAAATATGGCTGAAGAGGTTGCTGAAAAAATGCCGGTAATTGATGTTTTGGTCAACAATGCAGGCGTTTTAATGACAAATGATAGTAGTGGAACTACAGATATACGGTTTGTGGTAAATTACTTTGCACCATATGTATATACTAATGGCATATTAGCAAATTTAAAAGCATCGGACGCACCAAGAATTGTGAATTTAAGTTCTGCCGCGCAATCTACTATAAATATACAAGCATTAGAAGGTAAAACAGGCTTGGGCGCCAACGAAGCATACGCACAAAGCAAACTAGCATTAACAATGTGGAGTTTTTATTTAGCGGAACAAGAACCATCAATTACGGTAGTGGCAGTAAACCCGGGTTCATTATTAAATACCAAAATGGCTAAAGAAGCTTATGGGCAGCATTGGTCTCCTGCAGAAAAGGGAGTTGACATTCTGTACAATTTAAGTATGACAGATTTAGTAAAAACAGGTAAGTATTTTGATAATGATAAAGGTTCATATGCCACAGCACACGCAGATGCATACAACACTCAGAAAATTGAAAATTTACTTTCTATAACAAATACATTGGTTTAGGACTTTTTTGTTCTTTTAATTTGATACAACCTTTTTATTATGAATAATTTTGCAAGAATAAAACACCTCAGGATAAGCCCATGAGACATTCAACGGAAATAAACTTTTAAATTCGAGGCAAGCCTCGGGGTATTATACCCTTTGGCGGAGCCAACAAAATTTCGCTATTAAAACCGATAAAATGAGGATTGTAGTAAAATTGCTATTTGCATGCACAGCTTTAATAATAACATCTTGCGGTGGTAAAAAGGATAGCAAGAAAGCCGAAAACACTATAAACTTACGTTTTGTAGATGAGTATGTTCTGCCGGCAGAGTCAGCTCTTAACAGCACTAAAGTTGGTGGCTTATCCAGTATTGATTATGCAAATGGCAGTTATTATTTAATCAGTGATGATACTGAATCTCCAAGATTTTATCAGGCTGAGATTTCGTTTGACTTAAATGGTTTTGATTCCATCTTCATGAAATCGGTCACACTCCTTAAAGATAAAAATGGTCTAGGTTTTTCTAAAGGAAGTATTGATCCAGAATCTTTAAGATATGATAACGGCTCGTTCATTTGGACTAGTGAAGGTAATATCAATAATGGAGTAAACCCATTTGTACGTATTTCAGATTCAAACGGAAAATTCGTTAAAGAAATTGATATCAGAGACCGCTTTTTAATTCATCCTGACCCAAAGTTTGGCCCTCGTCATAATGGTGTTTTTGAAAGTATAACCTTAAGCCATCAACAAAAAGGATATTGGGCAGCAATGGAATTACCATTAAAACAAGATGGCGATGAACCAACGGTAGACGAGACTGATTCGCCAGTAAGGATTGCTTTTATCAATAAGAAAACCGATAGTTTTGAAAAAGAAATAGTGTACGAATTAGATAATGTAGCCAGGCAAGCTATAAATGGGCATTCTTTTGAATTGAACGGTGTTGTAGAAATTTTGGAATATGATACCAATAAGTTTTTAGTTTTGGAACGTTCTTACGCTATGGGGTACAAAGATGGTGGTAATACGGTTAAAATTTATGATGTAGATGCCAGTAATGCAACAGACGTAAGCAATTTTAAAAGTTTAAAAGACAGAAACTACTCAAAGGCAACCAAAAAGCTTTTGTATAATTTTGATACTATTAGAAATGAGTTAACAAACGGGGTTGTAGACAATATTGAAGGTATTACGTTTGGACCAAATTTTGAAAATGGCAATAGGTCTTTAATTGTGGTTGCCGATAACAACTTCAATCTTTACGGCAGTCAACTCAATCAGTTTATTTTGTTTGAATTTGGCAAGTAATTTAAAACCTGTACCCTTGAAAGTATTCCAGTTTAAAAATGAGATTAATTTTAAAATGGTCTCAGCTTTTCTTATTTTTCAATAATTCCCAAAAGTTTCAAAATTATTTAGGAATTTAAAATGGAATTGAAGTTCTTGCACGATTAATTTTTGCTCATAATAATGGATGACTTAATTACATTTTCAATTGCCGTTTTTACTGGTTTCTTTGCCATTACAAACCCAATTTCTAACATGACCGTTTTTTTATCGTTAACCCAAGGTGCCGATAATAAAACCAAAGAGGATATCAATAAAAGAGCAAACCTAATTGCATTTATTATTGTATTGGTCTTTGTGCTTTTAGGCAAGTATATTTTTGAACTTTTCAATATCAGTATTCCGGCGTTTAAGATCACGGGCGGAATTCTAATTTTCTATATTGGTTTTGAGATGCTACAATCAAAACAATCTAACGTAAAAAATATAAAACACGTTAATATTGATGAGAATATTGCCGTGTCTCCACTTGCCATTCCAATTTTGGCCGGTCCGGGAACTATTGTTACCGCAATGAACTTTGTGTCTAGTGCACAACCGGTACATATTGCTATAGTTATTGCCGTATTCGGTTTTATGAGCCTTCTCACTTATTTCACGTTCAGACTTAGTAATTTAATAGTAAAATTAGTTGGCTTTAACGTTATTTCGGTAATTGGAAAAATAATGGGTCTTATCATAGCCATTATTGGTACGGGCATGATCATTGAGGGTATTAAAATCTCCTTTAATCTAATTACGAAGTAATTGGCTTACTAAACCATAGGTCATTATTCTTAATTGATATAACATGAAAAAAGTACTTGTTTTATTTGCTCACCCAAAGTTTGAGAAATCTAGGGCAAATACCATTTTGGTCAATTATATCAGAAATAAAGAGGGTGTAACCTTTCACGATTTGTATGAAGAGTATCCAGATTTTCATATTGATGTTTCCTATGAAAAAAAATTATTGGAAGAGCATGATGTAATCGTTTGGCATCATCCAATGTACTGGTACAGTTGTCCGCCTTTATTAAAGCAATGGATAGATATGGTGTTGGAATTTAATTGGGCGTACGGACCAAAGGGCAAGGCCCTAACTTCAAAAATATGTTTAAATGCCATTACTACCGGTGGAAGTAAAAAATTGTATTGCTCACAAGGTAGCAATAGCTATACCATTACCGAGTTTTTAAGACCTTTTGAACAGACCGCCAACCTTTGTCTAATGAATTATAGACAACCATTTACCGTAATGGGTACCTATAGATTAACTGATGAACAGCTTAGCGAATACGGTTCGCAATACAGTTCTTTGATAGATAGCCTACAAAATGAAAAGACGGTGCTTAGTACTTAAGTTTGAGTTCTATTAAAAGCACCAAATAAACCAAACCAATTATGACCGGAAGCCTTCTTTTTGATGCCATTATATTTTTATTGGGAGCGATCATCTGTGTCTCAATAGCTAAAAGATTAGGCTTGAGCTCTGTTTTGGGCTATCTGATCGCCGGAGTTTTAATAGGTCCGTATGTTTTAGGATTTATAGGTGAAGAGGGAGAAGACATCCTTCATTTTGCTGAATTTGGGGTAGTGGTCATGCTTTTCTTGATAGGGCTCGAAATTGAACCAAAGAACTTCTGGAATATGCGTAAATCCATTGCTGGTATGGGTGGTTTACAAGTTGCTGGGACCATGTTGCTCTCTTATCTCTTTTTTATACTAATTGATTTTGATTGGAAGGTTGCCTTGGTGATATCTATGGCGGTAGCCTTATCATCAACGGCTATAGCCATGCAAACCATTGATGAAAAAGGCCTTATGGAAACTACCTTTGGTAATTCGGCATTTTCCATATTATTATTTCAAGATATCATCGTGATCTTTATGTTGGGAGCAATTCCTTTGCTTTCCAATACCGAGGTTGAAGCAGCTGCAGATAGCCATGAATCTACCGGTAATCTTTTAGATGGTTTGCCCATGGGCTACCAAACATTGGCCATTATTCTATCTGTGGTGTTGATCATAGGTGCGGGTCAATATTTGATTGTTCCCATGTTAAGAAGAGTCGCTAAAACGGGAGTAAGGGAACTGCTGTTTGCCTCTGCTTTGTTAATCGTATTCAGTATTTCATTCTTAATGGAGTATGTTGGCCTATCACCTGCTTTAGGTGCCTTTTTGGGCGGAGTGGTACTTTCTAGTAGTGAGTACAAACATGAACTTGAAAGTAACCTTGAACCTTTTAAAAACCTTCTTTTAGGTTTGTTCTTTATAGCCGTAGGGGCGTCCATCAATTTTGTGGTCATTGCCAAAATTCCGTTGACCATTGGCGGTATATTATTGGCAATAGTATTGATAAAGGCATTGATACTTTTTATTACGGGAAAGGTATTTAAACTAAAACTGGACCAAAACTTGTTGTTAACATTTAGCTTGGCCCAGATTGGGGAATTTGCTTTTGTATTGTTATCCTTCGCATTTCAATTAAATATCCTAGATCAGGAACAGATGGATATAATGTTGGTAATCACGGCACTGACCATGTCCATTACTCCCATTATCAGTATCATAAACGAACGTTTCATCTTACCAAAAATTGGAACTAAGGAGTCCATCAAAAGACCTATGGATCATATTGCGAAATCACAAAATGTTATTTTGGTAGGTTTTGGTCATTTTGGAAGTACGGTCGGTAGATTTTTACGCTCTCATGGTATTGAAGCTACTATATTAGATCAAGACTCCAATAGGGTGGATGTACTCCGTAAAATGGGTTTTGAAGTATATTATGGTGATGCCACTAGAATAGATCTTCTTGAAGCTGCAGGTATTGCAAAGGCTAAAATATTAATATGCGCTATAGATAATCCTCCCATAACAGAAGAAATTACCAAACTTGTGAAAGAAAAATATCCTCATGTAGAATTAATGATACGTGCCCAGAATAGAAATGATGCATATGAATTGCTGAATTTGGGCTTTGAGAATATTTACCGAGAATCATTGGATACCTCTTTAGCATTGGCAAAAGATGTTTTAAGTAAACTAGGTTTTAGAAAATACACCTTAATTAGACAGGTCCAGAATTTTATTAAATATGATGAATCTAGTTTAAGAAGGCTGGCAATGGAACCTAAAGGCGATGATGATTACCTTTTTAAGGTTAGAAAAGAACTTGAAGAGCAAGAGCGATTATTGGAGGAGGATTTTAAAAGAGGCATTGTTGAATATGATATTCATTGGGATAGTGAGTCTATTAGAAAAGTATTGAAAAACCAACAGAACAATGCCAAATCTTAAAGGCTAAACCCATAGCGTAAAGTACCACCAAAACTCAATCTTAAAACTTCTATACAATTTACTCATTCGTAGATCAAATTCCCTAAATCATCTATTAGTACAGTTTTTTCATCTGTTTCATTTAAACCACTTGCCATATTACTTGTCAAAGTATGGAACGATAAAGTAAAGTTTAACTTTTAAAACTAAAACAGATGAAAACAAATACTAAAACATATGCAATACTTGGTTTGTTATTAATCGCTTTTGCTTTACCTAGCAATGCCCAAACACGTAAAAGAACAACGACAAAAACTACCACTACCAGGACCGTAACTAAAACACCTGGAAGGGTTTCTAGTAAGAAAGTAGTATACAGAACACCAACGAAAAAGGTGGTTTCGGTGAGATCGGTTCCTAATAAAACCGTGGTTAGACACAATGGTCAAAATTATTATTATGCCAATAATAAATATTATACGGCTTCTAGAGGTAGATATATTGCCATTGCACCAAAAGTAGGATTTAGAATCAACACTTTACCTGCTAATTCGGTAAGAGTAAGATTTAATAATCGACTTTATTTTAATGTAGGGGGCACTTTTTATATTGAAGCAAATTCTGGATATGAGGTAGTTGAACCAGAAATTGGCACCGTAGTTTATGAATTACCAGACGGGTATGAAAAAGTTACTATTGACGGTTTAACATACTATGAATATGCTAACATACTTTATGAAAAAATACAACTGGACGGTTCTAGAGCCTATGAAGTGGTAGGTATTATTGATATGGAATAATTAGATTAAAATTGAATTTGTAAAGGGCTTACCCATAATGGGTAGGCCTTTTCTGTTTATGAATAGTAGTGAAATATGACAACGGTTAGTTTTTACAAGAACACGTTTTGTTAGATTTACTACTTCATTACATTATTCATCATCAAAACAATAATTAACCAATGCCTTCAACAAATCAACTACTTGGTATTTTCATTTTTGCTATGACTCTGCTAAGTGCTGCACCAAATACTGTTAATACCAGTAAAAATACCCTAAACTTTACCATTATCAATAAAGACAAAGCCATTGGCACCTTAAAAGCTACCAAAGTTGTTAATGGTTCAAAAATTCATTATCAAAGTATTACGACAATTAAAACAAGGGTGATCAAGGAAATTGAAGTAGATTATAAATATGATGTTGTATTTGAAGATAACCTATTAAAAAAGGCTAGCGTAATCATTGGGGTAGATGATAAACCCTATGCCGATATAATCACCAACCGTACAGATCAAACCTATCTAATTACTAAAAACAAAAAGAAAGAATCGGTTATAGAAAATGCTATACATTATGCGACCATAGTTTTATATTTTAAAGAACCTATAGGTATTGATAGTTGCTATTCTGAACAAGATGGTAGCTTTAACACCATTGTACCTTTAGGCAATCATGTCTATAAAAAGATCAACGCCAAAAAACATGAAAATGTATACTATTATGAAGGTGGATATTTACAGAAGGCTGAAATTGATGGCGGATTGATAAAATTTGAAATAGTGGCAGAAAATTGAATTTTAAACTAATAAAATAAATGGTCATGAATACAGGATTAGTGTTATCTGGAGGTGGTATTAGAGGTGTAGCCCATATTGGAACCATAAAAGCCTTGGAAGAATATAATATTTTTCCGACCCATATTTCAGGTACCAGTGCAGGTGCCATAGTTGGTGCCCTATACGCAGGTGGTATTCAATGGCAAGAAATTTTAGGCTTTTTCAAGGCAATTCCAATTTTTCACACCAATAGGTTCGCAAGAAGAAAACCCGGATTTTTAGATACCGAAAAGTTTTATGACGAGTTTAAAAAGTTTTTTCCAAATGATGATTTTGGCGCCTTACCAAAACCATTGTTTATTACTGCTACCGACATTATAAAGGGCGAATTGGTCATATTTGAAAAAGGAGAATTGATCAAACCAATTTTAGCCTCGGCAACTTTTCCCGGTGTTTTCTCTCCAATTGATATAGAAGGGTCTTATTATATAGATGGCGGTGTACTGAACAATTTCCCTGTAGAACCTCTCTTAGGCTCTTGTGAAACTATAATTGGCAGCTATGTAAACGCTCTTAAACCTGTAGCCATCAATGACCTCAAACATTCATACAATGTTCTTGAAAGAGCATACAAAATAAAATCAGCCGCAGAATCTCTTGCAAAATTCCCAACTTGTAAATTTGTAATATCACCAAATGAACTTTGTGAGTTCGCAACTTTTGATATGCGCAATATAGATACGATCTTCAAAATTGGTTACGAAAGCACCATTAAGGTTTTAAAGGATTTAGAATATAAAAAGTAAAACGTATTTACTCAGAGACATACTGTGCGCGTTCCATGAAGAAATCTTCAAATCGCTCTAATTTTGGAGATAATTTTTCAGCATATAGTACATACTGGCATTTTCTAATACTTTGTGAAACCGTAACCATTGCGGTATAATCGGATTTCTGAATTAAAAAATCACCGTCATCAATACTGCAAATTTTTAATTGCGAAGTACTTACACCATTTAACAAAAACAATTTATGTAGGGTAGTAGGGGTGGTAATCAATACATCGATCCCCTCAAAAATTTCCGATTTTTGAATGTCTATATGCAGTTCTTTATAACTGGCATAGAGCCTCATATCCGTATACTTGGTATACTCAAAAAACTTATCATAAAGCTCCAGCACTTTTTCTTTGTTTTCAACAACGACCACTGCTCTAGGCGCATTTCCTTCTGCCTTGCATTGTAATTTTTGTAATGTTGTCAAAATTAAAGCGGTGGTTTTTCCACTCTCCTTAGGACCATAACAATATACATTTGCACCACTTTTAATAACCGGTATACTCTTCTTCTGAAGTGAAGTGGGCTTTTCAATTGCCAATGCTGTCAACCTTTCAAGTAAATGCGGATTCAGTTTTTTAAATGCCATAGATGATGATACAAATTAAACGAGCTGTTCATGTGCAAAGATACTACCTACAAGGGGGCAATACCAATTAGAAGGAATATTTAAGCACTAGCTATATAGTATTAGAAAAACGCCCAGCATAATACCTGCCAATGGAACTAGCTTTTTACGTTTATTTTGCTCTTTGAAGATAAAGCCACCTATGACCACGGCAATAAGAATTTGACTTCGTTTAATGGCCGATAAAAGCATGATCAATGCATCTGGATCCTGTAATGCCTTAAAGTAAAAATAATCTGCAATTTGAAGTAAAATACCCACCAATGGTATGGTCCATTTCCAAGTAAATGCCTTTCTTTTTTCGGAATAAGGAAACCAAGTTACCGTAAGTATGATCAATAAAAATAAAACGGTGTAAAAGCAAAACCAGAATTGCAATGTCTGCGGATTCAAGGCTAAGCTTTGAATTAAAAATTTATCGTACAAACCGCTTGAAGCTCCTAAAAAAGTTGCTCCAACAATAGCAAAGATCCATTTATTTCGCTTAAAATGGATTCCTTCTTTTTTACCGATTCGTGAGTAGAGAATCACAGAAAATATGATAAGAAAAAAACCGATCCACTGCCATGAATTCGGTTTTTCCTGATAAATGGTAATGGCTCCTATAAAAGTAAAAAATGGCCCAGCAGATCTTATGGGCGTAACAATGGTTATGGGCAAATGCTTTAATGCTTGGTAGGCCAACACCCATGATGCCGCCATGATCGCTGATTTAATTGCAATAAATCCGTGAGTTTCAAAAGGAATATTGTTGATATAAAAATCTATGGATAACATATATTCCTTGAAGAACAAGGAGCCAAAATAAAAGGGCAGGAGCAATAAAAACCCAGACGAGATCGTACCCAACAATACAGGAAAAACCTCATTGCCCTGTACAGCATGTTTTTTGCATAAGTTGTGTAATCCTAAAAATAATGCCGCTAAAAGTCCAAGGTACATCCACATAATGCGCGCGAAGATATTGGTTTTATCTTATTTGTTCATAACCTAAAAACCTTGTATTGCTCCTTTAAAACAAAAAGGGGATGCCTTTTGTAAAGACACCCCCTTTTTCAACACTCAAACTTAATGTTAATATGCCATTTTTACGATTTTTTCAGCGTCTTCAGGCATTAAAGCTTGTCGCTCACCTAATTTCCAACCTCGGTCTGTAAAACGTTTAGCAATCTCTTCAGCAGTACCTTCGTATTCTTTGGTATAATCTGACAATTTGGTATCTATGCCCAATTCTTGAAAGAAAGCTTCGGTTTTCTCAATGGCCGCATAAGCCTTGTCATCAATACTTCCCTCGGTTATATTCCATACACGTTCGCCATATTGAGCCAATTTTTCTTTTTTGGCCTCAAAATTATACTTGTAATGACTTGGTGCCACAATTGCCAATGTACGTGCATGATCAATACCGAACAAAGCGGTTAATTCATGCCCCATCATGTGAACGGCCCAATCTCCAGGTACTCCTTTTTGAATTAATCCGTTCAAGGCCATGGTACAGCTCCACATAAAATCGGCCGCAGGTTTATAATCGGTAGGGTCTTTAATGACCTTTGGCGCTACTTCAATCAACGTTTGCATAATACTTTCTGCAAATCTATCTTGTAACGATGCTTCTATAGGATACGTCATGTACTGTTCCAAAACATGTGTAAACGCATCGGTAATACCGTTTACCAATTGACGTACAGGAATAGATGTAATCACTTGTGGGTCAAGTACGGAAAACTCTGGGAACAATCCTGGTCCGCCCATGGCTAATTTTTCCTTTGTTTCCGCTCTTGTGATGACCGCTCCTGAATTCATTTCAGAACCTGTTGCCGGTAACGTCAACACCGTACCAAATGGCATTCCTTTTTGGGTTCTTACATTTTTAGTAAGTATATCCCATGGGGTGTCACCTTCATAAACAGCTGCCGCAGAAAGGAATTTTGTCCCGTCAATTACAGAACCGCCGCCTACTGCCAATAAGTAAGATACATTTTCATCCTTAATAACCTTCAGCGCCTTCATCAATGTATCATATTCTGGATTGGCAGGAATTCCGCCAAACTCAATAACATCAAAATTGGACAGTGCCTTGGTTACCTGATCGTAAATGCCGTTTTTCTTAATACTTCCGCCACCGTAAAGCATAAGTACCTTAGCATTGGCGGGTATTTCACTTTCTATTTTTTTGATCGTATCCTTTCCAAAAATTATTTTGGTGGGATTCTTAAATTCAAAATTGTTCATTTTCTTTCTCTTTTAATTTTTAATTGTTCATTGGCTTTACTATTCTATAACAGTAACCAAATCTTTCATTGGTTTTCTCACCTTTACAAGGTTCACCAACCAATCTTCACTTTCATTCCTATAGCCTAACGGCAATAATACCGCACTTCTTAATCCTTTTTCACGAAGACCCAATATTTTATCTACAGCTGCAGGATCAAAACCCTCAATAGGCGTTGCATCTACTTTTTCAAAAGCTGCCGCAGCAATGGCTTGTGAAAAAGCAATATAAGCTTGCTTTGCCGCGTGGTTAAAATTCTCCTCTTCATCTTTTTGTGGGTATGAATCTAACAACATCTTTCTATAGTTTTCCCAACCTTCATTTTTAAAACCACGAATTTCATTGGTAAGGTCGAACATATAGTTAATACGTTCTTCGGTATACGTGTCCCAAGCGGCAAATACCAAAAGGTGAGAACAATCTGTAATCATAGATTGGTTCCATGCTACCGGTCTAATCTGTTCTTTTATTTCTTGATTCTTAACCACTATAATTTCAAAAGGCTGTAAGCCACTAGAAGTAGGAGCCAAGCGTGCCGCCTCTAATATGCGTTCCACTTTATCTTCAGCAACTTTTTCACCATTCATGGCTTTAGCTGCATATCTCCAATTCAATTTATCCAATAATTCCATTATCTAATTTTAATTAAGTTGTTTTTGCTAATTGTTCTATATCATCCGACGTAATTATAACATCGGTATTACTCGTGGTATTTGCCAAATTGAGCATTGCTTGTGCAATACTATCGGCATTAATTATTCTATATTTCTTTAAGGGACCAATGAATAGGGGCTGAATTACTTTAAAAACTACTAGACCTATCTTTTCTAGTAATCGTTGTTCGTTTCTTTCCCCGCCTATTAAAGAAGGTCTTAAAATGGAAGTTCTCGGTATTGCCTGATTTAAAACCTCTTGCTCCATTTCTCCTTTAGTACGGTTATAGAAAATGTTACTTTTCTTATTTGCGCCCATTGCGGAAATAACCAAAAAAGTGTTTATTCGATTAGCCTTTGCCAATTTTGCCGCGGCTACAGGTATACCATAATCAATGTCTCTGTACAAAGATTTATCCGGAGTCTTTTTTGCGGTGGTACCTATACAACAATAGACTTCATCACCGGTAAAATCATTTTTAAACTGTTCCAATTCTAAAAGATCGCCTATATACTGCTTCACTTTATTGGGCAACCCCTTTATGCTAGACCTTGAAAACAACTTTATGCTTTCATATCTATCATCAACAATAAGTTTCTCTAAAAGCAAGCCACCCGTTAAACCAGAAGCTCCCAAAATAATAGCTGTCTTATTCATCCTATTCGCATACTTTTATACTGCTCCAAGCTGCCTCAAAAGCTAGTTCTAACTGTTTGTCGTCCAAAACTAAGGCACCACGATTTTGAGCAATGGTTAAAAAGGAAAGCGGATTTATAGCATAGGCATACAACATATAATCTGACATGGGTTTTATAACTCCTTCTTTAATTCCTCTTTTCCATAAATCTAACAACGGTTGTAAATGCCTTATCCCTTCTTGTCTGCTTTCTTCATCTATCATGGGCGTATTATCACATTGGGCCAAGAACATGGCGTAGGCATCTTCTTTCAGTTTAAATTCAGCAATACGTTTCCAGATTACTTCAAAACCTTCTTTGACCGACATGGTTTCATCATAAGTAGCAAAAGCATAAGCAGTATAACTTGATTTCACCTCTAAATATGTCTTGTTTACCAAATCTTGCTTGTTTTCATAATAGAGGTAAATAGTGGCAGGAGAAACACAGGCCATTTTAGCAATTTTGCTCATAGGCGTTGCATGAAAGCCGTCGTTATTTACAAGCTCTATAGTTGCATTTATCAATGCGTTACGTTTGTCTATACTTTTTTGAAGTGCTGCCATGAATTAAAATCTTTGTACAAAGTTACAGAAAATGAACGTTCATTCTTTTTTATTAACAGAACTTTAATTGACTGTATTAAAATATAATATCCTCATAAATTCTAAGAACATCCTATAACGGCTCTATCTGATAATTCACTAACTTTAAGATGTCTAATAAAGGTAGTTCCCACGTCCTTTTCATTTACTACATCATCTAACCTTAGTAGGTATTCCATAACACATGTATAAAATTCTATCTTTAGATGGCGGCGGAAGTTGGGCAATAATTCAATTGCTTACCTTAAAAGATCGTTACGGAAATTTAAACGGTCACCAAATACTTAAAAAATTTGATTTAATTATTGCAAACTCAGGGGGCAGTATCGTATTGGCGGCATTGGCAGAAAATTATACATTAGACAAGGCAATTGCCCTTTTTAAGGAGAAAAGAAACAGGGAGCTTATATTTCATAAAAATACTTTTAAAGACCGCTATTTTCCGGTGGATTATCTCGGACTCTTCAATGCAGGTTTCGGACCTAAATATAGTACCAAAAGAAAAAAGGAAGCGTTTGAGAGCTTATTTCCCGAAATCGATAAAATACAAATGGATGAACTTCCAAAACTCATTGGTAAGGATTCACTTAAAATTGTTGTTGCAACATACGATGCACTGAACAATCGTGCAAAATTCTTCAAATCGTTCTCATCGAATTCCGAAGGAGATGATTCCGTTAGACTTACACAGGCCATAAACGCATCTTCAAATGCACCGGTACAGTACTTTGATTTTCCTGCACGCTTTAAGTCTAAGGGTAGCGATATATTCTATGAGCTTTGGGACGGAGCCTTAGGCGGATTCAACAATCCTATTTTAGCGGGAATCATTGAAGCGTATAAATTGGGTGTTGACCTAAATACCATTCGCGTTGTTTCTTTAGGTACCAGCAATTCCTTAATGTCAGCAGATTCTAAAAGGGACTTTTGGAACTGGAAACAAATTGCGCTTCAATTCAGAAGAAAGAAATTCCATTTTTCAAAATGGAAACCTCAATTTAATTTTTTTAAAGAAACGGTACTGCACCAAGCTAAAACCATATTATATCAACCGCCAGACACCGCCAATTACATTGCTATGATGTTCTTAAAAGCTGCAACGGGCAATAAACCCAATGAGCAGATTATTAGATTATCTCCTTTAATACATTATGATAGCCATAGTTCTGAAGAAATTATTCCATTGATCCAACAGCTCTATAAAATGGATATGGACTTAACTACAGATGAAGAAATCGATAAATTAATAAAGTGTTTTATTGGTTGGAAAAACGGACTGATCTATAACCAACCTATTGAGTTTAGGGTAGAACGCAGTAATGACCTCTTGTTTTTACAGGGCGATAAATGGTACAAAGACGGTATGGAGAGGTGGATAACTTGGGAACAAATATAAATAAGTGATCATACCTTCTAATTAATATTAATTTACAAAATCGTTTCCACCGATTATATCCGCCCCTAGCCAAAGTGTACCTATCTTTGTTTAAAATCATTTTATGCCAAGCCAATTTTCAGATTTAGGAATTTCTAAGGATTTAAAAAAAAGTCTAGATGAATTACAGATAACCGAACCCACCACTATTCAAAAGAAATGCATTCCTATAATTTTGGACAAAAGGGATGACCTTGTTGCCTTAGCAAAAACAGGAACTGGAAAAACCGCTGCTTTTGGTCTACCATTATTGCAATTGATAAACAGCAAAAGTACAGCTGTACAAGCTGTTATTTTAGCACCAACAAGAGAATTGGCACAACAGATTCATGCCAACTTAATATCGTATACCTCAAATAACCCTGATATTTCCATTGCTGCTTTATGTGGTGGTATTCCCATTAAACCCCAAATAGAGGTACTTAAAACTCCTACCCAAATTATTGTCGCTACACCTGGTAGATTAGTTGATTTAGTAAAACGCGAAGTTTTGGATATTACTAAACTGAAGTATTTGGTTTTAGATGAGGCCGATGAAATGGTAACTGCATTAAAAGACGATTTAGATACCATTATTGCTGGCATACCTAAGGCTAGACGTACTTTTCTATTCACTGCAACCATGTCCGGTGCTATTAAACAAATGGTGCAAAATTATATGTCCAAACATGTGGTGCATATTGAAGCTGATATGTCTACCCTTGGTCATAAAGGCATTGATCATAAATATGTAGTTGTGGAGCCCATTGAAAAACTAGATGTATTAACTCATTTTTTGAATTCAAAAGAGGGACAAAGCGGAATCATATTTTGTAAGACCAAGGCCGCCGTAAACAAACTGGCAAAAAAATTGGCTATAAATAAATTTTCTTCGGGAGCGTTGCACGGTAGTCTATCTCAACCCATTAGAGATCGCATTATGGGGCAATTTAGAGAGGGACATATTAAAATTCTTGTGGCTACCGATTTAGCTGCCAGAGGTATAGATGTTAAAGAATTGGGTTACGTAGTAAATTACCATTTACCAGACACCTATGATGCCTACGTGCATAGAAGTGGACGTACGGCCAGAGCAGGGGCAAAGGGACTTTCTTTGACCATTTTACAAAAAGAAGAGGTTGCAGAGGTTTTCGATTTTGAGAAAGAATTAGGTATTTCCTTTTCTAAATATCAAAAAGCGGATGCCAAAAGTATTGAAGAGAACAACACTTTATTATGGGCCAAGAAAATATTTAAGACAAAACCGAACAGAGAAATTTCAGATGAACTTAGAACGAAAGTTAAAACGGTATTTCATCATTTAACTAAAGATGAACTCGTTGAGAAAATTTTGGCACATTACTTAACTGAGCATAGCACTTCTGATAACCAACCTAAGTAAAAGTAGAAAATGAAAGTAATTTTAACATGTTTAGTATCAATTTTAGCTATGGTGGTTGTAAATGGTCAAACACCCGTGCAATCTTATTTTGAGTGGACTAATTTACCTTTTACAAAAGAAGAATTAAACACTAGACGAGAAAACCTGATGACAGAATTAGCCCAATCAAATAAAAAAGGGCTAGTATTAATACCCGCAAAAGACGGATTTTCAATTGGTGAAACATTTAGGCAAACAGATGATTTTTATTACTTTACCGGTTTAGAATTGCCAAATGCCATTTTAGTTTTGAACTTGAATAATCAAAAAGTTACTATCTATACCCCAGAACAGGATATACGGTTTGAAAACAGTTCTAGAAAAAATGATTTTCCCTTAAGACCTCTATTATATGATAAAAATATCATAAACAGAACAGGTATCCCACTCGCTTCCATGGAAGATTTTACTAATCTGTTGAATTTAGAAAATTCCAATAAATCTAAAATATTAATAAATAACGGTAGACCTGGCGAAGTAAAATTTGCACCCAATGACTACATAGCTACCTATTCTCCTGTTCAAGTTCTTTTAGAGGCAATCAAAAAGAAACATACAGATTTAAGTTTTGAAAATATCTACGAAGCAATTGCCAAAGTACGTATGATAAAATCTGAAAATGAAGTAAAATTCTTAAAACAGGCGGCAAATATAACAGTTAAAGGCATTAATGAGGCGGCAAAAGCTATAAAACCAGGAATAGACGAACGTTATTTAGAAGGCGTTTTAGAAGGAGATTTCAAGAAAAATGGTTCTCAAAGGTTGGCTTTTGGGTCCATCATAAAATCCGGACCAAACTCTCATTGGCCCTGGAGAATTTTAGCAACACATTATAATCGGAGAAACCGTATTATGCAAAATGGAGATCTTGTTATTTTTGATGTAGGGTGCGAATATGAGCAATACGTAAGTGATATAGGAAGAACATTTCCGGTTTCTGGTAAATTCACAAATGAACAAAAAGAGATTCTGATGATGGAAACCAAAATTGCTGATGAAATTATTAAGTTTTTAAAACCAGGAATAACCTTTAAGGATGTGCAGAAATTCACCAATACCATTATTCCTGAACACTCAAAAAAATATATGCAAGTAGGTTTGTTTTTTGGTCACCATTTAGGCTTATCAACAGGCGATCCAAACTTATCTAATGCTCCTTTAAAACCAGGCATGGTATTTACTGTAGAGCCGTGGTATTATAATCATGATATCAATATTTCAGTATTTACAGAAGATATGATATTAATCACGGAAGATGGTTGTGAAGTGTTAAGTTCGGACTTACCTAGAACACCTGAAGATTTAGAGAATTTGATAAAAAGTTAATCGCTACATTTTATTATACCTTATTTTAATGCTATTGAGAATGTTTTTTAATATTCCTGTAGGCTATTTACTTCTTAGATTTTAATCCTACAAACAACACAGTAGACACCAATAATAACAATAGATACCAAGTATTACTTACAAGGTCCAAATAAGTTATACTACCCTTTGCAAAGCTCAAAATCATAAGCACCTGGGCTCCATAAGGCAATAATCCTTGAGTTATACAAGCAAAGACATCTAAGATAGATGCAGTCTGTTTGTTCTCTAAAGCATACTCATCATTAATAGATTTAGCAATGGGTCCAGATATAATTATGGAGACCGTATTGTTCGCAATTGCCATATTAATAGTTGATACCAATGTTGCAATACCAAACTGTGCCGACTTCTTACTTTTTACAAAAGTTTTAATTTTTAATAGTATAAACGCTATACCGCCATTGTACGTCACCAAAGCGGCCAAACCACCCGTTAATAATGATAAAAGAAATATCTCCGTCATATTGGTAAAGCCTGTATATGATATTCTTGTAAATTCCAACACTGTGAAATCACCATAAAAGACACCTAAGATCCCAGCCGAAATTGCGCCCAATACAAGCGTCACAAAAACGTTCACACCTATTACTGAAAGTATAATTACAATTAAATAAGGCAAAATTTTAAGAATGGAATAATGATACTCTTCCATTTCCATTCCTACGGTATTCATGGTTAGACCTTCATACATTAAAATGGCCATACTTATAATGGCAGCAGGTACGGCTATTTTGATATTCGCCTTGAACTTATCACTCATTTTTACATTCAGTGATTGTGTAGCGGCAATGGTGGTATCTGAAATTACCGAAAGATTATCACCGAACATGGAACCTCCTAACAAGGCACCGCACAAAATACCCAGCGAAAAATTACCGGTATCCGCAAAACCAATTACAATTGGAGCCAGCGCTACTATAGCGCCAACAGAGGTACCCGTAGAAATAGACAAAAATGCAGCAATTACAAACACACCTACATATATATAGTGTCCGCTGATAACATCCAGACCTAAATGAACAATAGCATCTACACTGCCCATAGCTTTGGTTGTCGCTGCAAATGCTCCTGCCAATAAGTATATAAGACACATGGTCAAAATTTTATCATTACCGCACCCTTCTAAAAGAATGGCAATTTTCTCCTTCATAGATTGCTTAAACATGAGAAATGCTACCAGTATACCAGCAATTACGGCAATAGGAGCGGGTAGGGCATAAAAATCATTTTGAAAAATGCCTACGCCTAGAAATATTGCAATGAATATTAAAAATGGAATAAGTGCCTTTGCATTGGCTGTAACAGCTTTTACTTGAGTCATATATGGTTATTTGTAGAATCAGGTTTAGAGCTATAGCAAATACAATAGGAAGGATTTAACGTTTTTTCCAAGGTATTGGCTTATCGCTTTTAGCACCTTGCTCGTTATTGCAGGTTGCTATCTCTATTTGAGATTCTTGATAATTTAAGGGCGCAAAATTAATAAACCATCAGTACATAAAATCAAAAATTATACTAATTATATCTTAATTTAATCCGTTTTGACCAATTGCAGAAAATGCCATTTTAAGATGACAAAAGGCTAAAAAATTTCACTTATACAAAAGGGTCTTTTACTGAATTATACACTCCATTCGCTGAGTAGCTTCATTTTCATTTAAACTTCGAACTACATTTAAAATCTAAACGGAGACTGGTATCTATACCTACTTAGATGCTTAAACCGTATAACAACCCTAAAAATTAAAATCGATGAAAAAAATGAATCTTAACTTAGGAACAACTGCATTATTCGTATGCCTGCTTTTCTTAACCTCTTGCAGTAATGATTCCGATGATGTTTCAATCACCGAAGAAGAAACAACAGATGATACTAGCGACACCAATGAAGCAAGTAGTACTGTGGACAGTGACTCCTATATTTTAGCCGTTGCACCGGACAATGGGGTATATTTAATTGATCATGATGGTAATACCTTATTTGATTGGGATTTCAATGGTGACCAACTGGGTAATGATGCCATGCTTCAATCTGATGGCAGCTTGGTAACTACCATAAAAGCTGATAATCCACAGATAACCTTTGGTGGTTATGGTGGCGGTTTTAGAAAAATAAATGCTGACCAATCCATTGAATGGGAAGTGGACTATTCTACTAGTACCTACATCTCACATCATGATGTTAATTACTTATCGAACGGAAATATCATATTTCCCGTATGGGAAGAAGTAAGTGCTGCAGATGCTGCCGAGATGGGATTTTCGGGTAATTTTAATATTTATCCTGAAGCTATTATTGAAATGAATCCATTAACCCAAGAAATAGTTTGGGAGTGGCATGCTACGGACCATATTGTTCAAGATTATGATGAAAGCAAATTAAACTTTGGTGTCGTTGCCGATGTTCCCAACCTTATTGACATCAATTATAATAATGATCAAACTGATGGTGACATTATGCATGTAAACGGTATAACCCTAGATGAAACGAACGACCTTTTATACATGACCGTTAACTTTTATAGCGAGGTTTGGGTTATTGATCATAGCACCTCAACAGAAGAGGCTGCCACCAATACCGGCGGAAACTATAATTTAGGTGGTGACCTGGTTTACCGTTTTGGAAACCCCCTTACTTATGACAATGTTGGTGAAGTGACCATGAACAGGGTACATTATCCTAATCTTTTTGATGATAATAAGATGTTGGTATTTGTAAATAATAAGTACGACAACCAATCTGCAGTAGCAGAATACCAATTGAGTCCGCCTTATGAACTGGTAGCCGGTCAAGATAATGAGCCTGAATTAATATGGGAATTCACAGATACCGATTTATATAGTAATGGTTTAGGTAGTGGGGTTAGAATGAGCAATGGAAACACCCTTATCTGCGAAGGCACAGGTGCTATTTGGGAAGTTAATAGCGACGGAGATGTGCTGTGGAGATTTACAAATTACAATAGACCGTGGCGTGCGTATGCATTTACAAAAGACGACGATGCAATAACCGCATTAGGTCTATAATTAAAGATAGTTTTTTTGATTGATTGATTGATGACGAAGGGCTCCAATAGCAATATTGGAGCTTTTCTATTTTTAAAATTCATCTACATGATGAAATATAAGCAACTAGCATTGTTCAAATATGTAACCGGTAAAGGTTCAGGCATTCGCTTTAAATCTTATGGCATACACTTAAAATTCCTCTTTAGTCTTTGTTTTATAAATAGGTTTACCATTCCAAAATTACTAAGATCAAAAAAATGAAAATATATACTACGCTATTATTGGTATTTAGTTGGGCAATTGGCCAAGCTCAAAATACAGAGGATAACATTACTTATCAAAGCATTATAGACGAAGAACATATTATGGTCCAATTAAGTACAGCAGACCAAGCTACTATGATGTCTATGTTGCACCAGGGCTTTTACGTGTATTTTGATGTTAAAGGAAAAAAGAAGAAAAATGTTTCCATTCAATATCCAATCAATAGTACTCCGCCAAAACGTCCAGAACGAAATGAAAGAGATAATAATTCTCGTAAAAATACGGATGAACAAGAGCGGAAAGGACCGGACATGAACAAGCTATTGGAAGAAATGCCCAGAACGGCACGCTTTATTAATTTTGACCATGAAGAAGAATTTCATTTAGACCTAAACAATCTAGGTGTTACCATAAACTACAATTTTGACGAAGCTTCAAAAGAACTTCATTATCACTTAAAAATACCAAAAAATAGCATTGCTGATAATGACACCAAGCTATCCAAATTATCCATTGGTATTGTGACTCCAAAAATAACATCCGAAACAAAAACTGAAAGCCCAAATGTAAGTTTTGGTGGTGGAGGTCAAGGTAGCCGATCTGGAGGTGGCAGAGGTGGTCAAGCTGGAGGTCCTGGCGGTGGAGGTAGAGGAGGTTCTCAAGGCACACCACCACAAGATCAGCGACCCGAAGAAGTCTCCATTAATATTTGGTTTAAGGCCGATGCCAACAATTAAGTATTACAAAATTTTTCATCTATTGATTCTATAGATACGTAGTAATAATTACACTATTGGTATATATTGTTTTCACTTACTAAGAGGTAAATATACTTTTGTAACACATAAATATTAAAACACATAACCATGAAAAAAGTAATTGCAACGTTTATCATTATTGCTTCAATAACCAGTTGTAACAGTGTAAAGAACATGAACACCTCATCTATGTCCGATGCTGCTACATTATTAAGCTCACTAAGTTCTAATTCTACGGTACAGCAGGTGGCGAGCTTATTTAGCCTATTGGATACCAACAATGATCAAGCTATTAGCTCAACTGAAGCTATTGGCGAAGTTTCTGAAAATTTTGATGTATTGGACACTGATAATAACGCTAGCCTTAATTTAACCGAATTGGAAGGTATACTTGGTTTGTTAAAATAAACCTTCCATATAAACGTATTCCCCCCGAATACGTTTATTTTCATTTTGAGTTATTTGCTAAGAACCCCCTGTTTATCTTAAACAGGGGGTTCTTTTTTTTGTAGAAGATTAATAATGAAAACTTAATTCGTGGCTTTATTAAATTTGTAAGTAATACCAATATTTAATCCAAAAGAAGAATATGGTACTTTTTGGGACAGTTCTTTAGATGTATCAGTATTGGTATTCGATAGGTTATCTACGTACGTAGTAGTTCTATTTACACCTTCTGGCAAATTATCAATGGTATATAGCCCACTAACCGCTACAGTACCATCAGGTAGTTTTACATCTGTATTGAATTCCGATATTTCAGAATCTTTACGCTTTAAACTAATACCGTAATATTCAGCTTCTACAAACAGGCTAAAATTATCATCTAAATCATATTTATATCCAAGAGCTCCCACGAACCCTAAAGGAAAATGTCCATGAAAATCCTCTTTATAGTTCGTTTCGGAATAAGAGCCTTCCGGTACACCAAAAGCCTCGGCTTCGGCTTCAGAAAAAACAGATTTTTGATAAATGACACCTTCCGTTTTACCTCCCAATTTTAATAGTGCTCCAAAACGTCCATATATATTATTGGTAAATTTATATACCACGGATGCGGAAGCACCAAATGCCCTTGCCCTTGCAACAGCATTCACTTCTGTATCCGGTAAACTAACAACAGAAATATCCTGGTCAGCACCATGCAAATAACCTACTCCAAGATCAAAACCGAAAGAGTCGTCAAAAAAATAGGTGCCTCTAAGTTGAAAGTTTGTGCCTTCTCCATAACTGCCATATGAGTTTTCTGTTTCCGTTGTCGTAATTCGTTCTCCCAATTTCATACCTGCACTTCCAACGGCATAGCCAGAACTTGCCGAGACTTGCCATTGCCCATATGCCGTTGTGCTAAAAATTGCCAAAACAGCTATTAACATTTTATACTTCATAATTCATTTTTTATGTATTAGACTAAGTAAATTTCATTCTATTCATTAAACCCAATTTTTCTTATAAATACCTAATAAACATTACGTTTAACACTTGCTAGAGTGCGTATAAAAGAGGTAGAATAAGAGTTTTAGTATTGAGCTTTTTTTAAATTGAACGCCAAATTTACATCAAACCAATAATACAGCTTAGCTTAAAAGATTTTTTAACTAATTATATTAATTTAAATTATAAACCTATTGAAATAAATGAATGGTTAATTCTCTATAAACGGATCGGCATATTTCTCATCTGTGATAAACTTTGTATCGGTCAAGGTATGTAGAAAATCAACTAATGCTTGTTTGTCATTATCGGATAAGTTCAATCGGCGAACGTTATTTCCTTGAGTAAGTCTATTATCCAAATTTGGGTTGTTCTGTACACCGCTATTGTAATGTTCAATAACCTCTTCAAGAGTTTCAAATCTACCATCGTGCATGTAAGGTCCTGTTAAAGCAATGTTTCTTAAAGATGGCACTTTAAATTCACCCAAATCATTATTATTACCGGTTATACCGCCTACGCCCGGATCTGTAATAGTAGCATCTAGCCCGTTGTTTCTAGCAGCATCACCCACAAAAACATTGGTAGCATGACAATCAAAACATCTGGTCTGGTTGCTCATAAAAAGTTGCTTACCTCTATTTTCTGAATCTGTAAAATTTGGAAAGTTGTCATCTATATCGTTTACTTGTGCCAAACCTTCATCAAATTTAGATTCATATGAAACCATAGAACGTATAAATTGAGATAACGCCAATGCTATACGCTCACTGGTAACATTGTCATCACCGAAGGCATTAGTGAATAAAGCTTCATAATAATCTACGACCGACAGTTTTGCTTCCAATTCAGGCAAAGTTAGTCCCATTTCCACTAGGTCTTGAATTGGAACCAATGTTTGCTCTTCTAGACTAACCGCTCTTTCGTCCCAAAAAAACCTTCCATTTTCATAAAACCTGGCATTTGCAAGCCCCATGGAATTCCTAGAAGTTAATTCACCATCAAACCCTGTACTTAAGGCGGTAGGATCAGAAAAACCATGTTCTTGAATATGGCAAGACGCGCAAGAAATAGTATTGTTCCTAGATAAATTAGTATCATAGAACAACACCCTGCCTAAAGTTGCTCCATTATCTGTTATTTCGTTATTATTAGGAGTATTATCTTCATTTCTAACATCGTTATCTAAAAAGAAATCCGGCAAAAGTATATTGGCATAATTGAATGGAGAACCTGGCAAGGCTAAAATAGATGAATCAACAGCAAGGTCATTAGTATTTTCTTCATTATCATCAACAACCGTATCATTATTTTCATCATTGACCAATAGTTGTTCTTCTTCGGTTATATCTATATATTCATCTTTACTACACGAACTTAAAATAATCACTAGTAAGCAAATTGGGACAAAACACTTTTTCATATTACATTGTTTTTTAAAAGATTGATAAAAATTAAAAAGTAGTTTTCTGTCATATAGGTCAAATAAATTAGGGTAGGGTAACGGTAGGAATATGGTATTGCAACAGCTTCGCCATTACTGGCGAAACTTCTACAATCCAAGGGTTAAGAATTAAAAATTAGGGGATAAACTAAAGTTGTTCACTGCAGCTGAAATCTCATAACCTAAACGAGCGCCTTCATCACTATCAGCTTGTATATGTACACCCAATGGTATTCTAGAATATCCATTTTCTTCGGCCATTTCCGTAAAAGAACTGAACCTTCTAGGGGTGCCATCAAAATCTGATCTTCCGGCATGGGTTCTATCGGTAAAGTTAATGGCGTCTCCCCCAAATATGTCTATAAAAACTCCCGATGCCGCCGCTGCAAATGTAGCATGCCCTGACGGATAAGCCGGAAAAGCTGGATTGGGGCTGGAAATGAATCGTGCTAAATTTGTTTGAAAATCATCGTTGATGTACTCCAGAATAAATCTACTTGGTCTTTCTGAATTATAGGTGTATTTATCATCCCAAGCAGAAACCGCAGCATCATTAGTTGCAAAACCAAGTTTCAGCAACAACTCCAATGCTTGTTCAAAATCCAAGTCTTCCTGTTCAATTAATTGATTGGCAATGGAAAACTGTCTACCAGGAGGACTCATCATTAACCCTTCTACATCATCTGACCAAAATTCGGCTATCCAAAGATCTTCGTTATCTGATAACCTAGCGGTTGTAGCAGAAATCTCAACTTCTTCCATTTGCTCATAATAGCCACTATTTCTATTAGTGTTGTGGGAAAATGGCGGCGGTGTGCTAGAGGTCTGTTCCGGACTGATCACAAATGTTCTTACCCTGTTCCAATAAGGAAACCACGCACTTTCTCCTTCAGATGCCGCCCATAAGCCTTCACCAACAGGTGCTACATATGATGCAGGATTAGGGTCTAACTGTTGAGATTCTGCTTCGGTATCGGTTTGGCTATAGGCAATTACACTTTCTGCGACCAAAGTCCCCCATGCTATGGAATTCTCAATTTCTTCTTGGGAAAGTTCTTCCGTTAGTTCATCTGCCAACTCATCCTCTAAAGTTGCAATACCCGCTTTTGCATTATTGGAAACATTGAACATAAAATGGTCCATTACCAAGGCGTAACATGTGTTAAGTGCCAAATTTCTATCTACGTTATTTGCTCTTTCATCTAAATCAAGATTAAAGCCCTGTAATTGACCTTGTGTAGATCCATAACCATCCATATCCGCTACGGCAGTTTCGTACCCGGCCAAATGAATGTAGGCTAAAGCTCTTGCTGTAGTATTAGGTCTTAAGCCATCAGTATATCTATCCAAAACCAGCCAAAGATCATTCCAATCCACAATTAATTGCACAGTCTCCTCAGATGGGTTCAAGCCATTGTTACGGTTATTTTGCCTTCTAGCGGTCAAAGAGTCTTGGGCCACTGTTTCAAAATCATCTGTGTCCGTTTCACTAATTTCAAGTACGTCTAACTCATCTTTTGCACAAGCCTGTAGTAGGATCACCGATAGGATAATCAACACCCATCTTAAATTATAATTTCTCATAAATTTCTGTATTAAAGGTTAATGTTTAACTGAAGGCCTTTTGTGCCTTTCCCTTAATACGCTGAGGTAGTACATATACCCAACCCTCTTTTTGAAAAAAAATAAATTCTATTGATTTACTACCTAATTAATGGAAAAACCAAAGTAGTATTTGAAGTATAATTAGTTATTAAAAATGTATGCTAAACTGTAGGTTGGGGGCAAAACCAATAGTTTTACGATAAGGTTCATCTACAGGTGGTTCATTTTGAAAAATATTGACAATATTGTCCTGATCAAATAAATTAACGATTGACAAGCCCACAATTCCTTTCCAACTTTTCTTAGTGTTCGTAAAGCCATACGTGGCAGAAACATCAAATTGATGCATACTTGGAAAACGTTCTGTATACGCTATATCCAAACTATTTTGTGAGGTATTGCTGTCTTCATCAAAATCTGGAACAACTACCGGCATACCTGAAAAGTAACCCCAGGTCACCGCCAAATTAAAAGGATCTAAGTGCCATAAACCCGTAACGTGTAAGATATGGCGTTGGTCAAAAAAAATGGGTAAATCAGTATCAAATTCGGTATCTACCTCACTTAATGAATAACTGAATAACGATTCAAAATTATTCCACCGCTTTTTTATAAATAGATCAGCCCCTTTGCTTTTTAACTTTCCTTCTTCAAGTGTACTGGTGTTGGTCTGTACGGTTACGTTTTTCGTATTCCTACTATACAATTCTACATCAAACAGCCAGCCCGATCTATTGTATAAAGCTCCTATCATGGCTTGGTAGCCCTCTAAAACGGATGTAGTTGCATCTGGCAGATACCAAAATTGAGATTGATCATTAAAATCATCAAAATCGTCACGTAGTTTTTTTTGAATAAATTGATGTGAACGACCGGCAGAAGTTTTTAAATACAATGCATCACTAAGACTTATATTTACTGATAATCTGGGATCCGCATAAAATCTTTTATTGGGTTCAAAATAGTCTGCATGCATGCCTAAATTGGCCGTCACTTTATCATTCCAGTTTTTATTGTATGAAATGAAAGTACTATGGGTCAATGCATTTTGATCCCTACGACTGTCAACACTATTTTCATCATTTCGCTGATCAAACCGTAAATTATAATCGGTAAGGGTGTACCCGGTTTCTAAAGTAGTATTCTCGTTCAATTGTAGCTGAACTTCGCTAATAAACCGAGTATCGTTTATCGTATTTGAATATTTTTCAAAACTTGAGCGTACATCTGCAGAAAAGCCCTCACTTTTATTATCAATATACAAGGACGATGTACTTACTCTTGCCTGTGCACTTAATCTGTCCGAAAATGTACCTTCCCATTTTATAGTCATTCCCCAATTATCCAAATATAAATCCCTGAAATCCCTGTTATCTTTATCATCCGAATCCTCTAAAACTGCAGACAGTCTATTCTGTATATTTATATAACTAATTGTTGCTTTATGATTCTCATTAATATCATAAATCAATTTTGAATTTATATCATAAAAGCCAACTTTAAAATAATCACTATTTACATCGTTGGCAACAGATTCTAACCGACTGCCTTGAAAATTTAAATTTGAAAAAGCCCTTAATTTAGGTGAGTTAACTCCTGGGTAGTTGGATCTACCTGCCACATAAAGTGCAAGTTTATCTTTTACCAAAGGTACTTCTGCCGTTGCACCAGCATAAACCGTATTCGCTTGAACGGTATAAGAAGTTGAATCTGGCACCTTGTTTTTTGTGGTCATGTGAATAAGTCCGCCAACACGACCTCCCCATTTGGCAGAAAGCGTATTTCTTTGAATCTCAATTTTACTTACAGTAGTTGGGTTATACGGTGCGATAGCCCCAAAAAAATGTCCATTATGGTATATAGGGATATCATCAATTTCAATAAGGGACTGATCAAAGGTATTGCCCCTAAAATTTAAACTACCTGGTTTACCACTGGGGGTATGTACACCAGGTATATTTTTAACTACATTAAAAACATCTCCGTCTGTTTCACCCGCAAGCAAACCCAAAGATTCCATGTTTATTTGAAACGTATTATCGCTAATTTTAGCGTTGACCCCCCTGGTCAAATAATCTGTTATCTGCACCTCATTTAAATGAATCATTTCGTGTTGTAGTCGCAATGGAGATTTTAGTTCATTTAGATCCATGGCTTTCATATGTATGGTATTATAAAAAGCCGAATGGATATGAACGGAATCTAATGGAAATAAATTCTTAATGGTATAAGTAGATTTTATAGGATATAAAAACCGTTCTTCTCCAGAATTTATCCGAATGGTAACATTACTTACAAATTCTTCAGTTTCTGAATCTACTACCGTAAATGTTATATTTTGCCTAACTGGAATAATCATAAAGGAATTGGCCCCGTTCTTTACAAATTTGACAGGAGCTATTTCTTTAATAGCATTTATGCAATGAATTAAATTATCACATTTAAAATTAGAGGGTAGAACTACTGGGGCTAAAAGGGTATGGTTATAAGTAAAATCTACATTGTAAACATCTTTGAGTTGCTCTAAACGATCAACCAACTTTAAAGCAGGTTCATTTTGTGAATATGCAGAATGATGATAAAATATACAGAAAAAAATACTAAGGAGAACCGTTATTATTGCACTCTTTTTCTGTTTATAACTTATCATACTAGGCTTTAACTGATTCAATGTTATTCAAAAATAACCTTATTACGGTCTTTAATCCTGTATTCAATCTCCATAGTGGTAAAAATAGTGGTAAGAGTATGTTGCAAATCTTTATGTTCTATTGTTCCTGTAAATTGTAATGACTCATAAGCTTTGGGAAGATCTATTTCCACATTATAATATCGTTTAACATCAGCAATTACATTCTTTAGCGGTGTTTTTTCGTAATTGCCAATACCGCTCATCCAATCTGGACGAGACAATTGATGGGTTGTTAATTGAAGTTCTCCATTATGCAGCGTTACGCTTTGACCCATGGTTATTATTTTGTCTTTTTCTTGGTATGAAACTTTTATTTTACCTTCATAACAATACACTTTAAATTGATCGTTTTGTGTATTGATATTGAATTGTGTTCCTAAAACCGAAACTTGTGCTGTAGGTGTATTGACCACAAATGGTGACCCACTGGTCACCTTAAAGTAAGCTTGGCCCTTAAGTGTAACAAGCCTACTTTCTTCCCATTTGTTTTCATTATACGTAATACTAGAACCAGCATCAATTGCTACTTGAGAACCCAATGGCAAGTCTATTGTTTTATTTTCTGCAATTTCGGTTGTGATGGTAGTTGCCCCGGTAGACATAAAATACCCAACGATGCTACATGTAAATAATACGGCCAAACCTGCGGCAATACCCAACCAATTTTTATTTGTAGATTTTTTAATCGGTAAAACCGTAGCATTCGCTTCTTTTAATCTGGACAAACCCGCATCTGCATTAAATGGTTTAACTTTCCAAGTATCAATATCATCTATAACCGTTTTGAGCGCATCTAATTCACCCGATGCTTTCAGTTGTTCTTTCTCCTCGTCACTTAAACGATCATCCATCCAACGGGCAATTAAATTATTATCTTCTAAATGCTTGCTCATACCAGTAATACGTTTGAAAAACTATATAACCAACCCTTTAAATTGAAAAATCTTTAATTTCTGAAATATTGTTCAATTTTATCAATGCTTTTGAAATGCGTTTCTCAATTGCTGTTTCACTAACTTCTAATCTTAATGCAATTTCTTTATAGGTTAATTTATCTATCCTGTTCATTAAAAAAGCTTCTCTTTGCTTTTCTGGCAGATTAGATATAACAGTTTCAAGCTTTAACCTAAACTCTTTGGTTCTAAGTTTAAAATAAGGGTCTTCATTCTCTTGTTCAAGCACTAAACCCCTTTCAAATTTTAATGCTACTTTTTTATTACGGAGCGTATCTATCATAAGGTTTCTTGCCATTTTATATAAAAAACCAGCTACCCTATTGTAAAGTACGGAACTACATTTAGACCACAATTTCACGAACGAATCATGCACAATATCCTCTGCACGTTGCATATCCCCAAATTTGTAATACAAGTAATTACGTAAACTTTCTGCATGGGTTCTATACACTTGATTGTAAACCTGCTCTTCACAAATAGATGGTTCTTGCCCCATTAATCTATATTAATTCCTTTATCTATAATAATCCGTACTACTATATTTAACAGCCTTTATAGCTTAAGATGCAATATACTATAAAAATAAAAGCCTATAGATTACTATAGGCTTTGATATATTGATTGTTGACTATTTTGACAATGTTCAAGGAGCGTATTTAATTACTTACTACAGTTTTGATTATAATACAGGACAATAGCTGCTAATTCTGCTCCTTTCCCGTATTCATCATCTTTAAAGTCCCCATTGTTCATTTTATCAATAAGTGTTTTGCAGTCTCCTAATTGCTTCTTCACCTTTTTCTTGTATCCGATCCAATCTACATCGCCGACAACTAACCTATATACTTGTTCAAGATCCGAACCTGGCTTTTTAATGAAGTATTTAATAATAGTACCTCTGGTACTTGGTCCCCTTACAACTCTTCTTGATACCTGTTTTGTTTGACTAGCGGTTAAGTTTCCACTTTGTACAGAATAGGTATCGTAATCAGTTTGTATACTACCATAATTGGTTTGAATATTTTTGGCCAAAAGCATAGTACTGCCATAAACCATAACTTGATATTCCTCTAATTTTTTAGATTTTGCGGAGGTTCTAAAATATTCAATGTCACCTGTCTTTATATGCTCAATTTCTTCATGTGCAATTTTAGCGGTTTCTGTACCTTCTACTGTAAATAGAATCTTGCTACCCTTATTTTCTACTATACCCTCTTTAACATCTCCAATTTTAAAGGTCACTGTACCTTTGTGTTGTGCAGATAAATTTGAAAGTATTAAAAGTAATGCTACTAATGATAAAGTTTTGAAATTCATTTGTTAATGGTTTAAGAATTTTAGAAATTCTATAACGCACTACAAATAAATTAATTACATACAACTCAATCTTTGAAGAATCTCTGTCAAATTCAAATACAATTGTTACAAACAAGTACTTGTATAGAATCTTCTGCAAAAAGCAGGTATAACTAGACATTTATAGTTACACGACAACCTACTTATAATTACTTACTTTTTCGCCAAACATGTGGCTATAAACCTCATCAATTGCATTATGAATATCTGATTTTGAAAAAGGTTTTGCTACAAAATCTATACAACCAAGCTCTTTTGCCACTACTTCAAATTCTTGTTTGGTTGAGGTAGATATAAATGGTAATCTATCACTGAACATTTCCAAAAATGAGAGTCCGTTCATACCAGGCATTTCTATATCTGAAATTACAAACTGAGGTTTGTTGATTTGTATATGTACCCATGCATCATAAGAATCATCAAAAGTGGTTATTTTACCTACTAAAGGGTGGGTTGTAGCCAACTTTTCAGCCAAGGACAACCAAAGATGAGAGTCATCTACAATAACTAGTTCGAGCTTCATACTTTTCGAGTTTAAAGAGGGAAAAGTATCCTATTGTCTCAAAATGAAAAATTAATTCGGTTGAACGGTTTAAAAAGGTCTTCAAATGTTGAAACAAGACATTGAAACCTCGCTTATTCAATACATTTATCTATAAAAACAGGTGCTTAAAATATCCTGTTAAACCAGTGTTTACCACAAAAGTAAAAGGCTAGAATTTCTTCTAGCCTTTTGTTCCTTATAACCTTCTTAGGTTTATACCTGCCAAGACTGTACTAATTATTGACAAACGGCTCACCATTTCTTGACCGCAAGTTAATTTAAACGAAACATGCTTCGCACTTACCTTGTATCAATAATTGTGATATCTCTATTTTTCTGTTTGGAATTTCGGGAAGTGATACATGTACGGGCAAACAATCTACCTTACCACATTGTAAACATTGAAAATGTGGATGAACATCTTTATGTTCTTTAGAGGTACAGCCATTGCATTTTGCATACCATTTTAATCCATCTTTCCCTAAAAAAGAGTGTAGAACTCCATCATCTTCCAACTTATCCAACACACGATAAATAGTGGTTTTATTGAACATATCTCCTAACTGCTCAATTAAAGCTTTTGCAGAAATGGCTACTGAGCCTGTACTAAACTCATTAAGTAAAATCTCGACAGACTTTGTTTTTCTAATTACTCCCATAAAACAAATATAACGCAACTTTGTTGCATTAACAAATATTATGATTACATTTGCAACTCAGTTGTATTAACAATAACATCAATGCTATTAATTAAACAAAAATCTGACATTGTAGGAACTTTTGCCAGTTCCTTATGTCTTGTACATTGTATTGCCACTCCATTTCTATTTCTGGCTCAAGCTAGCGCAGCAACCTTTTACAGTGGTCCGCCTGTGTGGTGGAAATCTTTAGATTACGTGTTCTTGGCTATTTCATTTCTTGCCATATTTTGGTCAACAAAAAACACAACAGTAAAATGGATAAAACCAATGCTTTGGTTAAGTTGGTCTGTACTGGCGGTAATAATTCTAAATGAAAAATTAGACCTTTTCCCAATACCAGAATTTGTTATATATATACCCGCCCTTGCTTTGGTAATACTGCATTTGTATAATAGAAATCATTGTAAATGTACTACAGATAATTGCTGTGTAAATGAAGGATAAAGAACAAATAGAGATAGTAGGGGATAACCACTTTTCCTCAAGCATAGAAACCCCATTAAGAACTGATGCTTTTGCTAAAAGCGATGATGAAAAAATAGAAAACATTCAGCATCATTTTGCCAAAATCATGGAAGAGCTAGGTTTAGATTTAACCGATGATAGTTTATCCGGTACGCCATACCGTTTCGCAAAAATGTATGTAAAAGAATTGTTTTATGGTTTAAACCCAAAAAACAAACCTAAGCTTTCAGTTTTTGAAAATAAGTATGAATACAAGAAAATGCTTATTGAACAAAACATCACAATAGATTCATCATGTGAACATCATTTTTTACCCATAGTGGGGTATGCCCATGTGGCATATATTCCCCAAAAAAAGGTTATCGGATTGTCAAAAATCAATCGTTTAGTAGATTATTATGCTCGTCGTCCTCAGGTTCAAGAAAGACTGGTTCTTCAAATCTTAAACGACCTGCAAGAAGCTTTGGGTACTGAAGACGTTATTGTTTCAGTAACCGCAAAGCACCTTTGTGTATCTTCTAGAGGGATTAAGGACCAGAGCAGTTTTACCACAACCTTAGAGTATGGCGGTCGTTTTTCAGAGACCGATATACGTAATGAGTTTTTAAAAATTATTGGACAGGAAAAGATATAGATCATTAAAGCTTATTACAATCATAAATTTTCAATGAAGGGTAGTCGTATAAAACATAGTATAACTAGAATACTTCTAGTACTTTATCTTTTCACGAATGTGTCTGGACTACATGTTTTATCCCATTCAAATGATGAACAAGAGCATGATACTTGCATTATTTGCGATCATGCTATAATAAATAACTTTACCCCAACTATTTCTCCCAGTTCAAGCGATTTCGGAATAGAGAATCCTGAATTTATAATACCACTTGAAATTGTCACCAATTACCGTTTTACAATAGATAGTCCTATTGTTACCAAGGCACTATTCTCTAGACCTCCACCTGTATTGCTATAAGTTTCACTACAAATTATGCTAAAAGTCGTCTGATCTATATGCCTTATACTATTTGGCTATATAGACTCAATTCATACACTTTTAAGCTAAACCCACCTCTATCATTTTGCTTTTTAAAAGAGCAACTATTCAACTCTTATAGTTCATTATTATGTTTTATAAAATACTGGGTATATGGCTATTCTTTGGTCTATACTCAATGGCACTTGCACAAAATACTTATCAAATTAAGGGTGTTGTGTTACATGCTAAAGACTTATCACCGGCACAAGGCGCCACTATTGTTAGTAAAAACTTGTATGCCGTTTCTACGGAAGATGGAGCATTTACGATAAACAATGTAGCTGAAGGTACTTACACCTTTACCGTATCACATATTGGCTGCCATCCTGCAACCATGAATGTTGAAGTACAGCAAAACATAAAGGAAATAATTTTTTTTTTACTTGAAGCTGCCACTGAACTAGAGGAAGTAAAGGTCAACGGAAAGACCAAAAACAGGGAAGCCAAAGTAGTACCGATCGTTACACAAACCGTATCAAAGGAGTTTCTAGAACAAAATAGGGAAAACACCTTAATGCAAACTTTGAGCAAAATTGCCGGTGTAAGTACTATTAACATAGGTTCCGGGCAATCTAAACCTGTAATTCGCGGATTAGGGTTTAATAGGGTTGCTGTGGTACAAAACGGCATAAAACATGAAGCACAACAATGGGGCAATGACCACGGACTGGAAATTGACCAGCACGGTATTGAAAACATTCAAATTATAAAAGGTCCGGCTTCTTTATTATATGGTTCAGATGCTATTGCCGGTGTGGTAGATATTCAACCTAACCAAACTCCGTTGCCCAATTCTTTTGGTGGTGAAGTAAATATTCTTGGAGAAAGTAATAATGATTTGTTGGGAGTTTCTGCTGGTGTAACATC
Source organism: Maribacter sp. UBA3344 (assembly GCF_002362375.1). Taxonomy (NCBI): domain Bacteria; kingdom Pseudomonadati; phylum Bacteroidota; class Flavobacteriia; order Flavobacteriales; family Flavobacteriaceae; genus Maribacter; species Maribacter sp. UBA3344. The sequence goes on along the minus strand of NZ_DERI01000002.1, from coordinate 17,758 downwards.
TAGAAAAGATAAATGGTTCTACCGTGGGCGACTTACCTATAGGGATTACGGAGATTACAAAGTACCTGCAGATAGAATCAGTTATGAGAATTACATATTTGAATTGCATGAAAATAATTTAAGAAATACAGCCGGATATGAGGCAAATGCAAGTTTAGGTATAGGTTTTGTCTCTGAGGGTATTAAATCTGAAACCGTCTTTAGCAATGTTAATGCGAAAAACGGATTCTTTGCGAATGCACATGGCTTGGAGGTAAGAACTTCCAGTATAGATTATGACAGCTCTAACAGAGATATTGATCTTCCATATCATAAAGTAAACCACTTTAAAATTACCAACAACACTGTTTTAAGCGCGGGTACACATATTTTAAACATTGACCTTGGCTACCAAAATAACAATAGGGAAGAGCATTCAGAACCAGTACCACATGGGTATATGCCAACACCGCCCGATACCAAGGAAAGATTGTTTATTAAAAATACCTATTCCCTAAATTTTCGTGATACGTTCAAACCCACTGACCAACATAACCTGGTCTTGGGCTTAAATACGGAATACCAAAATAATAATATAGGAGGATGGGGCTTTTTAATCCCGGAATACAATCGGTTTACTGCTGGTGTTTTTGGTTATGATCAGTTTAAGGTAAATTCCAATCTTCATGTGCTAGCAGGTTTACGCTATGATATTGGTAGGGTAGACACCAAAGCGCATTATGATTGGTACCCGTCCACAGTAAATAACGATGATGGTTCCACATCATATATACACCTGCAAAGGTCTAAAAACAAAACTCTTGATTTTGGCAGTCTTAGTGCTTCTCTTGGGCTTAGCTACATTCAAAATAAGACCAGCTATAAAATTAACATTGGTAGAAGTTTTAGAATGCCTTTGGCAAATGAATTAGCATCTGACGGTGTCAACTATCACATGTACCGTTTTGAGCAAGGTAATCTTGATCTAGACCCAGAAATATCATATCAGTTAGATTTAAGTGTAGACCATGCTGAAGAAACTTTTAGTGTAGGGGTTAGCCCGTTCGTGAATTTTTTTCAAAATTATATTTACCTCAATCCAACATCAAGCTATTTTGAAACCATACAAATTTATGAATATACACAAGCTAAGGTTTTTAGAATGGGAGGAGAGTTCAACGCAAGTGCCTCTATTTTTAAAAATCTGCAATTAGATGCATCTGTAGAATATGTGTATTCTAGACAGCAGAGCGGTCCAAAAGAAGGATTTACGTTGCCATTTTCACCGCCTTTATCTGCCTTACTTTCGGCAAAATATCAATTTAACAAGCTGCTATTCTTTGAGAAACCTCTATTGATCGCAGATTTTAGAATTACAGCCGATCAAGAAGACATTGTTCCTCCCGAAGAAAAAACAAATGGCTATCAAGTTTTAAACATGTCTTTCTTATCAGAATTAAATGCGTTTAGAAATAACGCCCCACTTGAAATGCGCATAAAACTGAATAACGTATTCAATATCAAATACTTTAATCATACCAGCTTTTACAGACTTATAGATGTTCCGGAGGCTGGCAGAAACATCTCATTGTCCCTAACAGTACCTTTTTAAAATCAGTAATCAGTAATCAGTAATCAGTAATCAGTAATCAGTAATCAGTAATCAAATTAAAAATGAAAACAATGAAAACAACTATTATGAAACCAAATTTGAAATTTTTAGCAATCGTTGCGTCTGTCGGACTCTTTTTACAATCATGTAGTAGTGATGATGATGAAGGAGCTATTGAATTGAATGCTCCAGTAATTACCAATTTTGAATTTGGTGAAGGTCATCATGACGAAGATGGGGATGATGATCATGATCATGATTCAGAAGAAGCATATGCTTTTAAAGGTTCAGACATTCATTTAGCAGCAGAAATTGCTGCAGAAGCTACCGTAAGTAGCATTACACTTTCTATTCATTCCGATGAAGTAACTGCCGGAGAAGGAGAAGTAGATTGGGATTTTGAGCAAGTATTTACAGATGCCAAATACTTGGTGCTTAATCCTGAATTTCATGAGCATATAGATGTACCAACAGACATTCCTTCTGACGAATACCATATTGAACTTTTGGTTACCGATGAATTGGGGAACAGCACAGAAGTAGATGGTCACCTTATAATACTAGATGCCATAGCTATTAGTGGTTTTGAAATGGAAGAAACAGTAGCTAGAGGAGATGATTTCCATATTGAATTTATGATTCTAGCTGCGCATGGTGTACATAGTATAACCGTAGATATTCATGCAGACGGAGTTACACCTGGAGAAGGAGAAGTAGGATGGGATTTTGAAGAAGAATTTTTAGAAGGTTACCATGAAGAAATGGAAGCGGAATTCCATGAACATATAGATGTACCTGCTATTGCTCCTGCTGGGGAATATCATATCATCTTTACTGTTGAAGATGAAGATGGTAATACCGTAGTATACGAAGCACATATTGATGTAACTGCTTAAATTATAAAACAAAACCGCACGGCGTACCAACATGCTGTGCGGTCTTAAATCTAATCTTATGAAATCTACTTTTAAATATTACTATTTTATATCCATTATACTACTAACTGCGGCATGTTCTAGTGACGACAGTGTTGAGATTGATGAAGAAAAGCCTACAATTACAGTTAACTATACGGCAGGATTTCCTCAAGGTTGCGCGTTACTTACTAGAGGAGAAACCTATAATTTTAGGGCAATGGTTACGGATAACAATGAACTTGCCGCTTACAGTATTGATATCCATCATAATTTTGATCACCATACCCATGATGACCAGGTAACAGAATGTGATTTAGGTGAAATTAAATCAGCTGTAAATCCTTTGATCTATGTGGAAAACTTTATCATTGAAGGCGCATTGAGCAGTTATGAAATCAATATCCCGGTTACCATACCAAATGACATAGATACGGGCGATTACCACTGTGCATATTCGGTTACAGATGCAACCGGTTGGCAAAGCAGAACATCTATAGATATTAAAATTGTGGAGTAAATCTTTATATTAGCGTATCCATTTTGCAGTTTAAAAATTTTAAATGTTCTACATTAGAACAATGAAATTCAATTTTCTTTTTATAAATACGTTTCATCAATAAACTAGATACACAAAATTAGCCGAGCAACCACCATACAACAGGTACTTGACCAATTGGACATCATTATTGATGATGCCATGACCACGAATAGCCGCATTGGTTATTTTGCTTATCTATACAGAAGGGTAACCGCTGAAATTCAAAAGGAGATAATACTAGGCAATTTTGAAGACAATGCCCGTATGGAAATCTTTGATGTAGCCTTCGCCAATTACTATTTAGATGCCTACAATGGTTATAACAAGCAGACGCCAATCAGGAAATCTTGGCAATTTTCCTTTGGTTCAAAAGATGAACCTTTGACCATTTTACAGCATATCATGTTAGGTATCAATACCCATATTAATCTTGATTTAGGATTAGCCGCAAGCGCTGTAATGCAAGGCAAACAAATTAGCGATATAGAAAATGATTTTAATATCGTAAATAATATTCTTGGTAATATCGTCAATGAAATGCAAGACAGATTAAGTAGGGTTTCTCCCTTACTTTTTTTATTGGACATTGCAGGTAAGAACACCGATGAAGAGATTATCAATTTTAGTCTGGGCAAGGCTAGGGCATTTTCATGGTACAATGCCAATTTGCTTTGGGGCTTGGGCGTTGGTCTTCAAGATGACGCAATACGTCAAATGGATTTAGCGGTTTTACGATTAGGGGAATTCATTAAATCCCCGAAATCAACTCTTATCAACTATACTCTTAAGTTTATAGGGAAATTTGAAGAAAAGAACGTGGGTGCAGTAATTAGAAAACTAAGAGAAGAATAACATAAATTTTAGTTTAACGAAGCCCTGAATTCCTTTGGTGAATGTCCCACCTTTTGCTTGAATAACCGACTAAAGTGTTGCGGATATTTAAAACCTAGTTCATACGCGATTTCACTGACCGATTTATTTTGATCGAACACTTTCTCTTTTGCTACATCGATCAGTTTTGACTGAATATATTCTTGTGCAGATTTACCGGTTTCCTTTTTAACCAGATCACCAAAATAATTGGAAGATAAATGTAGTTCATCTGCAAAATAACCTACTGACGGCAATCCATTGGTTTTAGGCTTATCCGAAGAAAAATAGCTACTTAGAAGATTGTCAAACTTTTCTAAGGTTCCTTTGTTCACCACTTCTCGTGTAATGAATTGACGATCATAAAAACGAAGGCAGTAATCTAAAAACAATTCAATATTGGTAACGATCAGTTTCTTGCTATGCTTATCAATAGGCTGTTCTAGTTCAAATTGGATTTTATCCAATAAACTCAAAATTACTTTTCGCTCTTTTGCCGACAGATGCAAGGCTTCATTACTGGAGTAGGCAAAGAAATTAAATTCATGTATTTTTTTAGCCAAGTCCGTACCCAATAAAAGGTCCGGGTGAAATAACAAGGCATAACCTTTTGGCACATAACCTGGTTCATACCCCCCAAATTCTATAGTCTGGTTGGGCGCCATAAAAACCAAGGTACCCTCATCATAATCGTATGAACTACCGCCGTACTTTAATTTACAGCCTACGGCATCTTTCAAAAAAATAGCATAACAGCTATAATGAAATCCGTCATAGGATTTATTGGTATATCCGCTTTCATCTACCCTGACAAAGTCTACAATACCCACCAACGGGTGAAGTACTTCGTAATTTCTTAATTTAAAGTAATCTGCAATGGTTTTGATTTCCAATATATTTTTCACGACCGGTTGATTTTAAAATAAAGATAACCTATTGATAGACAAATCATCAAGTGTAATGACAATATCAGTAATAATGGTATAAACATCAGTTATTCGGGTAGTATAGTACCTGTTTTCTTAGCCTAATTTTGGCAATGTAATCACGTTAAATGAAGAAGATAGGAACTTTTTTGCTATTGCTATTATGCATGACCTCTTATGCGCAGGAAAATGAACAAGAGAAAAACAACATGTTTTTAGATGATTTTAGAGGTACTGCCAGTATTACCCATAATGGCGTATCATTGGTTCCTTCTTTTTCTTTAGGTGATCCTGCTTTGTTGTTCGATTTAAAGTTTATTAAAAAGAAATTTAGTTTTGAACCAGATATGCGCTTTTCGCTCGAAGGCAAACCATGGACCATGCTTTTTTGGTTTAGGTACAAAGCAATGGAGAATAAAAAGTTCTCTTTAAGGTTAGGGGCTCATCCGGGATTAAATTTTAGAACAGTCAATATCATACGTAACGGACAAAGTGAAGCACTTTTAGAATCTAGAAGATACTTAGGTGCAGAAGTGGTGCCTAAATATCAAATCACCAATAAAATAGGAGTAGGTATGTATTATTTGTATGGTCGAGGTTTTGACGAAGGAGTGAAAGAAACTAATTTTTTGGTATTCAATCTTTCATTCAACCAAATAGCTCTCTCAAACTCGTTATTTTTAAACTTTACGCCACAAGTTTATTATCTTACTTCAGATGAACTTACGGGATACTATACTTCGGGATTTTTAACCATAGCGAAGAAGAACTGTCCATTTTCATTGACCGGAGTTATAAACAAAGGCATTAGCACACAAATATTACCCGATGACGATTTTACATGGAGTATTCTTTTAAACTATAGTTTTCCATCAAAAAAAAGAAAGATTTAGGAAAGGGTACAACTTTATTAAATTGACTATTTAAACAAAGTAATACATGATAAAGCTAAAATATACATTAGTACTTGCAAGCCTAATTTTATTTGCTAGTTGTAATGAACAAAACAAGCAAATAGCCGATCTGATGTACAATTGGTTAGAAGAAAAGAAATTAAACTAAAAGACAAGGAAATGAAAAATCTAATGACAACAGTACTGTTTATCCTTCCCATTTGCATTTTTGCTCAAAATACGGACTACAAAGTATCTTCATATAAAGACGAAGGCTTCAAGGCTCCAAATACGCATTATATTGGTGAAGCATGGTTGAACGGTGTATTACAGGCTGATGATGAAACCGACTTTAATATCACTAAAGCCACTTTTAAGGCAAATTCTACATTAGATTGGCACAAACATTCAACTTCTCAAATTCTTATTTACGTTGACGGTGAAGGTTATTATCAAGAAAGAGGAAAAGACCCTGTGATACTTAAAGCAGGCGATGTGATTAAATGCGATAAAGAAACAGAACACTGGCACGCTTCAACCAAGAATAGTGATGTAACTTATTTAGCAATTTATGGAGGAGGACAACCCACCACATGGACCGAGGTGATATCTCAAGAATATTATGATAGCGTTGCCGATCAACTGAAAGACTAATATACCCCTTATGAAATTAAAGCAATTGAGTACTAAACCTATAATACGTTTAAGCAATATCCTTACTACGGCAACAGTATTGTTTTGGGTATTATTTTTTATCAGTTTTCAATCTAATGCGCAAGAATTAACTTTAAACAATGCTTTAACTGATAAAGAAACCAGCATCATCAAAATTGCAAGTTATACTGCACAAGGTGATTTAGATAAATTAAAGGTTGCGCTTTATGATGGGCTGGATAATAAGCTCACCGTTAACCAAATTAAAGAGGTGTTGGTACATGTGTACGCCTATGCCGTGTTCCCAAGAAGTATTCGTGGTTTACAAACTTTTTTACAAGTGCTTGATGACCGTAAAGAAATGGGAGTTATTGATGAAAGGGGGGTAGAGTCTACTCCTATTCCAGATACAGGCGAAAAATATAAACGAGGAAAGAAAATTTTAGAGACTTTGATAGGTAGACCCTTAGATGGACCTAAACCGGAATATCAAGAATTCTCCCCTGAAATGGATAGGTTTCTTAAAGAACATCTATTTGCCGATATTTTTGAGCGCGATGTACTGACGTATAAACAACGTGAACTGGTGACCATTTCTGTCATAGCAAGTTTAGGTGCCTTAGAGCCCATGCTAACCAGTCACCTAAACCTTTCATTGAATGTGGGTTGGCAACCAGTTCAACTGCATTACTTTATAACCACTATAGAATGCACAGCTTCACCTGAGCACGCGAAAACTGCAAAGGATGTTCTTGCTAGGGTTCTAGAAAATGTAACCGATTAAATAAGATATAATGCTAATTAGAAAATTAATATACATCAGTATCGTTATGGTATTCGTGGCAGGATGTAGCGGAACAAGTCACCTTAAGCAGCAAGACACTATATTCCCAAAAGGAACGGAAATAATCAATGACCACTTTACAGGAACTGCATGGTTAAATATGTTGGCTCCTCCAGACGGATTAAATACCATGTATGCTGGTTTAGTCACCTTTGAACCCGGGGCACGTACCAATTGGCATTCACATCCTGCAGGACAAATATTGATTGTAACACAAGGAGAAGGTTATTACCAAGAGGAAGGAGAACCAAAGCGTATATTGCGTAATGGCGAGACTATAAAATGCCTGCCAAATGTTAAGCATTGGCATGGTGCCACTCCAAATTCAACGGTTGCACATATTGCAATCTCGGACCGCCATCAAGGTCCGGCGCAATGGTTTGATCCCGTTACCGACAATGAATTTCTCAATTAAGGTTTGGGCATCATATATGTTACCCCAATAATATGTTTACTCCCAATTGTTAGACCAGTCTTTCCAAACCACATCTAATCCTTGTGCTTTCAGCATTTCCGTAATTTCCTCCGTTGGTCTTTCATCAGATATTTCAAATTGTTCCAATGATTCTGGCGCTACGGCATACCCACCTGGGTTGGTTTTGGATTCTGCGCTTATGGAGGTAATGCCTAAATTGACAATGTTATTTCTAAATATTTCACTTTCTCGCGTAGATATGGAAAGTTCTACATCTTCATCCAATAACCGAAAAGCACAAATTAGCTGCACCAAATCTGGATCCGTCATTTCAACTTTAGGTTCCAGCCCGCCCGAATGTGGTCTTAACCGTGGGAAAGAAATGGAGTATTTTGTCTTCCAATAGGTTTTCTGTAAATATTTTAAATGCAGTGCTGTAAAAAAACTATCGGCACGCCAATCTTCCAACCCGAATAAAGCACCTAATCCAATTTTATGAATACTCGCCTTGCCCAAGCGATCGGGCGTGTCCAACCTAAAATCGAAATTCGATTTCTTACCTTTTGGGTGGTGTTTTTTGTATTCGTCCCTATGATAGGTTTCTTGATAGACCAATACGGCATACAATCCGCTTTCAATCAACAGCTCATATTCATCTTGCAATAAAGGCTGAACTTCAATGGTAATGTTCGCAAATTGAGAACGAATTAATTGTAAGGCATTATTGATATAGTCTACACCAACTATTTTGTTTGCCTCTCCGGTTACCAAAAGAATATGGTCATAGCCTTTAGATTTTATATAGGCAACTTCTTTTAAAATTTCAGCATTGGTCAAGGTTCTACGCGGTATTTTATTGGTCATGCTAAATCCGCAATAGGTACAAATATTTTGGCATTCGTTACTTAAATACATGGGCGAATACATTTGTATGGTATTGCCAAAGCGCTTTTTGGTCAACTGCCTACTTAACTGCGCCATTTGCTCCAAATAAGGTTTTGCAGCGGGCGATATCAATGCTTTAAAATCTTCTAAATCGCGTTTAGAATTGCCCAGTGCACGTAACACATCATGCTCCGTTTTTGCAAAAATACTCTCTAAGGTTTTATCCCAATTATAGGTATCAAAGACCGACTTAAAATTGCTCATGTTGTTTAGTTCAAGAAACTGGTTAACGGACTACTTGCTTCGGCTTTTTTATGCACTACCGGAGCCAATTTTGCTTCATAGGCCATTCTGCCCGCTGTTACGGCCATTTTAAATGCTTTTGCCATTTCAACAGGATGTTGGGAAACCGCTATTGCCGTATTTACCAGCACTGCGTCTGCACCTAATTCCATCGCAAAGGCAGCATGTGATGGTGCCCCAATACCGGCATCAACAATAACCGGAACATTGCTCTGGTCTATTATAATCTCTAGAAAATCTTGCGTTTTCAGGCCTTTGTTACTGCCTATTGGAGCGCCTAACGGCATTACACATTGCACACCAACTTCTTCCAATCGTTTGCACAAAACGGGATCGGCATGTATGTAGGGCATCACCACAAACCCTAATTTTACAAGCTCTTCGGCTGCATTTAAGGTTTCTATTGGGTCTGGCAGCAAGTATTTTGGATCAGGATGTATTTCCAATTTCACCCAGTTGGTCTCTAGAGCCTCACGAGATAATTGGGCGGCAAATACCGCTTCTTTTGCCGTACGCACCCCAGATGTATTGGGCAATAAATTTATACGTTCATGTTGTAAATGCCGTAATATATCGTCTTGTGTATCTTCCACATCTACACGTTTAAGGGCAACGGTGACCAACTCACTTTCAGAAGCCAATAAAGCTTCTTTCATTAAAGACGACGAGCTAAATTTCCCTGTCCCCGTGAACAATCGTGAACTAAACTTTTTATCTGCGATCTGTAACATATTATTTTATTTTTTCATCTGAGATCCATCGCTGCTCATCAAGAGGACCTCCATTAATCAATTTTTTAAATTCTGATATGGAATTGAAGTTTCGGGTTATTTCGCCAGATACCGCAATACCATGAACACCTGTTTTCATTAGTTCCGTAACATCTTCCAAAACAATACCACCTATGGCAATAACCGGTACCTGCGATTTCAATTCTTCAAGAATGGTCAAATACCCGTTTATGCCTAAAACCGGACTCAAATTTTCTTTGGTCTTCGTAAAACGAAAAGGACCTAGACCTATATAATCCACTTTCTTATCCAATAAAGCTTCACAATCTTCTAAGGTATTGGCCGTACCGCCAATAATTTGCCATGATGCCAGTTCTTTTCTAGCAACGGTAGGGCAGGTATCGGTCTTTCCTAAATGTACTCCGTCCGCTTTTACCGAAGCTGCAATCTTATAAAAGTCATTGATTATTAATCTCGTCTGGTATTTTTCCGTGATCTCCCTTGCTTTTTTTGCGGTTTCCCAAACCACTTTCCCCGGTAACTTCTTTAGGCGTAACTGCACCAGTTCCGCTCCTGCGGTACATGCTTTTTGAATGTGCTCTAAATGCTCTTCGGGTGTTTGTCCCTGTGATATATAGTGTAATTTCGGAATCATATATTTTACTGCTTAATTGCCTTTTGTATTGTTCTTTAATTGTGCCTGCCGCTTTTCCATCCATGCCTGCTCATATGCCGTTTTTAAGCTTATAAAGCTTTGTATAGGGTTGTCCATATTCCATACACCGCCTAAGACCCCAATTCCCCTAAACCCTAAACTTAAGGTTTCTGCTATGTTGGTATTGGTAATACCGCCCATACCTATAATCAATTTAGTACTATGGTTGACATTAAAACCTTTGCCTTCATATCCCTTTTTAGAGATGGATGTAAAAACGGGACTCAGCAAATGATAATCGAATTCAAATTCACAATCTTCCAATACCTGTGGGTCATGAAAAGAGGAACTTATGGTTTTACCATACATGTTCAGTTTTTTAAAGTACTGACCGGGGTTATCAATATAATCTATTCGCATTTGTTCTTGAAAATGCAACCCTTTAAGAGGATAATTATTGATCAGCTCATGATATAAGTGTACTACGATCCTATTATGATATTTTGAATCTATCGCATTCAAATAATCACAATGTTCTTGATAGTCCTTAAAAGGTTTTCTTAGATGATAATATTCCAAACCTTCCTGAAACAATTGATGTAGCAGTTCAATTTCGTTAGGAATATCTTTTTCCGGTGCTATTAGTACGATCATTTTTTTGAGTTAAGGATTGCAATGAAAATCCTTTTGCCTTTTTGCAAAAGATTGAAATGGAAAGCCTACCCACGCTTTTTAGCGTGGGAACTTCCTTAAACACTTAAAGGTAGACTTCTGAACCTTTCTCTTTAAATTCTTTTGACTTTTCATCCATTCCCTTTTGAATGACCTCATTGTTTACAATTTCATTGCTTGCCGCAAAATCCCGTACTTCTTGAGATATTTTCATGGAACAGAATTTGGGTCCGCACATGGAGCAGAAGTGGGCAATTTTAGCCCCTGCTGCAGGTAGGGTTTCATCATGATACTCGCAGGCACGCTCTGGATCTAAACCTAAGTTGAATTGATCTTCCCATCTAAACTCAAATCGTGCTTTGCTTAAAGCGTTATCACGGTGTTGAGAACCTGGGTGACCTTTGGCGAGATCTGCGGCATGGGCCGCCAATTTGTAGGTTACCACACCTACACGAACATCTTCTTTATTGGGTAGGCCCAAATGTTCTTTTGGGGTTACATAGCATAGCATGGCGCAACCGTACCAACCGATCATTGCCGCACCTATTCCTGAGGTTATATGATCATAACCCGGCGCAATATCGGTAGTCAAGGGTCCTAAAGTGTAAAAAGGTGCTTCATCACAAACTTGGATCTGCTTTTCCATATTTTCCTTGATCATATGCATGGGTACATGGCCAGGACCTTCAATAAAACATTGCACCTCATGTTTGCGCGCAATTTGTGTTAATTCACCTAAGGTTTCCAGTTCTGCAAACTGAGCTTCGTCATTGGCATCTGCTACCGAGCCCGGTCGCAGACCGTCACCTAATGAGAATGCCACATCATACTGTTTTAAAATCTCGCAGATCTCTTCAAAATGGGTATATAAAAAGCTCTCTTTATGATGCGCCAAGCACCATTTTGCCATAATAGACCCTCCACGAGATACAATACCCGTTACGCGCTTTGCGGTCATTGGGATATAACGCAGCAATACCCCGGCGTGAATGGTAAAATAATCTACGCCTTGTTCCGCTTGTTCTATTAAGGTATCCTTAAAAATCTCCCATGTAAGATCTTCTGCAACTCCGTTCACCTTTTCCAATGCCTGATAAATGGGTACCGTACCTACCGGAACAGGAGAGTTGCGGATGATCCATTCACGGGTTTCGTGAATGTTTTCACCTGTTGACAGGTCCATAATGTTATCCGCTCCCCAACGGCATGCCCAGACCGCCTTTTCCACTTCTTCTTCAATAGAGGAGGTCACTGCGGAATTACCTATGTTCGCATTTATTTTTACCAGAAAATTACGCCCCAAGATCATAGGCTCTGCCTCTGGGTGGTTAATATTAGAAGGGATTACGGCACGGCCATGTGCCACTTCGTCCCTTACAAATTCGGGCGTAATCTTTTGTGGAATAGACGCTCCAAAATGTTCGCCCTTATGTTGTTCCCTAATCTGGGTCATTTCATCTATACGCTGATTTTCGCGTATGGCTATATACTCCATCTCTGGAGTAATGATCCCTTTCTTAGCATAATGTAGCTGCGTAACATTCTCGCCTTTTTTTGCCCGCAACGGTTTCTTCAACAGCTTAAAACGCATGTGATCTAAACTTTTATCGTTCAATCTCTCGTTGCAATATTTTGATGAGTAAGTCTCCAATTCTTCTACATTACCTCTTTCCTTAATCCAATTTTCACGAATCCGCTCAATACCGGCGTGCACGTCTATTACTATGTTGGGATCGGTATACGGACCAGAAGTATCATAAACGGTTACCGGTTCATTAAGAGTTTTCTTTTTGGTCAAGGAATCAATGGTATCCGTCAACGTTATTTCGCGCATTGCTACCTTTATTTCAGGATACAATTTTCCCGGTACATAAATTTTTTGGGAATTGGGAAATGGTTTACGGGTTATACCGCCTTGTTTGGGTGCTGTATCTTTATTCTTCATATTCTTGTACGGTGATTTTTGTGGTCGTTATCTCTTGTACCTGGTGTTATTACTAATTTGAAGTAGATTTTTATCCTCCTTGTGTAGCCCTGATCACTAAAACTTTGTCATTCTCGTTCAGTGTTTTGGTGTTCCAAGCACTTTTGGTAATAATATTCTCATTGACCGCTACGGCTATGCCATTTTCGGAAATCTTCAATTCTTTGATAATAAGGTCTAAAGTAGTGTCAGGCCTAAATAGGTGAGGGGTGTCGTTTACGATTATGTTTATGTTTATCATCTGCTTAAAAATTTAATCAAGAGCACATGGCTACATTGATTTGATTACAGTGTAAACTAGGGGAATATGAAAATGAATTGATAATTGGAAAGTACAGGTAGTTGTTCCCGATAACTTTTCCCTACGTTGATATTAATCAAATCAGGTTCTAAGGATATTTCTCAAACTATGAAATAGCTACTCCTAAAGTCTACATGGCTAAGTTAGGAATTAGATATGAGATATGATGGTGAAAGTTGGTATGATTACCAGTTTATTTCAAATTCATTAATATCTGTTAAGTCCTACACCAAGACTTTTATTGTATACCTATATCAGTGATGTAGTTTGAGCTACCAAAGGAGCACTTTATTTCTATAATCTTTCATATATTAGCGTAAAATATACGCATAGTATGCAACAATCTATCAAGCTTTCTGTAGACGCCGTAGTATTTGGGTATGAATCTGAAACCATATCCGTGTTACTCATCAAGAGAAAATATGACCCTTTTAAAGGAAAATGGGCAATACCCGGCGGATTCGTTTTAGATTCAGAGTCGCTGGAAGAAGCGGTAGAGCGGGAGCTAAAGGAAGAAACAGGTATTAAAATCAATTATCTGGAACAACTTTACACTTTTGGCAAACCGGATAGAGACCCCAGAAATAGGGTAGTATCCGTTGCGTATTTTGGACTTATAAAACCCAGTGCCTTTAAATTATTGGCATCCACTGATGCCGAAGAGGCACAATGGTTTACCATTAACAATCTTCCAGAACTTTCCTTTGATCATGCCGAGATCCTAAAACTTGCCATAACAAGGTTACAGGCTAAAATAACGTATGAACCTATTGGTTTTGAGCTGTTAGACACAAAATTCCCGTTTTCAGATTTAGAGAAACTGTATGCTGCAGTACTGGGTAGAGCTATTGACAGGCGAAATTTTAGAAAAAAAATGCTAGGTCTTAATGTTTTAGATGAATTGGATGAAAAAGTTTCTAAAGGTTCCGGTAGGCCCGCAAACTTGTTCATGTTCAATAAAGACAGGTATTTCAAGCTTAAAAAGGAAGGAATCATCTTCGAGATATAATCGATTTTTTTATTTTGCGTAAAATAAACGCAAATAATTCTTTGTAAATTTAAATTATGTTTTATATTTGCGTCATAATTACGCAAATATAATTTTATGTTATTTACTTCCAAAAATACACTACCAATAAATAAGGACAACTTTCGTTCTATTTTCCTAGCAGGTAGTATGGACCATAGACAGGAGTATAGTTGGAGAGATGAAATCATTGGCGAATTTGGTTCGCACCATATTTTTGACCCTACACATACACAGCATGATGATTTAAGCAATGCGGAATTAAAGCATCACATTATGTGGGAGTTAGAGGCCATGCAGCAATCAGATTTTATTTTGCTCAATTTTCTAAAAGATTCCAAATCTCCTATTTCCCTTGTGGAACTAGGACTATATGTACAATCTGGCAAGCTGATCGTGGTTTGTCCGCAAGAATTTTATAAACACAATTATGTACATATACTTTGCGAAAAATACAGCACTCCAATTTTCAATACCCTCAAAGAAGCAAAAACACTATTAAAAAACAGCATTTAAAATAACGATTATGAACGGACTATTATTAACCGACGGATACAAAACAGGACACCACCAACAATACCCTAAAGGTACAGAAGAAGTATATTCTAACTGGACACCAAGAAGCAACAAATACGCACCCAAAGGGTGCGACAAAGTAGTTTCTTTTGGGCAACAATATGTTTTTCAATGGTTACATGATTATTTTCAAGATAATTTCTTTTCCAAACCAAAAGCTCTGGTTTGTAATGAATTGAAAGAAGAGCTGTCGTTGTATTTGGGTACCGATTATGATGTTACGCATTATGAGGAACTACACGATCTTCAATACTTGCCCATTAAAGTAAAATCTATCATAGAAGGGGTAGAGGTACCTGTAAGGGTTCCCATGGTTACCGTTGTGAACACGGATAAAAAATTCTACTGGATCACCAATTTCCTAGAGACCATTTTATCTACCATGCTTTGGCAACCAATGACATCTGCATCTATTGCATTGTGTTACAAACGAATATTTAAAAAATGGACCTTAAAGACCGATAAAGACAACTTGGCTTTCATCGATTTTCAAGGACATGATTTTTCCATGAGAGGTATGGGCGGTCTGCAAAGTGCTATATCATCTGGTATGGGGCATGCATCTGTATTTTTGGGGTCAGATACCTTACCGGTCATTAGTAGCCTACGTAACTATTACAAAGCTAAAGGTTTTGTGGTAGGCTCTGTAAATGCTACCGAACACTCCGTTATGTGTGCAGGTACCAAAGATGATGAAATTGGAACGTTCAGAACCCTAATGCAAACCTACCCAACGGGCATTTTATCCGTGGTTAGTGATACCTGGGATCTATGGAAGGTATTGACCGAATACCTACCAAAACTTAAAGAAGAGGTGCTTTCTAGAGATGGCAAATTAGTGATCAGACCAGATAGCGGCGATCCTGTAGATATCATTTGTGGCGAGTCTCGTGAGCTTGGCAGCAACACTCCTAAAGATAAAGGGGTAGTGGAACTACTTTGGGATATTTTTGGAGGTACCGTAAACGAACAGGGGTATAAAGTGCTAGATGCACATATTGGCGCAATTTACGGTGATAGTATTACCACCGAAAGGGCAGAGGCTATTTGTCAACGCTTAAGCGAAAAAGGCTTTGCAACAACTAACGTGGTATTAGGTATTGGATCGTTTACTTACCAATTTAATACAAGAGATACGTTTGGTTTTGCCATGAAAGCAACTTCTGTTGTAGTAAATGGTGAGCGTAGGGAAATTTTCAAAGATCCTATTACCGATGACGGTGTTAAAAAATCTGCAAAGGGATTGGTAAAAGTAGAATTACAAAATGGCGAATATGTATTGGTAGACCAGGTGACTCCTGAAGAAGAAAATACGGGTGAATTACAGGTAATCTATGAAAACGGAAAATTTGTAAACCAGGTGAATATACAGGAGATAAGAGACCATATTAATAGCAACCTTTAAAAATATCTTATCATGTGGTTTGAAGAATTGACGGGATTTGTAGAATTATCACCTAGTAATGTACGTGATCATATCAGTATTGATGGAAAGCATTTAATTTCTAAAATCAATAACAGATCCTTTCAATTCGGAAAACTAGATGTTTCCTCTTTAGAAGATCTAAGAAAACTGGATTTACGAGTAGACACTTCTAACCAAATAAAGGTCACAGAATTGGTGGCTGATATTCAAAAAGTACATTGCGATCCAAATAATGCAAATGCACTATTTCAAGCAGCCTCTCAATTTAATCTATTGGAAATGGTTGGTCCTGAGGTTTCGCCTAAAGCGGGTGTTAGTATTTACGAAAATGACTTTACCCAAGGACCGGCGTGCGCCATAGCTTGTGGTGCAGGTACCATTTACAGAAACTATTTTGTGCCTATTGAAAACCAAATTGGGCAAACGGGTACCTATCAAATTGATTGTTTAGATGAAATCGGTAAAGAGCTTCATAATCAAAAGCTCCAATTATGGAAAATGAAGAATGGTTATGCTGTTTTAAGTCAAGAAGGCTTGCTCAGTATTAATAAGCAGTTAGGATGCTTTACAGATGCCCAAAGAGAGAAATTAAAAGGTAAACTAAAGGTAGGAATACAATGGAATACAGAAGTTACCCTAACGGATGAAAAACAGATAGTATCTCAAATATATTGTGCTGCACTACCTGTAGCATATTCGCATATCGAATCTTATTATTGGGAAAATTTTGCTAGAATAATTTTAGAGGCTACTTATGAAGCAACATTATACACGGCATTATTAAATCTAAAAAACAACAAGTCAAACAAGGTCTTTTTAACCTTGGTAGGCGGTGGTGCTTTTGGTAATGATCTAGATTGGATATTAGAATCAATGTTCAAAGCACTAGAGAAATTTAGAAAAACGCCTTTAGATGTGAGCATTGTAAGCTACGGAAACTCAAATCATATTTTGAAACAGGAAATTGATAATTTCAACAACAAGAATTAACACATGAAATACGAAAGCAAAAGATTTAAAGACGGACAAGTAACTGCCAAAATCATTGAAGGCGGAAATATTCATATAAAAATTAGAGGTAACAGTTATGAAGATTTGTTTAAAGCCGCAGCCATTAAAGAAGCCTGGGATGCAGAAAATGCCACCAACAAAACTGCCGTTGCCAAACTCACTATCTTTTGTCTGATAGGGCAGCGTTCGGATAGGCGATTCAATATAGGAGAATCGTTCGATTTAAAGGTCATTTGTAAGTTTATCAATGATATGAAATTCGACTCCGTGGCTATTTTACATCCGCACAGTCCTATTTCATTGGCGCTAATTGATAATTCCGAAAAAATATCTCATGTAGATTACGTTGAAAAGGCTTTTAAACACATTGGTAACCCTGTATTGGTGAGCCCCGATGCTGGTGCGTATAAAACCACCCATGAAATTGCTGAAAAATTGAATGCCGATTTGGTACCGTCCAATAAAGTACGGGTAGATGGTGCTCCGATAATTAGTATTCAAGGTGATGTAAACGGCAAACAATGCTTAATTGTTGATGA
>NZ_DERI01000010.1:0-150188 GCF_002362375.1 Maribacter sp. UBA3344 | reverse complement strand
TCCGGAGAACCCGTTGTTCACTGCGATCTGGTAAGCACTAAGTCCATCTTCACCGTTAGCACCCGCTGCTCCAGTTGCACCTGTAGCTCCGTCGTTTCCGTCTGTACCTTCGAGACTGGTAAGCCATTCCGATTCCGTTCCGGAAAACCCGTTATTCACTGCAATTTGGTATGCGCTAAGTCCATCTTCACCGTCTGCACCCGCTGCTCCGGTTGCACCTGTAGCTCCGTCGTTTCCATTCGTTCCATCTGTACCTTCAAGGCTGGTAAGCCATTCCGATTCCGTTCCGGAGAACCCGTTGTTCACTGCAATCTGGTATGCGCTAAGTCCGTCGGCGCCCGTTGCTCCGGTTGCTCCGGTTGCTCCGGTTGCGCCTGTAGCACCGTCGTTTCCGTCAGTTCCGTCTGTTCCGTCAGTTCCTTCAAGGTTGGTAAGCCATTCCGATTCCGTTCCCGAGAATCCGTTGTTCACCGCGATCTGGTATGCACTAAGTCCGTCGGCGCCTGCCGCTCCAGTTGCGCCTGTAGCACCATCATTTCCGTCACTTCCTTCAAGACTGGTAAGCCATTCCGATTCCGTTCCGGAGAATCCATTGTTCACTGCTAATTGATATGCGCTAAGTCCATCTTCACCGTCTGCACCTGCTGCACCTGCTGCACCATCATTTCCGTCAGCACCATCTGTACCTTCAATACTGGTAAGCCATTCCGATTCCGTTCCCGAAAACCCGTTGTTCACTGCAATTTGGTATGCGCTAAGTCCGTCGGCGCCATTCTGTCCTGGTAAACCTTCTGCGCCAATGTCTCCTTTTTCCCCTTTAAGGCTGGCAGCATTGGGAGATGTGAACGTTGAACCATCATTTGCAGTTAATGTAAACGATCCATCCTCATTATCTATTATTGAAATATTGTTTGTTGATTCTTCACATAAACTTATCCACTGAGTGCCATTGTATGTATAAATACATCTATTGTCAATATTATATACAAGTGCACCGTTAAGGGGACTTATATTCAACATTTGTGAATTTGTAACTCTTGTTAAGACAAGTACTTTTGTGTTGCTTTCAAGTTCTAAGAGAGAGGAATTATCTATGGAATTCACTTCGTCCCCTATTTTGACCTGTGCAGAGGCGAAACTAGATATTAAAAAAAACAACAATAATTTGTAGGTAAGACTTAAATGCATAGCGTTTGTTTATTTCGCTAAGAACATTAATATTAAGGTCTTATGTAATAAAATGTTGTAAAATGTAGGAAAACACCTATATAAATGTATTAATCTGTTGTAGGAATTTAAAAATTAACGGTCACACCCATAGTGCCTGGACCAAAATTTAAGTTCCAACTGACCAACTTCTTTTGGTCGTTGTACTTTTGGTCATATTTTTTGTCCAAATATCTGTCTATGGATTCTACTGTTGCAATACTTATGACAAAAGCAAAGACCATATCGCTCAACCAATGTTGACCGTCCCAAACACGTGAAATACCAGGTATTGCTCCAAGGGTGTAAATTCCTGCTTTTACCCATGGACTCTTAAATTGCTTACCTATGGCATATGCATTCGTAAATGCAAGTAGTGCATGTCCAGATGGAAAAGAATGGAAATTTCTGCTGGAGTTAAATGGATCAAAAGTATCCTTGCCTAGATCGGCGAGCGGTCTTGCTCTGCCCACGACCGATTTTAAGACCTGCTGTAATAATCCGGCAGAGGTGGCTGAGGATATCAGTAGCACACCGGTTCTTCTTAGTTTTTCGTTCTTGGTTATTAATCCCACAGCATAAACACCAGAAGTTGCCATGTAGTTGTTTGACGGGCTACCATAAAATTCTCCATAATCACGAATTACTTGGGGTACTCCTTCCCTGTTATTTCTAATAAACCTAGAGGTATCATCATCTGCTAAATATACCAAAGCTGTACCGCCAACGACCGCACCAAATTGAGCCCATTGATTTCCTTCCCAATGTAGAGGTCTTGTATAAGAATATCCCACACCTTGAAACATGGTGGCAATATCATACTTGAACATATTCCATCTTGTTTCAACAGAATCTTTACTGGTTTCTTGTGCACTTAATGAAATACATAAAATAAAGCCTAAAAGGATCAATAATTTTTTCATGGTGCAAATTTAATGGGTTGGTCGTTTAGAATATAGTGAAATTAGAACAATGTTTGATCCTATTACTATTGAAAAGGCATTAAAAATATAGACGCTGTGCTATTCTAAATGTATTTGCATGGGCATTTACAATAATCTTGATATCTGGAGAATAACCACCACCCATGCTGCATTGCACAGGTATTTTTAGTCTATGGCAGGTGCTTAGAACAAACTCGTCCCGTTTTTTGCATCCTTCCAAAGTCAAACCTAAAGTTCCTAACTTGTCACTTTCAAGAATGTCTACGCCACATAGATAAAAGATAAAATCTGGTTGTATATTTTCAATTAGTTGAGGTAATTCTTTCTTTAAAATAGAAAGATAGGTCTCGTCGTTGGTTCCTTTAGGTAGGGCAATATCAAGGTCAGATTCTTCTTTTTTGAACGGGTAGTTACCGGCTCCATGCATGGAGAACGTAAAAACCGATTCATCATTTTGAAATATTTCTGCCGTTCCGTTGCCTTGGTGCACATCCAGATCAACAATGAGAATTTTTTTCGCCAGCCCTTTATTCAGTAAATACCTTGCGCCAATAGCCTGGTCGTTCAGCATGCAAAAGGCTTCACCATGGTCGCTATAAGCATGGTGGGTGCCACCGGCAATATTCATGGCAATGCCATTTTTCAATGCATATTCACAACCTTTTATGGTACCATCGGCAATAATACGTTCTCGTTCCACCAGTTCTTCCGATAGCGGAAAACCTATTTTCCGTGCCATTTTTGGCGAAATCATAATGTTCAATAAATCATAGAAATACTCAGGATCGTGTACCGCTACAATATGCTTGTCATTTGGTATTTCTGGCTCAAAGAAATTAGCCACGGTACATGTGCCTTCATGAATAAGTTGCTGTGGTAGCAGTTCATATTTTAGCATTGGAAACCGGTGCCCTTCTGGCAATGGATGTTTGTAAATAGGATGATAGGCTATTTTTAGCATTACATTTCTATTTGTGAAGCTTCAATTGAATTCGTTTTCTTGAAACATCAACATCTAATACCTTTACAATAATTTGTTGGTGTAAATGAACATGCTCGTTAACATCTTTAACGAAGCTGTCCGAAAGATTTGAAACATGGATCAATCCGCTTTCTTTTATACCTATATCCACAAAACACCCAAAGTTGGTAATGTTGTTGACAATACCTGGTAGTAATTGCCCACTGTGTAGATCGGTGATCGATTTAATAGTTTGGTCAAAGGTGAACACTTTTGCCTTTTCCCTGCGGTCCAGTCCAGGCTTTTCAAGTTCTGAACGAATATCCTCCAAGGTGGGTAGTCCAACTTCGGCGGTGCAATATTTTTGTAGGTCTATGTCTTTAAGGAGCGTTTTGTTGCCAATCAAGGAAAGAATTTCGGTTCCTTTATCTTTTGCCATTTGTTTTACGATACCGTAACTCTCTGGGTGAACGGCAGAATCGTCAAGCGGATTTTCAGCATCTTTAATACGTAGAAATGCCGCCCCTTGTTCAAACGCTTTGCCGCCTAAACGAGGAACATCCATAATATCTTTTCGGCTTTTAAAAGCTCCTTTTTCCTTTCTTTGGCTTACAATATTCTCCGCTAATTTAGGACCAATACCAGATACATAACTTAATAGTGAAACACTGGCAGTATTGATATTTACGCCGACGGAGTTTACACAACTTTCAACTACCGTATCTAACGAAGTTTTTAGCTTGTTTTGGTCTACATCATGTTGGTATTGCCCTACACCAATAGATTTAGGGTCTATTTTTACCAGTTCCGCAAGTGGATCAGCCAAACGCCTGCCAATAGAAACGGCGCCACGTACGGTAACATCATAATTGGGAAACTCTTCTCGCGCAATTTTAGATGCGGAATAGATGGAGGCACCAGCTTCGCTCACTACAAAAACTTCAACGGGATTGTTGAATAGTACTTTCTTTACAACTTGTTCCGTTTCTCTTGACGCTGTGCCGTTGCCAATGGCAATAGCTTCAATTTTATACGCATTTGCCAATGAGCTTAATTTTTTGATAGCTCCGCCAACATCGTTTTGTGGTGCATGTGGGTATATGGTTTCATTGTGTAGCAGATTGCCTTGGGCATCTAAACAAACCACTTTGCAGCCCGTTCTAAAACCAGGATCAATGGCAAGTATACGTTTTTCTCCCAAAGGAGCGCCCAATAATAATTGTCTCAGATTATTGGAAAATACAGCAATGGCATCATCGTCTGCTTTTTCCTTTGCCGCTTTTAAAAGTTCGTTGGATAAAGAAGGAAACAATAATCTCTTATAGGCATCTGCCAAAGCCATTTCAATTTGTTGGGCACAGGCATTATTTGTTTTTATAATTCTGTTTTCTATTCGGTCTAATAATCGTTCATCATCCAATTCAATTTTAACCCGAATGAATTTTTCAGATTCTGCACGAAGTATGGCTAATAATCTGTGTGACGGACATTTGTTCAAAGGCTCGCTCCAATCAAAATAATCTCGGAATTTCTGTGCCTTTTCATCATCTTTTTTTGTGCCGATCACTTTGGTGTTAATAATAGCAAATCTTGCTAATTGAGATCTGATAGACGCTCTAATATCAGTTCTTTCATTGATCCATTCAGAAATAATATGGCGTGCACCTTCTAAAGCATCATCTTCATTTTCAACAGTATTGCTAAGGTATTTAGATGCCGTAAACTCAATATCATCATTACGTTGCGCCATAATGATTTTTGCCAAAGGCTCTAGTCCGTTTTTACGTGCAACTTCGGCTTTTGTTTTTTTGCTTTTTTTGAAAGGCAAATAAAGATCTTCTAATTGGGTAAGATCTTCTGCGCGCTCAAATTTTTGTTGTAGTTCTGTTGTAAGTACGCCTTGCTCATCAACTGCCTTTATAATTGCTTTTTTACGTTTTTCAAGCGCTTCAAATTGTTCCTTGAATTGAACAATGGCTCCCACTTGTACTTCATCTAAATTGCCGGTTTTTTCTTTACGGTATCTTGATATAAAAGGTATGGTGCAATCGGCATTTAAAAGCTCAATGGTATTCTGTATTCCTTTTTCGGGCAGTTGGGTGTGTTTAAGTATAAAGGGCAGTAATTGCATGTAAAATCGTTTAGAACTTTTAAAAATACCCATTATTAGGTATTGAAATCAAGGTGTAGACCTATTTATCTAAAAACAAAAAGCTTTGGTGATTAACCAAAGCTTTTAATGATATATTCTGTTTGGTTTAATTAATGGTCAATCCATTACCAACTCCATCCTCGTCAGGATTTACAAATACCAATTTTCCATCGGCATTTTCTGTCATCAAAATCATACCTTCGCTATCAACACCACGCAATGCTCTTGGTGCTAGGTTGACTAACACCGTTACCTTTTTACCAACAATTTCTTCTGGTTTAAAGCTTTCTGCAATACCGGAAACTATGGTTCTGACATCTAATCCGGTATCAACCTTAAGTACTAAAAGCTTTTTGGCCTTCGCCATTTTCTCAGCTTCGATAATGGTACCTACACGCATATCCAATTTAGAAAAATCATCAAAGGTAATCGTATCTTTTTGTGGCATTACTTGTTTGTTTTCGTTCTCGTTCGCTTTTTTGGTCGCTTCTAACTTATCTAACTGAGTTTGTATTTCAGCATCCTCAATTTTTCTGAAAAGTAATTCTCCTTTATTTATTTGATGCTCAGGTTTCAATAATGCTTCTTTATTAGAAACATCGTTCCAGTTAAGACTTTGGCTACGCTCAGTCCCCGAAGAAGATAGATTTAAAATATTCTTCAATTTATTAGATGTAAATGGTAAAAATGGCTCACTTAAAACAGCTAAACCTGCAGCTATTTGTAAAGCTACGTTCATAATTGTTTTTACGCGTTCTTCATCTACCTTAATGACCTTCCATGGTTCTTCATCGGCTAAATATTTATTCCCCAAACGGGCAAGGTTCATTAATTCCTGACCAGCTTCTCTAAAACGGTAGCGCTCAATAGAAGTTGAAATGATTTCAGGGTATTTTGATAATTGCTCAAGTGTTTCTGCATCAACGTTGGTTAAACTACCTGTAGCTGGTATTTTGCCATCATAATATTTGTTGGTCAGTACAACTACCCTGTTAATGAAATTACCTAAAATGGCAACTAATTCATTGTTGTTACGTGCTTGAAAATCTTTCCAAGTAAAATCATTATCCTTTGTTTCCGGTGCGTTTGCTGTAAGTGTATAACGTAGCGAATCTTGCATTTCTGGAAAATCCACTAAATATTCATGTAACCAAACCGCCCAATTTTTAGATGTAGAAAGCTTGTTTCCTTCTAAGTTCAAGAACTCGTTTGCAGGAACGTTTTCCGGTAAAATATAGCTTCCTTCTGCCTTTAGCATGGATGGGAAAATAATACAGTGAAAAACAATATTATCCTTACCTATAAAGTGCACCAATTTAGTGTCTTTATCTTTCCAATACGGTTCCCAGTCTTTTCCTTCACGAGCAGCCCATTCTTTGGTAGATGAAATATATCCGATCGGGGCATCAAACCATACGTATAATACTTTTCCTTCTCCGCCTTCAACAGGTACCGGTATACCCCAGTCTAAATCCCTGGTGACAGCTCTTGGCTCTAAGCCACCATCGATCCAAGATTTACATTGACCGTAAACATTTGGTTTCCAATCGTCCTTATGCCCTTTTAATATCCAATCTTTAAGAAAATCCTCATATCTGTCCAATGGTAAGAACCAGTGTTTTGTTTCTTTGGTGGTAGGTACTGTTCCGGTAATGGTCGACTTCGGATTTATTAAATCCGTCGCATTTAAACTTGACCCACAATTTTCACACTGATCACCGTATGCCTCTTCATTTCCACACTTTGGACACGTACCTATTACAAAACGATCAGCTAAAAATTGCTGGGCTTCCTCATCATATAATTGGGCTGTAGTTTCCTCTATGAAGTCTCCTTTCTTGTAGAGTGTCGTAAAGAAATCCGATGCTGTTTTGTGATGAACGGGAGCAGAGGTTCTAGAATAATTATCGAATGTAATACCAAAATCCATAAACGATTGCTTAATTATTGCGTGGTATTTGTCAATAATATCTTTTGGGGTAACGCCTTCTTTTTTAGCTTTCATTGAAATGGCAACACCATGTTCATCGCTACCACAAACAAAGGCGACATCTTTACCTATTGATCTTAAGTAACGGGCGTAAATATCTGCAGGCACATAAACACCGGCCAAATGACCAATATGAATTGGACCATTTGTGTAAGGTAGTGCTGCAGTAATCGTATATCTAGAGGGTGATTTAATATCGGACATCAAAATAAATTAAGCCACAAAAATACTGAATTTGCTGGGAGAATTACTAATATCCGAGCAATTGAAATTATCGTCCTAATGAAACTATGGTCAATATAGGATTGGTAAGTGAAGTAAATATTAGGGAGGTTACTGATAAATATACTAAAACGAATAAAAAAAAGTTCTATTGTAAGAAAAAACTTATTTTTTAACTAAAATATATAAGCTATGGCAGTTGGTGATTCAAAAAAACTAAAGCTAGATAAAAGTTTAGAAAAGTTAGATATAGAAGGAAAGAGCGTTGAGAAAAACATTAAGAATGTGGCTTTGGTTCACAAGAACAAAAACCATAGGGTTATTAAAGAATTAAGATTTGAATCTAAGATGAACAATTCTAAACTTACATAAAAAAAGCCCTATTTACATGTTGCAAATAGGGCTTTTTCATTTGTGGGAAACAAACTAGGCTACCATAACAGATTTACTCATCTTTTGATTCTGTACATTGATTCTATAGATGTATTTACCTGTAGATAACTGTTCGGGCATGCGCTCTCGTATATTTATTTCTGTAGAACCTTCTAACATCATTTCGTTGAAAACGGTGCCTACTTTCTGTCCTAAAATATTATAAAGTTGAATATCTACGTGTGCAGAAAAGGGCATTTCTAGGTAGATATGTGGTGTTTGATCCGTAGGGTAGAATGGTTTATGTACCACAGCGTTCAATAAATCTGGAGTTATAGGTGTTTCGGCCTCTTCCCCTGGCGGTACCGGTGGCGTTACTTCACCATCACTGTAAGCTATATCTGGAAATGGTTCTCCACTACAACTAAAACCTAAATCTACCGGAACATAGGGTTTGTAATTCAATAAATGTGCCTCTACCAATGGAATGTCAACGCATAGCCACTCTGCTAATACCGTGGCGTACAGATCTCTAAAATCCATTGTATATTCTAAATTACCTCTTCCGTCCGGGTCATCTAAAGTGGGATGGTCACCTACAAAAGCACTACCGTTTAAGCCTGATCCAAAGAACAATGTTGGTGTGGCCTTACCGTGATCGGTACCATTAGAACCATTCTCGAAAATACGTCTACCAAATTCAGAAAAAGTCATGCTTAATACTTTATCATCTTGTTGAGTAAATGCAATATCTTCATAGAAGTTATTTACGGCTACAGATAAGTTGGTCATTAAACGTGCATGTGCCTGTGGTTGATTGCCATGGGTATCAAATCCTCCCATAGAAATCATATAAACCTTAGTACCCAAATTACCTTTGATCAATCTTGCTATAAGAGCCAGTTGGCGGGCAAAACTATTATCTTGATATTCAACTTGGTTTTGTCCACGTGTGTAAGCGTCGTGAATAATGCCTGAATATTCATAGGTTGTATTGGCAACACCTCTTAAGAACTTTAATTGATCACCGTACATACAATTGTTGAACAAAGTATCTTCTAGACCATAAACTACACCAGATTCGGCTATTTCTTCTAATTGGTCCACATTTGAGGTGACAAAGGCATAATTGGTTTCGTCTCCTTGAAAGACCAAACTACCGAATTGTCCAATTTGAATGGCAGCAGGTGCTGCTGGCGGATTTACTAAATAATCTGGGTAAATACTTTCAAAGTGCCTACCCATCCAACCAGTATTTAGTCCACTAAAACCCGTAGTTTCTATGTCTGTATTGGCAAAAATATCTGAACCTGTAAAGTGTGATAAACTTTGACCTTCATATCCTACACCATGAACAGCTTTAAACTGACCTTGATCCCACATTGGGGCAATGGAATTCATATAGGAAGGAACACCAAATTCATCGGTCAATTTAAGTACTTTACTTTCTGGTATATATATGTTGGGTCTTGCATTTGCGTAACTATCATATTGTTCAATAGGAATAACGGTGCTTAGCCCGTCATTACCGCCAGATAAGCGAATAAGTATTAGTATATTATCTGTTTCCGCGCCCGAAATTGCTGCAGACAATGCAGATGGGGCAGAAGCTGAAAGCATGTTGGAACCTAACATCATTGAGCCTGATCCCGCAATGCCCATTGCTTGTAAAAAAGAGCGTCTGCTCCATGTTTTATGTTCTTCATCATGACCTTCGTGATGTAGGCCTTTAAATGGGGTATGGTGTGTATTGCACATAGATGTAGGTGTTATTTTAATTGAAACTCAGGTTGTCTCGCTAAATATTGAAAAAGTAGATATACTTGAAAAGGTGCTTGTGGCCAAGTGGCCAAGGTCCAAGATTCTTGGTTGCCACCTTCATAATACACATCTTCAACATCACTCCTGAAAATTGTAAACGCTTTGGCATATTCATCTTCATTTAAAAGTCCTTTGGAGAGAATAAAATCGATTATTAGCCTTGCAACTTCATCTGGGTTAGAACTGGTTAAGCCTGCATTACCGGATATTTCTAAACCAAAAGACCTAAATTGTTCATTATCGGCCATGTAGAAATTCTCTAAAATACTCTCTATGGTAAGCCATCTCCCGATCATAAAATTAGTGTTGATCCAAGATCGGTCTCTTTGCCAACCGGCAACATCAAATGGTTCAAATATCTCTTGACTTAGCAATGCGCTATAATTTACCATTTCGGCTACATTGGTATCGGTATAGGCAAAACCAGATTCGTTGAGTGTGTTAAAATAGAAATCTACAGGGCTCTTTATAATAACCCCAATAGCTTCATCGTCAAAAAAATGTTGACTCTTGAATAAAAGTCTTAGAACCGGTGCTAGTTCAAAATCATTGGAAACAAAGGTAGCTGCCATGCCATCGATTATAACTTGTGCGTTATTGGCATCATCCCTAGAGTCTGGGTGAACAAAGAATTCGTATAGTTTTCTACAAATAAATTCGGCTATTTCAGGAGCCCTTTGCTCAAAAAGAATATTGATGACATCATCATAGCCCCAATTACCTGTTTGGCCCAAAATGGTTTTACTACCGGCATCGTGCTTGGTAGCATCAAAGGCTACTGGAGAACAACCAATTTCACCACGTTCTACATAACCGCTCAAAGCCTTGGCAGTTTCAATAATATCTTCTTCCGTATAAGCGTTGCCCTCACCTAAAGTAAAGAGCTCATACAACTCCCTTGCATAATTCTCATTGGGGTTGTTACCGTTGTTATATACACCATCTAGATAATACAACATGGCATTTGTAAGCCCTATTTCTCTGGTAAAGGTTCTAAAATTACCTATTGAGTTTCTTTGTAAACATTCTATATATTCATATAAATAGGAGTTGCAGTTATACACCTCTAATTCCGTAACAAAATGGTTACTCCAAAAAAAGCTTAACCTATCTCTTAAATTATTGTTCAACAAGCTATTGGCATATGCTAGCTGAAACTCGTTCTTCTGTTCTCTCTTTAATTGATTACTGGCATCATCATCTTCAGGATAATTGGCATTGGTCCATGTTGCCCAGGTAGGAGCAGTTATCGTGGGCATATTCAACGCTTCATCAACCAACTGATCAACCAAGGTGCCGGCATTTTGTCCCGTAGCTTGGTCTATAGTGGCGACAGAGGCGCTAAACCCTAATCGTCTATATAAATGAGATGCTCTAAGCTGGTCTAAATTAGCTGTATACGGAGCAAGAGTAGAAGTATTACAATTAATGAAATATTCCATAGTCTTAAAATAGGCATTTGTATTACGTTCGTAGAGTTGGGGCTTCTATGCTAAACGTTTCGAAATTTGGTATAGTATTTAAAACTATCTATTTTCGATAATCTGAAATCAAATAACGAGAATTATCCTTATAATGGCGTCGAAATTCCTATATTTTCGATGAATTGCACAATTTGAGCACTACTACATGGGAAAACATAACGAATTTGGAAAGGAAGGAGAACAATTAGCGGTAGACTTCCTTATAAAGAATGGGTATGTCATTTGCTACAAAAATTATAGGTACTTAAAGGCGGAAATAGACATTATCGCTAGAAAGGATGATGTGCTGGCCATTGTTGAAGTCCGATCAAGAAGCTCAGATTTTCTAGAGAATATTGCTGAAACGGTTACACCGAAAAAAATAAAACTATTGGTCATGGCAGCTGACCATTATGTTAACGAGAATAATATGGATGTTGAGGTTCGATTTGATATTATTACCATCCTTAAAAATACCAAACAATTTCAACTTGAACATATAGAATCTGCATTCTTTCATTTTTGAATAATCTACTTAATTAGTAGATTTATATAAAAACATTTTGTTTTATTTATAACAAGTTGTTATATTTGCACAACAACCAGTTATAAAAATGAAAACAATATCGTCAGTCGTTGAAGAGTACATCAAGAAAAAACCATTTTTGCAAAGTGCTCTTGCTCAGGGAATCATCAATCTTACATCGCTATCTAGAATAGTAAAACCAGAAATTGAGCATGAATTAGGTAAGGATATTCGTAATGGTGCAATTGTAATGGCACTAAAACGCTTGTCCGATGACCTGGAATTTAGAGCAACCCACAAAATTCTTAAAGTATTAAAGAATATTGGTGAGATTACCGTAAGGTCTTCTTTGACCGATTATACTTTTTTGGCATCGGACAAAATATTGGTGCACCAAGCTAAGCTTCTTGAAGAGATCAACGATAACCAAGATGTGTTCTATACTTCTAGCCGTGGTGTTAACGAAATAAACATTGTTATTAGCAATGTGATGGACAAAACGGTTGAAAAGCTTTTTAAGGATGAAAAATGTACACAAAAAGCAGAGGAACTTTCTTCCATAACGGTAAAATTACCTGCTGAAAATGTTTCTGTACCCGGAATTTATTATTTTATTTTTCAGCGTTTAGCTTGGGAAGGCATTGTACTTTATGAAGTAATTTCTACAACCAATGAGTTCACTATTCTTGTTAATGACGAACAAGTAGATATGGCATTCAAAACTATTAAGGATTTAAAATCTCTTTAATTTTCTAGAAATTCAACCACCTCTTTATCAGATTCGGGTTTAGCCAAAAATCGTTTTTCGCTATCCAAGATAAAATAGGTTGGTGTACTTTGAATACCAAAGGTTTTGGCATAATCACTTTCCCATTTGCCTAAAGCAATGGCGTGGTTAAATGCAGGTAATGTGGCAGATACTTTTTTCCAATTAATGGCATCGTCCTCTAAACCAACGGCTATTACCTTTAAATCTTCATATTCTTTAAGTTCTTTATGAAGTGTAGGTAGTTCTTTTAGACAGTGAGAACATGTGCTGCTCCAAAAAATAAGTAAGTAGTTTTCTGCTGGGTCAATGGTTGAAAGTGATTTCTTCTTACCATTGATTTCCCAGGTTATGTTGGGGGATATTGCACCAATTCTTAACCGTGAAGCCATTTCTAGATCATCTACAAGTTTTTGGTCATTGTTAGCTATTGCTGCTTTTTTCAAAAAATTTTTAAAAATGTAATCTTGAACTTCTGCCATACCGTTGGCATCCGCAATATTCCATAATTGGTGAAATGATCTTACTTGAAAACCTGTAGATGTATTCGCAATCTTAGAAGCGGTAACATTTACATTTTTAATGACTTCTGTAATTAATTGTTCTTTGGTGGTAATATTCACCGGTAATGCTGAGAAAACGTAACTGGCAAATTTATCGGTCAAAAAATTAGAGCCCTGTAGTATAGGATCATTGATAGTTAAATGATCAAAATGATGCTGTTTTTTATTTTTCAGGAAGGTTTCTAGATTCTCATATTCGGTGGGCAAATAACTACGGTTGGCCTTTATGAATTTATGAGCAATTGTATTGGCATGGTTCTCCTCGTATGTATCTTGAAGTGTTTGTAACTCTTTAAGAATGGCCATGTATTCTTTTTTTGAATCTTTGCCTAGCTCATAATATTCCAATAAACGGTCTTGTGCAGTTGTTATTTTTGAAAAATATTCATTGTACCATTTATTTTCTATTGAGTTGGTTATAGTCAGCCCATCTTGAAGGTCAAAATTGAATTTTACCTCTTCTTTTTTATCATAGATGATATCAATGTAAAACTCATCTTGTGGTACTGCATAAACTAGTCTGTACATGCCTGCCTGTGCGGTCACGGGCATTTCTAAAGTAAATGCACCCTCTTTAACAGCGGTGTCTTTAGTGTAACGTTCACCATTGGGGGTGAGCTCATAGGCAATGAGCCATTTAAAATCTTTTGCCGGGGAAAAATTGCCGCTTATAGAACCTTGCGCTTGTATACTTATGGTAATAAAAAAGATGCAAAAACGTAAAAATACTCTCATGCTGAATTAAAAAACAATTAATATACCAATTACCTTGCTAGCACCTGTAAATAAAGATGTTGATTTGAAAGGTATTGTTTTGGTCATTGACGAAGTGAAGATTTTAATATTCACGGTATAAAAGTACTAATAGACCCGCAATTGAAAGCTTTAATTTTGAAAAGGTTATGATAATTCTTTTTCAATTTCCATGTGGCCAAGAGCCTCTGAAATTTTCAGTATTTCTTTTTCATGTACAAAGCCATCTGATAATGCAACTTCATCTAAGAGTTGGGCAAGAGCCTTTTTTTTGGGCAGGGACATTGCACTTAAAATCTTATAGGCTAAATCTTTATTTAAATTACGGGCTTGACCTATAAAGAAACTGTCAAAAGTAAAGCGATCCATTAGTTGGGTAAGAAATTGCATTTCTGCAGGAGCAACCTTGCTATCGGCTAAAATAACATAGTCAACCATTTTTACCACAGCTAGCTTTTCTTCCTTTGTGTAATTCATCATACTTTTAGTTATTCCGTTTCTTCGCCTAAGCCTATATTTATAAATGTTTCTATGATTAGATCCATTTCTTTTTTATGAATTGCACCGTCTGATATAGCAACCTCATCTAAAATTTGGGCCAAAGCTTTCTTTTGATCATGGGGCAAATTATAAAGGGTTATTAAGGCATTGTCGTAATCCAATTTCTTTGCACGTTCTAAAAATTTATTATCAAAACCGATAATGTTCTTTAGTTTGTTTAAGGTTTCTAATTCCGCGGGGTGAATTTTACCATCTGCCTCTATAACCTCATAAATCATTTTTACAAAGGCCGCTTTTACAAAATCTTCAAACTCCATGTACTTTTTTTTGGAGCTGAAAGATAAGAAAAACAAGAGGATATCTTATTGACTTTAACTACTAGTTATTCACTAATATTATGGAGGCTATATTAACTTAAAAGGAGTAAGGACCATATACTGCATCTCTAAATTGCTTATGTAACCCTATCTGGTCATAAGGAAAAAGTTGTACGAACAATACAGCCGTTAATTGATTTACGGGGTCTACCCAAAATAAGGTGGATGCCGCACCGTCCCAATAAAATTCGCCAACCACACCGTTATTTTCTTCTGGCGTTTTTGGTGGTGCCACCCTAACGGCAAAGTCAATGCCAAAACCAACCTGACCTTTGCTGGGCAACCAAGAACGTTTGTTAACACTATCAGGCAAGTGGTTGGTAGCCATAAGTTTTACCGTTTCTGGTTGTAATACCTGTACGCTATCTAAACTTCCTTGATGGACTAGCATTTGTGCAAAACGCATATAATCATCTAAGGTTGAAGTCAGTCCAGAGCCACCACGTGTAAGTGGCCAATGTGCCGTATAATTACTATAGGTTGTAGTATCTTTAACTAACTCACCTTCACCTTTTCTAATATATAATTTTGAGAATCTATCTCTATCTTTTTTAGGTACGAAATATCTGGTTTCATCCATTTTTAAAGGAGATAATACATGTTGTTGTACGTATTCACTGTAGGGGATTCCTGAAATTCTTTCTACCAATAAAGCTTGTACATCTACACTGGGACCATATTCCCATTGTGCACCTGGCTGAAACCATAAAGGTACTTTTGCCATTTTTTCCGCCATTTGAGTAAGTGTGTTTTCTCTATTCATAGCATCTGCCTTACGAAATAACTTGCTTAGGCCAGGAATGTCGTCCCTGTTGGGAAAACCAGCGGTATGCCTGGTTAGATCTCTAATGGAAATTTCTCTCTTTAGTGGTTCGGTTTTCATTTTGCCATTTTCATCTACACCAGCATACACGGTCATATTTTCAAACTCGGGAATGTACTTTGATAAAGGGTCATCTAGTTTGAATTTTCCCTGCTCAAATAAAGTCATTAGAGCCGTACCCGTAATTGGCTTGGTCATGGAGTATATTTGAACTATAGTATTTCTTTGCATTGGTTTTTCTAAGGCGATATCGGCATAACCAAAAGCATTATAATATACCTCTTCTCCATTTTCAAAAATGAGTGCAGAAGCACCGGCAATATTTCCAGATTGTACGAAAGCGTTGAGTACCGAGTCTATTCTTGCTTTTGCAGTAGTGGTAATTATTTTGTTATGGATTATAACTTTCTCAGGTGCTTTGCCCTTAGGTTCTTCTTTACAAGAGCAAATAATCAATAAGGCGAGAAGTGGGAGTAGAACTTTTTTCATGAACAGTACATTGGTGGTGAAACAGTTAAAGGTATAAAATTATACACTTGACAATTAATTGTTTACGCAATAAGCTCATGAATTTTTTTCCATATTACCGTGTTGACCTGCATTCCTTCTTTAATGGATTTTGACCTTTGTTTTAAAGTTCTTTCCCCAGGGTAGTAGGTTCTGTCTCCCTTTGAGATTGGACTGCTGTCATGGGTAAAACCAATAATTTCGTTTAGTAGTTTTTCTTGAATTTCTGTATCCTTAAAGGTTGATGGGTCTATGCATAGAAATACTTGTGATAACGCGGTTTCATCTTTTTCTAAGCCTATTTTATACGTTGAGTTTCCTGCTGACAATAAAGTGGCCAACATATCTAAAATCATTGATAGTGCAGATCCTTTCCAATAGCCAACGGGTAATGCCTTACCAGAATCAATAATGGTTTTTGGGTCTTTACTTAAATTTCCGTCATTATCCCATCCACCGTCAAAGGGTAAATCTTGGTCGTTTAAAGCTAAACTTTGCATTTTCCCGAAAGAATATTGTGATAGTGCCATGTCTAAAACTACATGTCCATTTTTACGTGGAATACCAATGACTAATGGGTTATTGCCAATCCTATTTTCTTTTCCGCCCCAAGCTGGCATATTAGGTATAGTGTTTGTAAAAAGTATAGAGATGCATCCTTTTTCAGCTGCTTGCCAGGCATAAGTGCCACCGCGCATCCAATGATTGGTATTTCTAAGGGCAACTAAGCCCATGCCGTACGTTTTAGCCATATCAACAGCCCTGTTCGTACATTTTATGGCGTTGAGTACGCCAGATGCTCGGTTGCCATCCCATCTTTCTATACTTCCCATAGCAGTAACTTTACTTGCTGTGGTGTCTATATTAATTAACCCCTTTTTTACGTAATCTATAAATACGGGTATTCTATTGATACCATGGGAATATATGCCATCAATTGTGCTTTCGGTATGTATACGGGCCAATGTTTTTGCCTGTTCTTTTGGAAAATTGTATTTGGTGAACAAAGTCGCCAATACAGTTTGCATTTCTTGTGAAGAAACTATGGTGTGGTTCAAAACGGTTTATTTTAAATTCTACCGTTAAGATACATAAGTTGCTACGGATAATAAATTAATATAGAGTCAACACAATTATTGTAACAGGATATGATTAAGCTTTTTTAGAAACGCCTATCTCTGAAAATACATGACGTATTACATCACTTTCCTTTTCATGCACATAGCCATCTGAAATAGCGACCTCTTCTAAGATTTCTACCAGTTTACTTTTTTTATCTTCAGTCATTTCCTTTAGAATAAGTACACTTTGATCAATGTCTATGGTGCGTGCCTGAATTAAGAAATTACTATCAAAATCAATAATGGGCATTAATTTGCTAAGGGCATTAATTTCACCTTCATGTACTTTACCGTCTGCAATGATTACAGAGTCTATAAGATGGACGATCGCCAATTTTTCTGAGATGTCAAATTCCATTTTATACTGTTGTTTTTTCTTTACTTTCAAAGGGTCTTAATGCTAAATAAGCTCTGTCAATTGATCTTATACTATCAAAAACCAATAAAAGTCTTAGACCATTACGGGTCTGTTTTTCTTTGATCTTGCATTGCTGAGCATGTGATTGTACATATTGTAATACTTTGGTAAATGTTGAAGTTTGATAAAAGGCCGATTGTTGGTCACTTATAAAATAACCGATCATTTTACCTTGTTTCATTACAATTTTCTCTAAACCAATGCTGTTAGCAATCCATTTTATACGTACTGAATTCAGTAAATCTTGAGCTTCATCGGGCAATTCGCCAAAACGGTCTACAAGCTGTGCTTCAAATTTTTGAAGGGCTTCCTCATCCTTTACTTGATTCAGTTCTGTATATAACGTTAGTCTTTCTGTTATATTATTGATGTAGTCATCCGGGAAAAGTAATTCAAAATCAGAATCTATCTGTGTTTCTTTTACAAATATCTTTTCTTGCTTGCCTTCAACTTCATCATAAAGGTCTTTAAATTCATTTTCTTTTAATTCCTCTATAGCTTCGGCAAGAATTTTTTGATAGGTTTCAAAACCAATTTCATTGATAAATCCGCTTTGCTCACCACCCAATAGGTCTCCCGCGCCTCTAATCTCCAAATCTTTCATGGCAATGTTAAAACCACTGCCCAGTTCTGTAAATTGTTCTAAAGCCTCAATTCGTTTGCGGGCATCTGTAGTCATTACTTCATAAGGCGGTGTAATAAAATAACAGAACGCCTTTTTATTACCACGACCAACTCTACCGCGCATTTGGTGCAAGTCGCTTAACCCAAAATTGTTGGCATTATTAATGAAAATTGTGTTGGCATTGGTAACATCTAAACCACTTTCAATTATTGTTGTCGATACCAGAACATCAAACTCACTATTCATGAAGCCCAGCATTAGCGCCTCTAGTTTTT
This sequence comes from Maribacter sp. UBA3344, assembly GCF_002362375.1. Lineage (NCBI taxonomy): Bacteria > Pseudomonadati > Bacteroidota > Flavobacteriia > Flavobacteriales > Flavobacteriaceae > Maribacter > Maribacter sp. UBA3344. The sequence continues at coordinate 131,802 of NZ_DERI01000010.1, read as the reverse complement.
TGCCGTCCATTTGACCGTGGCCAATACCTACTTTTGCGTCCGGCACTAATCTCTGGATCATTCCGGCCACTTCTTTTATGTTTTCAATACGGTTGTGAATAAAGAAGACTTGTCCACCTCTTTCAATCTCATAGCTTACCGCATCCCTAATAGTTTCTTCGTTAAAACGGATTACCTGACTTTCAATGGGGTATCTATTTGGTGGTGCTGTGGTTATGGTAGATAAATCTCTGGCTGCCATTAAACTAAACTGAAGTGTTCTTGGTATTGGCGTAGCCGTCAACGTTAAAACATCTACATTTTCTTTAATTGATTTTAATTTGTCTTTTACGGCAACCCCAAATTTTTGTTCTTCATCTACAATTAAAAGTCCTAAATCTTTGAATTGGACATTTTTGTTGACCAGTTGATGCGTACCAATAATAATATCTACTTTGCCCTCACCTAAACGTTGAATGGTCTCTTTTTTCTCTTTTGCCGTTCTAAACCTATTTAAATAATCTACGGTTACCGGCATATCTTTTAAACGTTCGGAAAAAGTTCTATGATGTTGAAAAGCCAAAATAGTAGTTGGTACCAAAACAGCAACTTGCTTGCCATTATCCACTGCTTTGAACGCGGCCCTAATGGCTACTTCGGTTTTACCGAAACCTACATCGCCACATATTAAACGGTCCATAGGGCGTTCACTTTCCATATCGCGCTTTACGTCTTCGGTAGCTGAACTTTGATCGGGCGTGTCTTCGTAGATGAACGAAGCTTCTAGTTCATTCTGTAAATAACTGTCTGGATTATATTGGAACCCTTTTTCCAATCTTCTTTTTGCATAGACCTTAATAAGGTTGAAGGCAATTTTCTTGACCCTGGATTTTGTCTTATCCTTTATTTTTTTCCACGCACCAGAACCAAGTTTGTAAATTTTTGGCGGAGCACCATCCTTACCGTTGAACTTGGATATTTTATGTAAAGAATGTATGCTTACGTATAAAATATCTCGTTCGCCGTACATTAATTTAATGGCTTCTTGCTTTTTACCTTCAACATCTATTTTTTGTAATCCGCCGAATTTTCCAATTCCGTGGTCAATATGGGTTACATAATCACCAATTTCAAGCTTGTTCAGCTCTTTTAACGTTATGGCCTGTTTTTTGGCATAACCGTTCTTTAAGTGGAATTTATGGTAACGTTCAAATATTTGATGGTCAGTATAGCAAACCAGTTTTTGGTCGTCATCTATAAAGCCTTGAAAAAGGGGCGAAACAATGGTTTGGTAATGAACTTGTTGGTTTACTTCTTCAAAAATGTCATGAAAACGTTTTGCCTGTTGTTCACTGGCACAGAATATAAAATTGGTGTATTCTTTGTCTTTATAGCCATTTAAATTTTCGATTAATAAATCGAACTTTTTGTTGAAAGATGGTTGAGGTTTTGAGTGAAATTCAACAAGATTGGGCGCATCTTTATGAGCATCTTGACTTAAAACCGTAAAACCGGAAAGTTGCTCCCTAAATTCATTGCCTCCCATAAAAAGTTCTTCGGGCTCGGCATGTTTTATATCTTTTGAGAGTTTTGTGAATGCTTCCTTTGCTTTGCCGAAGAAATCATCTAATCTGTCATATAATAAATCGGTGTTTTTAGCAAATACCAATGTTTTAGAGGCAACATAGGTTAAAAAGCTTTGGCGTTTTTCAACCAAAAACTTATCTGCCATATTTGGCACTATGGTAATTGATTTTATCTTCTCTTTTGAAAGCTGCGATTCAACATCGAAAGTACGTATGCTGTCTATTTCATCTCCAAAAAATTCAATTCTATAAGGTTCATCGTTAGAAAACGAATAGACATCTACAATACCGCCCCTAACTGAAAACTCTCCAGGTTCAGTTATGAAATCTACGCGTTTAAACTTATACTCAAAAAGTATTTCATTTAAAAAGTCTAAAGAAAGCGTATCCCCTAACTTCATTTTTAGGGTATTCTTGTCCAATTCTTTTCTGGTGACCACTTTTTCGAACAGCGCATCTGGGTAGGTGACAATTACCGCAGGTTTTTTTCTGGAATTTATTCTGTTCAATACCTCTGCCCGTAAAAGCACATTGGCATTGTCTGTCTCTTCAATTTGGTAAGGTCTTCTATAGCTGCCCGGGTAGAATAGCACATGGTCTTCACCAATTAGCCGTTCTAGATCGTTAAGGTAGTAGGCCGCCTCTTCCTTATCATTGAATATCGCCAAAAACGGTCGGTCTTCAGATTCGAAAATACTAGAAAGTACAAAGGATAACGATGACCCTACAAGACCTTTCAGTTCAATATTTTTTGTTCCTGATTGTTCAGATTCGGCAATAGCGTTTTGCAGTTTCCCTATTTGGGGAGACTGGGCATACCGTTGTTGGATAGAAGAATGACTCAACAGTTTAAATTTTTGCAAATATACGTATACCTAATTAATGGATACCACTCATTATTATCACATATGGGCTACGCATTACCCTTAAAAAGTTGGAAATTGTGGTGAAGCTAATAAAGTAAGGTTTATGGAAGAGATTGCATTTGATGTTTTTGTAATAGGAAGTGGTATCGCCGGGCAAACTGTGGCAAAATCATGCGTAGAGGCTGGTTTGAAAGTTGCTGTAGCCGATAACCGTGAGTTTGGAGGTACCTGTGCAAACAGAGGTTGTGATCCCAAAAAAATATTATTGGGGGCAATGGAGGCTTATGAACTTAGTAAAAATTTGAAGGGGAAAGGCGTTGCCAAAACACCTAGGATTAACTGGGGCAAGTTGCAAAAGTATAAACGTAATTTCACCGTTAACGTGCCTGTTGCTACAGAGCGGGTTTTAAAAGAGAAAGGCATTCATCTCTTTCACCAATCTCCAAAGTTTATTGATGAGCGAACGTTACTGGTGGAGGGTAAAAAAATAAGTGCCCAAAAAATTGTAATTGCTACAGGTCAAGTACCTAGAAAAATAGAAATTAAGGGCTCAAAACATTTTAAGAATAGTGATGATTTTCTGAACCTTAAAAAATTGCCAGAGCATATTGTTTTTGTCGGTGGTGGTTACATTGGGATGGAGTTTGCCCACATGGCCGCACGCGCAGGAGCAAAGGTCACTGTTGTAGATACGGGTAAACGACCATTACATGCATTTGATCCGGACTTGGTGAAGGCACTGAAAAAGTATTCTGAATCTTTAGGTATTACTTTCATTTTTGAGGCGAAACCAACTTCACTTAAAAAGAAACGAAAGAAACATATTTTAAGCTATGAGGTTAAAGGTGGTATAAAAACTATTGAAGCCCATATGGTTTTTAATACTGCAGGTCGTGTACCGGCATTGGCTGAGCTAGATTTGGATAAGGGTAATGTTGATTTTACAGATAGCGGAGTAGTCACCGATGACTTTTTGCAAAGTAAGAGCAATGTCAATGTTTATGCCTGCGGAGATGTGTCTGACAAAAATTTGCCTTTGACCCCTCTTTCTGGAAGACAAGGTTATGTAGTTGCAGAGAATATTATCAATGGAAATAAAAAAGAATTGGAAGTACCTGTAGTACCTTCTGTAGTTTTTACCTTACCAAATTTGGCTACCGTAGGTTATTCTGAAGAAGAAGCCCGTACTAGATATAAAAATATCATTGTTAATTATGAAGTGTCTACAGTTTGGTTCAATGCCAAGCGCATAAATGCACCGTTGTATGCCTACAAGGTAATTTTAAACGAAAGAACAAGAGAGATTGTTGGGGCTCACTTAATTGGTCCTAATGCTGGTGAGACCATAAACATTTTTACCATGGCTATAAATAATAAATTGACAGATAGGGATATTAAGTCGACTATTTTTACGTATCCTTCGTGGGTAAATGATATTAAGAGTATGGTTTAATTCTTTTCCCTCAATCTTTCTTTCAGTTTTTTAAATGGGTTGGTCTCATGATTTTTCATGGCATGGATCGTAATTGCAACAAAAAGTATGATAACTCCTGTAATAGCTGCATAGGCAATGTACATATTGGACCCGTTGTGTCTTATAAAAATGGCAAATAATGCCCAAACACCAACCAAGGCAAACTCTCGCATGTTTCTTTTCCAAATCATCAATAGATTAATGATCGTAGCCGCTACAATCATATTGATCGTCCAGGCTTGTTCAGAAAGTATGCCCCCGTTCCAATCTAGTTTACTTAAATATGCCGCAATGTTGGCTATGGTGGCTACAGAAATCCATCCACTATAAAAACATATAGGCCACCAAACAAAAACTATTGTGGAAATCGGGGCATCCCAACGTTCCATATTTGTATTAAGAATAATTTTTATCAACGATAATAATATCCCTAGCATGATGAGTACTGAAAATCCTGTATAATTGTAGATGAAGGCAAACACCCAGCAACAGTTCAGTATATTGGCTATAAAGAACCAATACCCGGTCTGTTCTATAAAATTGCTTTTCTTGTTACTGTAGAAGGCTCTCTTTACTTGAAAAATACCATAGCCTAATAAGCCTAGAAATATAATGCCCCATATGGCAAAAGCATATCCGGCTGGGGTAAATAAGTTGTCATAACGCCTACTCATTTCACCTATAGTGGTGTCGTTAAGTGAAAAGGCTTGTGAAATATAATTCACGGCAATTACCAAAACGACAGATACCAAATTAAGTATGGATAACTTTTTTTTCATCCCTATAAAAATATCATAGATATTCTATAAAGGTATGCCCTTTAGCGTATTAAATGGACTATTTTCGTTTAAACCGCCTTTTTTTCACCTCTTTTATAGGTACGGGCAATACGGCATCACCCAAAAGGGCATAGACTTCACAGCCCTCACAAGGTTCTAGGGTATAGGTGCCCGTAAACTCTCCAAAAGCAGGTACGATCATTTGATGTTCCGTTTTGTAAAAGCAAGGTAAACGCACCGATTGCCTACCTAATCCACTCAATTTAATGGCGGGATGAATATGCCCTGAAAAATTGAAGAAACCATCGCGCTCCTCTGGATGATGTGTAAGTAGAAAAGAATCAAGCGTTAATTCTGGAATTACCTTAATATTTAGCGCTTCATATTTCAGCGGAGAAATGATATCGTGATTGCCACTTACCAATATAATTTCTTGAGATGTAGTTTGCACCCATTGCTCAAAAAGTGACCATTCTATATTTAAGGCAGAATGAAACAAATCGCCCAAAAACAGGATGGATTTTGGTTTAAAATGTTCAACGACCGCTGTTAACGCATCAAAATTTTGCTGTACGGCTTGTTGTGGTACCGCAGCGCCATATTTTCTAAAATGGGAAACCTTGCCCAAATGCACATCACTAATTAAAAGTATGGAATGCTTTTCCCAAAATAATGCGCCAGAAAAATGCATTTCAAAAATTTGATCATGTAGGGTAATAGAATGGGTCATTAAGACAAAATTACAAGAAAGTCCGGATAAATAATTTATTTTGATTTCAAGAATAGCAATTCCCCCTTTAGGGGTTAGGGGGCAAGGTTCTTTATTTCTTCATCAATAAGGCTGCCATTTTCTTAATACGGTCTGCTAGCTTTTCACTAGACAATTTTTCCCTGCTCATACGATCGGTAATCAGCGGGAAAGAAAACGGGGTAGGTTTTGCGCATTCTTTCCAAACAATTTCTTGCGTGGCAATGCGCTCTAACGATAATCGTAATCTCCCTTCTTCCAACTGGTGCTCAAAGGTTTCTGTAAAGGCTTGTTGGTAGAGTAAATTTTCTGGTTCGTAATCCCTAAACACGTCGAACAATAGCTGAGAACTGCTTTGCAAGTGCTTCATTTTAATACCTTTTTTTGGGTATCCAGTAAAGACCATACCACTTATAATGGCAACATCCCTAAATCTTCGTCGAGCCATTTCTGTGGCATTCAGACTTTTTTGCAAATCATCTAGCATAAAATCTGTAGTGAACAGGTCATTGTCCAATACTTGCTTAATGTCTATGGGTTGGTCGGATAATAGTTCAAAACCATAATCATTGAATGCCAGCGAAAATGTAATAGGCGATAATAGACTTATGCGATAGCCCAATAAACTGCCCATGGCTTCATGAACAAATCTGCCTTCAAAAGGGTAGAAGAGGTGGTGATACCCGTCTCTGGTCTTAAAGGTTTCAATTAAAAATTCCGAGGGTTTGGGTACAATGCTATCTCGTCTTTGCCTTTCAAAAAGTGGTGCTAAAGCCCTTATTTCTGCGGATTGATTTTTTAATGGTTCGCCTGAACTGTATAATTCATTTCGCAATAACTCTGACATTTGTGCGGAAAGGGTTAATCTACTTCCCATCCAACTAGAGATTTTGTTGGTTTTCTTGTTGCTATTGCGTACCTGAACCGTCATTTCTTTTATTCGGATGAATTCTAGATTTCTACCGGCAAATGTAAACACGTCGCCTTTGTTCAATTTAGAAACAAAAAACTCTTCTATAGATCCTATATATCCTCCTTTTTGGTACTTAACAGATAAGTTTACATCGCCAACAATAGTGCCTATTTGAAAACGATGCCGCATGGCAACACCACGGTTATTGACCTTAAATTTGCCATCCTCCTCAATTTCTACTTTTTTGTATTCATCATAGCTTTGTAGGCTTTGACTGCCCATCACCAAAAAATTCAATAACCATTGCCACTGGTCTTTGGTCAACGTTTGGTAGCAAAAAGTTTGCTTTACTTCTTGAAAAATTTCTTTAGGGTAGAATCCGTCAGATATTGCCAAGGTGGTCAAGTATTGTAAAAGCACATCATAACTGTTAAGGTAAGGTATACGGTCTTCTACCGTATTCAGCTTTACCGCTTTTTGCAAAGCCGATGCTTCAATAAGTTCAATGGCGTGGGTTGGTAAAAAATAAATGACACTTTCCTTACCGGGACTATGACCACTGCGACCGGCACGTTGTAAAAAACGAGCAACACCTTTGGGTCCTCCAATCTGTACCACCGTTTCTACAGGGGCGAAATCTACTCCAAGATCCAAACTTGAGGTACAAACCACCGCTTTCAACTGTTCATTACGAATTGCATTTTCAACCCAAACGCGAGTTTCTTTATTTATACTACCGTGGTGCATTGCCATTTCTCCCGCATATTCTGGGTGCTTTTCCAAGATTTTTTGAAACCAGATTTCACATTGGCTACGGGTATTGGTGAAGAGTAAAGTGGTCTTGCTATTATTGATTATAGGGACAACATCTTCTAAAAGATGTAAACCTAAATGACCACGCCATGGAAAGGTTTCCATTTTTTTGGGAATGATACTTTTAACCGTGATCTTTTTGTTGAGTTTGGCTTTTATGAGCACCGAGTTTTCTATCGTTTTAGAATCAATGCCCAACAAAACATCTCGTGCCTGTTCTAGATTTCCAATGGTTGCAGAGATGCCCCAAATTCTTAATTGCGAGGATATATTTTTTAAACGTGATAAAGCAAGCTCCATTTGTACGCCACGTTTTGTGCCCAAAATTTCATGCCATTCATCTACTACAATTGCCGAGCAGTCTTTAAAAATTTTATCATAACCTTTTGTAGCAAGAAGTAACTGAAGACTTTCTGGAGTGGTAATCAGCAGATCGGGCATTTGCTTTTTTTGTTGCGCCCGCTCTTTGGCGGTAGTATCTCCAGAGCGGATACCCACGGTCATCTGTGTGCCCAGGTCTTGCGTAATACGTTCTGCCGATTGCTTAATTTCTTGCGATAATGCACGTAATGGCGTTATCCAAATAGCTTTTAGCCCTTTTTTATGTTTGGTCTTGTAGTTAGGATTGCTCTTTATGTAATTTAAAACAATAGGAAACCATAAGGCATAGGTTTTGCCACTACCGGTTGGAGCATTTAGGAGTCCGTCTTTACCTTGTAGAAAAGCTTTCCAAGTATCTTTTTGGAACTTGAATGGTTTCCAGTTTTGCTCTTGAAACCAGTTTTCGGCTATATCGTAGAGTTCTTGTCTTTTTACCATTGCGAGTAAAGCGAAGCAATCTGTTTAATTTATTCTTGAATTTTATTTTTTGTTCCGAAACTTAAAGTTATCATCTAACCAATTAATGGAAAGATCACCCCATTCAGGATTCATTAAGTTTATTAACTCTTCCTTTTTTTTCCGATTGCCAGCTTTTAATTTCAATTCTCTTTTAAATGAATCTTCCACGTTTTCAAATTCCTCAAAATAAACTAGTATATCGCAATTGTATTTCTTGGTGAAAGCATTTGGATATATTCTGTTTTTATGTTCATTCATTCTTCTTTTAATATCATCTGTAGCTCCAACATAAAGAACTGTTTTATTTTTATTGGTTGTTATATAGACATATCCTTTCATTTTATTTAGGCTTGTGAAATCAACAGATGTAAATTAACTATTTGTTTTTTATTTAACAGATTCCTTCGCTTCGCTCGGAATTAATCCCTTCAAATCATCCAAGGTATTTGCTTCATGAATGTTTTTATCTTTTCTCCAGCGTAGCATTCTAGGAAAACGGGTAGCAACACCACTTTTATGTCTTTTAGATAGTGCTATACCCTCAAAGGCGATTTCAAACACATGATGCGGAGTAACACTACGAACGGGTCCAAATCTTTCTAAGGTGTTTTTCTTTATCCAAGCATCAAGTTTTCTAAATTCCGCATCGGTTAATCCGGAATATGCTTTTGCAAAGGTTACCAGTTCTTTTTCTCCTTCTTCATTATCCTTCCAAAGGGCAAAAGTATAATCTGTAAAAAGATTACTTCGCCTACCATGACCGCGCATGGCATAGGTAAGAACAGCATCTATGGTCAGTGGGTCAACTTTCCATTTCCACCAATCGCCTTTCTTACGACCGACTAAATAGGGAGAATCTTTTCTTTTTATCATTAAGCCTTCACTGTGCATTTCGCGAGAGCGGTCTCTTTCTTCAGCCATCTCTTCCCATGAATTAAAATACATGGTTTTAGAGAGGTGAAGGGGAACATCACTTCGGCTACGCTCAGTGACCTCACTTCGGCTACGTTCAATGTCCTCACTTTGGCTTTGCTCAGTGACATTTTTAAAAAGATGTTCTAAAATTTCTCTACGTTCTACAAAAGGTAATTGGCGAATATCTTCTCCTTCCCATTCAAGAATATCATATGCTTTTAAGATTACCGGAACTTTTTTTAAAAGTGCGGCGGTTACGTTTTTTCTACCAATGCGGGTTTGTAAATCGTTAAAGGTGCCAATACCACCTTTTGGAAAAGGGAGAATTTCACCATCTATGACCGTACCGTTTGGGATAACGCCTATGAATTTTTCAAATTCGGGATACTTATCCGTTACCAATTCTTCGCCACGGCTCCAAACAAATAATTCATTGTTTCTTAAGATCACTTGAGAACGAATTCCATCCCACTTATGTTCTGCAGACCATTCTTGTATATCGCCTAGGTCTGACACTTCACCTTCAATGGCATAAGCCAAATAAAAAGGATAAGGTTTTGAAAGGTAATCGCTCTCATTTTCCTCTAAAACCAATTGCTGAAAAGTGATTTTATTCGGGTCCCAGTTGCCCATTAATTTATAGGCTAGAATATCTTCATCAATTTGGGTGGCTTTTGCAAGGGCACGTGTCATTAGTTTTTGACTTACCCCAATTCTGAATCCACCAGTAATCAGTTTAGTGAACACAAACCGTTCGTAATAGTTTAAAACACTCCAATTTTCGTAGAGATACGCTCTTTTTTCTTCGTCTGTCTTCTTTTTAAGGGCAATCATTTCTTGAAGAAAATCGGTTAAACTTTTGTCCGATGATTGGTCGGCTGCAGGAATAACCAAGGCGATAGTTTCTGCGATGTCACCAACAATATGATAGCTTTCTTCAAATAACCACAGTGGAATGTTTGCCAATTCTGAAGCCCAAGTTCTTAATAGCGTTGTGTTTACCGGTCTTGGTGGTCTACGATGCGATAAAATTGCGATGGTCCAAACCTTATCGGCATCATCGGCTTTAAGAAAATAGTCGGTCAATGCCTGTACCTTAACCGTAGTTTTGTTGGTACTATCCAAGGTTTTTATAAGCTGTGCAAAATTTCTCATACAGATGCGGTAGATTTTGAAGCTAATGCAGCTTCTGTTTCTTCTTCACCATATTGCGTAGCTTCTGTACGGGCATCATATCCTTGTTCCCGTAAATATTTCGAGAATATATCGGTATAGCCATGTGTACATATGATTTTTTCGGCGCCTGTAGCTTCAATACTTTCTAAAAGACCGGGCCAATCGCAATGATCGCTTAAAACAAAACCTTTGTCAATAGCCCTTCTTCGTCTTGCTCCCCTAAAGGTCATCCATCCGCTTGCGGAAGCAGTAACATAGGGTACCATTTTTCTGATCCAAGTACTACCATGGGCACTTGGTGGTGCTAAAACGATGTTGCCCAATAGCTGCTCTTTTTTGGTATCTCTGGTAATTAAAGTGGTTTTAGGAAAATCTACCATCGGTCTAAGTACCTGGGTCATATTTTCAATGGCGCCATGGGTGTATATTTCTCCTATGTTGGTATCTAGGTATTTTAATAATCGTTGTGCTTTGCCTAGACTATATCCAAAGAGTATGGATGTTTTACCTTCAGCTCTATTTTCTGCCCACCATTTATTGATGTTTTCTAGAACTTCTTCTTGGGGTGTCCATTTAAATGCAGGTAGTCCAAAAGTACACTCTGTAATAAAGGTGTCACATTTTATAGGTTCGTACGGTGTGGAAATACCATCATTTTCAGTTTTATAATCTCCTGTAAAAACCCAAACCTCATCTTTATGTTCTACCCTAATCTGTGACGAGCCAATAATATGCCCTGCTGGGTGAAGACTAAACTTTACATTGTTGACCGTGAAGACTTCTCCCCATTCTTTTCCGGTAACATTTATTTCACCTAAACGATGTTGAATTATTGGTACGTTGCGGTAGTGGGTTATATATTTCTTATGACCATATCTACTATGGTCTGCATGCCCATGAGAGATTATGGCGTGGTCTACCGGTTTCCACGGATCTAGGTATACATTGGCTTTTTCGCAATAAATACCATTGTTGGTAAATTGTAATAAGGGAGTTTTCATAGCTTTGTCAAGTTACAAATTTTGTATTTTAACAAAGTTGATGTCAAAGTAAACTATGACCTCTAAAAAAATTATATTTGCTCAATAATTAAAAAATAAGATATGTCTTTTGCAGATTTATATACTAGCGGTGAGCACAGAAGAAATTTGGCCCACTTTGCAGCTTTGGCAACTTTAGCGTCAGTAGACGGTGAAATTAGTACAGAGGAAAGAAAAATGCTAGATCGTTTTGCTACGAAACTAGATATCACCAAATCTGAGTATGAGGAGGTTTTTAAGAAAGAAAATAAATATCCAATAGATTCAACGCCAGATTCCGAAAAAAGATTGGAGCGTTTATATGACCTATTTAGAATTGTTTATTCTGATCATGAAATTGATGACGAAGAAAGAATTTTAATTAAAAAGTATGCTATTGGTCTTGGTTTTACCGGTGATAAAGCAGATAAGGTTATTGAGCGTTCTGTAGCTATTTTTGGAGGAAAAATTGATTTTGAAGATTATCTGTATCTATTAAAGAAATAATTTTTAGCCTTGAAAAGGGGAAAAGAAAAAGGGAGCTTTTAGCTCCCTTTTTTATTAATGATATTTATCTAAAAATTCTTGAAGTTTTATGACCATGTTCTTACTTCCGCAGAAGAAAGGAACTCTTTGGTGCAGTTCTGTTGGTTGTATGTCCATAATTCGATTTTTGCCGCCAATTGCAAGTCCGTTCGCTTGTTCAGCTAAAAATGCCATAGGATTACATTCATATAGTAACCTTAATTTACCGCTTTCTGTAACACTACTTTTAGGGTACATGTAAATACCACCTTTGATCATGTTTCTATGAAAATCTGAAACCAAGGATCCAATATATCTTGAGGTATATGGTCTATCATCCTCTTCCATTTGGCAGTACTTGATATAATCTTTTACACCTTGGTGAAAATGCACATAATTACCTTCGTTTACGGAGTAAATTCTACCATCTTCCGGGAATTGCATATTTGGGTGCGATAGGTAAAAAGTACCCAATGCAGGGTTTAAGGTAAAACCGTTTACACCATCACCTGTGGTATACACCAACATAGTAGAGGTGCCGTAAACTACGTAACCGGCGGCAACTTGTTTGTGACCAGGCTGTAAAAAATCTTCCATAGTAACAGGTGTTCCAATAGGGGTAACCCGTCTATAAATAGAAAAAATGGTACCCACAGAAACGTTTACATCGATGTTGGACGAGCCGTCTAAAGGGTCGATCAGTACTACATATTTGTTCTGGTGGTTATCATCGTTACTGTTGATGCTGATAAAACTATCTTCCTCTTCCGAGGCGATACCACATACAATTTCCCGGTTTTTTAATGTTTGAATAAATTTATCGTTCGCGAAAAGATCCAGTTTTTGTTGGTCTTCACCTTGAATGTTGGTTTCGCCTACGCCACCTAGAATATCAATTAGTCCTGCTTTGCTTACCTCATGGTTTACAACTTTGGCCGCTAATCTAATGGCATTAATAAGTTTTGATAATTCGCCCGAAGAGTACTGAAATGAATCTTGATTTTCAATAATAAACTCCCCTAGGGTCTGATTTGTTTTTGGAGACATTCTTTAGTTTATGGTTATATACAAATATCGTGTATTTTGTTAAACGTTTCATTTTCATTTTAATTACATTTTTTAAATTTATAACTTTGTGTTTTATTTGTAACAATTATGAAGTATACAATTAGAGTTGCCCAAGCAGGGGACATGGAACAAGTGCATCAATTAATTCAAGAATTGGCCACTTTTGAGAAGGAAGAACACGCCGTTGAGGTTAGTGTACAAGATTTAAAGGAACATGGATTTGGTAAACAGAAATTGTTTCACTGTTTTGTTGCAGAAAAGAATCAAAAAATTGTAGGTATGGCATTGGTATACCCAAGATATTCTACGTGGAAAGGACCGGTTATTCATTTAGAAGACCTGATCGTCACCAAAGAAATGCGCGGTACAGGATTGGGTACGGCGCTTTTAGATGAAGTGGTGAAGTATGGTGATGAATTAGGGGTAAGAAGAATTTGTTGGGAAGTGCTGGATTGGAACGAGCCTGCCATAGGTTTTTATGAAAGTAAAGGTGCCAATGTAATGAGAGATTGGGATGTAGTTCAATTAGATCAAAAAGGTATTAAAGCATATTTAAATGCCATTGCATAAGAACTAAGGAAAAAGAAAATAAATAGATTAGATATAGATTGAATATGAGGGTTTTTAAATTTGGAGGAGCATCTGTAAAAGATGCAAATGCGGTTAAAAATGTAGTTAAGGTTCTAAGGGAAGTAGGGTATGATAATACGTTACTGGTAGTTTCGGCAATGGGGAAAACCACCAATGCCATGGAAGATATTATTAATGCCTATTTTAATGATAAACAAGAAATACCAGCTAAGGTTTCTGAGTTGGTCGATTATCATCATGCTATAGTATCAGAATTATTTCCAAATGCTTCACATACCATTTATAAAGAAATAAAAGTATTGATCGATGAAATAAACGGCTTTCTGGTTTGGAACAAATCTCCCAATTATAATTTTGTTTATGATCAAATTGTAGGTTATGGTGAGCTGTTATCTACAACAATAATTAGTGCGTATTTAAAAGAGATTGGCATTGCAAACCAATGGTTAGATGTAAGAAACTATATTAAGACAGACAGTAGTTATAGAGATACCACTGTAGATTGGGAACGTACGCAAAAGAACGTTACCAATATTGATAAAAAGGTTCTTAACATAACGCAAGGATTTTTAGGCAGTGATGATAATAACTTTACAACAACCTTGGGACGTGAAGGTTCTGATTATACGGCAGCTATTTTGGCCTATTGCCTAAATGCGGATTCCGTAACCATTTGGAAAGACGTTCCAGGCGTTTTAAATGCGGATCCTAGATATTTTGAAGAAACACAATTACTTAACAATATCTCGTATAGAGAGGCTATTGAACTTGCTTTTTATGGGGCATCCGTTATTCACCCTAAAACATTGCAGCCTCTACAGCGCAAGGAAATTCCTTTGCATGTAAAATCTTTTGTCAACCCAAAAGATAAAGGTACTACGGTAGGCAAGGGTGTTGGTATAGAACCAAAAGTACCTTGCTTTATAGTGAAGAAGAATCAGGTACTAATGAAATTATCCTCATTGGATTTTTCATTTATCGTAGAAGACAGTATTAGTGAGCTTTTTAAATTATTCCATCAGCATAAAATTAAGGTAGATTTAATTCAGAATTCCGCTATTAGCTTTTCTGTTTGTATCGATAATAAATTTGGAGGGTTGGCTGCGTTATTACAACAGCTAAAAAGTAAGTTTAAAGTGGTACACCACGAGAATGTTTCTTTATATACCATAAGGCATTTTGACAATAAGGCTTTAGAGACCTTGCAAAACGGACATGAGTTGTTATTGGAGCAGCGCGGTACGGAAACCGTTCAATTGGTAGTGAAGTAATACAGTCACTATTTCACTAATTTATTATTGGTAGCTACTTTGGCTATTTGCCTATATTTACATTTTAAAATGAGGATGAATATATGGGTTTAGTCACCGCAAAAGAAATAGCCAAAGCCATTAACCTCTCCAAATATGGGGTATTGGGAACCTTTGTTGGTTGGGTGTTAATGAAGGTTACACGTATATCGGCTATCAATAGATTTTATGATTCTATTGCCCATTTAGAGGGGGAAAGCTATGCCAATGCCATTTTAGAGCATTTTGATATTGACTATGAAATTCCTGAGGAAGATTTTAAACGTCTGCCTAAAGAAGGACCATACGTTACTATCAGTAATCATCCTTTGGGGGCAATAGACGGTATTCTGTTATTCAAGCTAATGTTGCGTCAACGTCCAGATTATAAAATAATGGCGAATTTTCTTTTAGAGAGAATGGTGCCTTTAAAACCTTATATATTACCGGTAAATCCTTTTAATGACCATAAAGATGCTAGAAGCAATTTAGCCGGATTCAAGAAAACCTTAGAACATTTAAAGAATGGTCATGTACTGGGTGTATTTCCTGCGGGCGAAGTATCTACGTATAGAGACGGTAAGTTAATTGTTGATAAGCCTTGGGAAGAAGCGGTCATTAAACTGATCAGAAAGGCAAATGTACCCGTAGTACCCATATATTTTCATGCCAAAAACAGCTCTTTGTTCTATAGGATCTCTAAGTTGGGCGATTCTTTAAGAACTGCCATGATACCTTCACAGGTTTTTTCCCAAAGCAATAGACCGATCAAAGTTAGAATTGGTCAACCTATTTCACTTACCACCCAGCAAGAACAGCAAAGTATTGAAGAATATACTGATCTTTTGCGCCGTAAAACATACATGCTCTCTAACGCCTATGAGAAAGAGCGTTTAATTGATCAAATACCTACTTCACTTAAACTGCCCAAGCAACCAAAGAAAATTGCGGATGCGGTTCGTAAAGAGGTTATGGAGGGTGAAATTGAGAAGCTAAGGGAGAAGGATTGTAGGTTGCTGCAGAGTAAGAACTATGAGGTTTTT
This sequence comes from Maribacter sp. UBA3344, assembly GCF_002362375.1. Lineage (NCBI taxonomy): Bacteria > Pseudomonadati > Bacteroidota > Flavobacteriia > Flavobacteriales > Flavobacteriaceae > Maribacter > Maribacter sp. UBA3344. The sequence continues at coordinate 116,178 of NZ_DERI01000010.1, read as the reverse complement.
TTAGCCAAAGAAAAGGATATGCCGTTTATTTTAAAAGAAATTGGTAGACAGCGAGAGGTAACGTTTAGGGCTATTGGAGAAGGTACCAATAAAGCTATAGATCTTGATAATTTTGATACCTACTATCACCACCTTTTTCTTTGGGACGATGATGCTAAATGTATTGTTGGAGCTTATAGAATGGGTATGGGTTCAGAGATATTTCCTGCTCATGGTATAGATGGTTTTTATGTACAGGATTTATTTAGGGTAGAGCCAGAACTCTATGATATGATGAAGCATTCCATAGAAATGGGTCGTGCTTATATCACAAAAGAGTATCAGCAAAAACCAATGCCATTATTCTTGTTATGGAAAGGTATTGTGCATACTACTTTGCGTTTTCCAGAGCATAAGTATTTAATAGGAGGGGTTAGTATAAGTAACCAGTTCTCTAATTTTTCTAAGTCTTTGATGATCGAGTTCATGAAGTCCAATTACTGGGATCCCTATGTGGCGCAATACATTAGACCTAAAAAGGAATTTAAGGTAAAACTAAAGGATGCCGATAAAGAATTTGTTTTTGATGAAACCCAGGCCGATTTAAATAAGTTTGATCGCTTGATCGATGAAGTAGAACCTGGTAATTTACGCTTACCGGTTTTAATTAAAAAATACATTAAGCAAAATGCAAAAGTGGTGGCTTTTAATGTTGACCCACTTTTTAATAATTCTGTAGACGGATTAATGTATATTAAAATAGCAGATCTTCCAGAAAGCACGGTTAAACCTGTTATGGAAGAATTTCAAGCTGAATTGGAGCGAAGGTTGCTTGAAGGTCAAAATACTGATAACGAAGCATAATTTAGTCTATACCAACAATTTTACTACGCCTTTCAAAAAGCACGTTATCTACCCATTTGCCATGTAATTTTCCTATACGCTCGCGTTTACCTATCATTCTAAAACCTGTAGCTTCATGAACTTTTATGCTTCCATAATTTGTAGGGAATACGCCAGATTGTAATGTCCAGATGCCTTCTTTTTCACTTGCGATTATGACGTGTTCCAGTAACAATTTTCCAAGACCTTTACCTCTATTGTTACCAGCAATGTAAACGCTAATTTCTGCTACACCACCATAAACACATCTATTAGAAACGGGAGAGAGGGCAACCCAACCTAATATTTCACCATTGCTTTCAGCAACAAAACGACAGTTTTTCATGTGGGCTGCATCCCATGCTTCATAGCTTGGTGCACATGTTTCAAAAGTGGCTATGCCGGTTGAAATACCTTCTACATATATTTCTGATACAGCATTCCAATCAGTAGCCAACATTGCTCTTATGGTTATATTATTCATACTTTATTAGCTTTAATGGAATTCAATAATTTTAAGATTCATTAGCAACAATTACTTTTAGTAGTATTAAAAAATGAATTCAACAAGTCCTGTATTGCTGTCCATTTTTGGAGATTTATACAGTAACAAACTTTTTTGCCTTCAATTTCACCTCTAATTAAATCAATACTCTTCAATTCTTTTAGATGCTGCGATATTGTTGGTTGTGCCAAACCTATTTCATCAACAATATCATTGCAAATACAAGCATCTTGCCGACTTATGTATTGTAGTATGGCAATGCGAGCGGGATTAGAAAGCACTTTAAAAATAATAGCTAGGTCATTTTGCTCTGCATTGAATATTTGTGATTTCGTTAACCCCATAAGATATTTGTATATAGCAATATTACGATATTAAAAAATTAAAAAAAGCCAGATATATGATATCTGGCTCAAGTTATTTAGAACCAAGGTTTTTTACCTACTTGGTACGTGTTATAAAATTCTTCGTCTGATTTTGTTAGGTAGATGATACCTTCAATTAATCCAATAACGCTCGGTATCCAAATGAATAATAATCCAATGGCAAGGCATGACAATACCCAAGCAGCGATAGATACACCTAAAAGTATAAATCCTTCTTTTTGATAGCCTAAGATAAACTTGTGAACACCTAGTGAACCTAGTAATATGGCTAAAATACCTGCAAGGACCTTTTTGTTTTCTCCTCCTGCTCCACTAAAAGCTTCCCTTGCTCCAGCAGTAAATTCATCGGCAGTTTTCTTGGCATTCTCACTAAATTCTTTAGCTGATTCTTTTGCATCTTCAGAAAATTCTTTGGCCGATTCTTTTGCGCTATCAAAAGCATCTTCAGCCTTATCTCCGAAATTTTTATTCTCGTCTGACATTTTAATTGTTGTTTGGTGGTTAATAAGTGTTAAATGTAGCAATTATTTTAACATCATAAAAATGCTTTATCAACTGGTTCCCAAAGTTCTATCTTGTTTCCATCTGGGTCTAAAATCCAACCAAATTTTCCATATTCAAATTCTTCGATCTCACCAATTACCGTGACTCCCTCTTCTTTTAAAACTTTCAAAAGTTCTACAAGATTCTCAACCCTAAAATTCATCATAAAACTAGATTTGCTAGGGTTAAAATAGGTAGTGTCGTTATTCATAGGGCTCCATTGTGTAGAACAGTCGTTTCCTTCTTTGTCTTTCCACCAAAAAGTACAGCCATATTGATCGGTATTTAAACCTAAGTGTTTGTTGTACCAATTTTTTGAATGATCGGGATCTTTGGTCTTAAAGAAAAAGCCGCCTAGTCCCGTAACTCTTTTTTTCATATCTATTTATCTTTTAATAGTATTTTCATACAGATCGATCCAATTCTTTACGGTCATTTTAGTGCATAGTTCTTCTATTAAAGAATACGGGATGTCATCCATACTTTTAAATCGTATACAGCTTTTGCCCATATCCAATTTACGCTTGCAATATTTGGGGTATTCGTCCTTAAACCAACTCATTAATGTGTTGTCTGCATAAATACCGGAGTGGTACAGTGCAATATAATTTTTTTGCGATGCCAAATTAATGAAAGGTAGAGGTAGTTCTGGTTGAACATGATAACCTGCCGGATAAAGCGAATGTGGCACAACATAGCCCAGCATACCATAACTCAATTGCTCTGTAAAGCCCTTAGGCAAATTTTTAAGTAAAATTGCCCTTAACTTTTCAATTACCTCTTTACGTTCTTGTGGTAATTGAGCAATATATTCGTCTGGTGTGTTAGCTTTGTACTTCATTATAGCTTTCGAATTTTGCCTTTATTTTATCAACTACGGTTTGGGCCAATTTTATTTTGCTTTCTACCGTCCAACCGGCTACATGTGGCGATAGCATTACTTGGTCAGATGCAATTAAATACTGAAATGCCTCAGGAAGATTATCATCTGTGAACATGTTTTCAAACGAAGCTTTTTCATATTCCAATACATCTAAACCTGCCCCTAAAACTTTACCGGATTTTAAGGCATCAACTAAATCTTTGGTTTTTATACATTTTCCCCGGGCAGTATTAATAATCCAAATAGGTTTTTTGCACTTATCTAGATATTCTGCATCTATCATGCCTATGGTTAACTCTGTTTGGGGTACATGGAGGCTTATGACATCCACCCTGCTTTGAAATTCCATAATACCAACTTGGCGTGCGTTTTCATCTTCAACGCCGCCTTTAATATCGTAGCAGATCACTTCTTCCACATCAAAACCTTTTAGTTTTTTAGCAAAGGCCTTGCCCATGTTGCCATAACCGATAACACCAACTACTTTTCCTTCTAGTTCAATTCCGCGATTGCCTTCTCGGTCCCATTTGCCATTTCTAACTTCCTTGTCGGCAGTATTTAATTTGTTGAATAACGATAAAAGCATACCCAAGGCATGTTCACCTACGGCATTGCGATTGCCTTCAGGTGCAGCTGCTAAAAAAATACCCAATGATTTTGCATATTTGGTATCAATGTTCTCAAGTCCGGCTCCTAATCTGCCAATGAACTTTAGATTTTTTGCTTTATCAAGAAATTGTTTGTCTATTGTAAACCTACTTCTAATAATCAGACCATCATAATCAGCTATTTTAGCTTCTATCTGTTCTTTTGAAGAAGTATAATCTTCATCATTGGTAAAACCTAGTTCAGCAAACTGTTCAATTATTAATGGGTGGTTTATATCTATGTGTAATACTTTCATTTATGTTCAATTATATTTTGGGGTATTCTGTCTTTGTTTTTTCGTCTATTACATTACCGGTATGTGCAATGCCTTGTTTTTCAAATAACATAATATGCACTTCCTCATTGTCTTTGGTTAATGGGCAATGTTCTACACCTTTGGGTATAATAATTAATTCGCCTTGTCTTACCACTTCCGTACGGTCTCTAAATTGCATATATAGCGTACCTTTTGTCACTTGAAATAGTTCATCTTCATTGTCATGTGAATGCCATACAAATTCACCTTTAAGCTTAGCCAATAATACCTGCATATTATCCACGACGCCAATTTTGTGCGGATGCCAATACCCATCTACAAGTTTATGTTTTTCTTTAAGATTAATGCTTTTCATAGGGTTGCTTGCCTTATCCTTTTTGAAGGGTATGGCAAAGAATGATTTAATTAAGGTAAAATTGAATACAGTAAGATACGTAAAGCCTTAGTATTCTAAAAAAGATAGTGGGTTAATTATATGCCCAAAATCAATTTTGCGATAGAGAAGTAAATTAATATACCAAAAATGTCATTACTGGTCGTAATAAAAGGTCCTGTTGCAATGGCGGGGTCAATACCTCTTTTGTCTAAAAACAATGGCACAAATGTGCCTATGAAACCGGCTACTACAATAACGGCGATCAGTGATATGGAAATTGCCAATGAGGTGGGAAAATCCCCTTTCCAAATCCAAGTAAAAATAAGCAGTAAGCAAGACAGGATAAACCCGTTCAATAATGCCAATAACATTTCTTTTATCAATCTATTACTGATGCTTCCTTTAATGTCGTCATTGGCCAGACCTTGTACTATAATAGCACTAGATTGTACTCCAACATTACCTGCCATTGCCGCTATTAATGGTGTAAATAGAAAAAGTACGGTATACTCACGAAACATTTCTTCAAAACCGCCCATAATTACTGCGGCGGCTGCACCACCAAAAAGCCCTAAGATCAGCCATGGTAAACGAGCTCTAGTTAAATCCCAAATACTATCGTCTGCCTCAACATCTTGTGAAATACCCGCGGCCATTTGGTAATCTCGTTCCGCTTCTTCTTTAATGACATCTACAATATCATCAATTGTAATACGCCCCACCAACCTGCCAATTTCGTCAACCACAGGTATAGCTTCAAGGTCATATTTGCTCATAATCCTAGCTACTTCCTCTGGATCTTCATTAACGTTGACCGAATCTACATTTTTTATAAAAACATCCTTTATGTGGGTTTTGGTAGAAGTGGTCAATAAGTCTTTTAAGGATAAACGACCTTTTAGTTTATCTTCATCATCTACTACGTAGATAGAATGTACGCGGGTAACGTTCTCTGCTTGTGTGCGCATTTCTTTTACGCATGTAAGCACGTTCCAGTTTTCGTTCACCTTTACAAGCTCTTTTGCCATGAGTCCCCCTGCGGAATCTTCGGCATATCTTAAAAGATCAACAATATCTTTGGCATGTTCCCTATCTTCAATTTTAGAGATAACATCCTGTATTTGTTCTTTTGGTAGTTCACCAATAATATCGGCAGCATCATCTGTGTCAAGTTCTTCTAGCTCGCCCGCAATTTCCTTGGTAGATAAGTTACTAAGAATAGCTTCACGGACATCTTCATCTAGTTCTGTTAGAACATCCGATGTTTTATCGCTGTCCAATAATTTGATCAAATAAGTTGCCTGCTCCTTATCCAGTTCATTAATGATCTCCGCAACATCTGCATAATGCACGGTCCCTAACATAGCATTTAGTTCAGCGTCATTATTTTGTTCAATGAGCTGTTCTATTTCTGAAACTAATTCGTCTGTAAGTTTAAAGGGTGTCATCTGCTATTTTCTTCGTCAATGCAATAAAATCTTCGACCGATAATTGTTCCGGTCTAAGGTCAAATATAGTGTCTTCTCTTAGATTATCTGATAAAGTGAATGTTTTTAAACTGTTACGTAATGTCTTTCTTCTTTGGTTAAAAGCTGTCTTTACTACCCTATAAAGTAGTTGTTCGTCACAAGGGAGTTTAAAATTCTCTTTTCGGGTCAATCTTAAAACGCCCGATTGCACTTTTGGTGGGGGGTCAAAGACATCGGCTTCAACGGTAAATAAATATTCGGCATCATAAAATGCTTGTGACAATACAGAAAGAATACCATAGGCCTTGCTACCTTCTGAAGAACATATACGTTGTGCTACCTCTTTTTGAAACATACCCGAAAATTCTGGAATTTGATCTCGTAGCTCTAACATTTTAAAAACTATTTGGGTTGAGATGTTATAGGGGAAGTTACCCGTAATGCCAAACTGCTCATTGCCAAATAAAGTGGAGATATCGAAATTTAAAAAATCCGCTTCAACAACCTTAAAAGAACCTTCGCCTTGAAATGCCTTTGGATGCTCTAGTGGAAAAGTTTCGTTCAAGTAGTTGATAGACTCCGTATCTAAGTCCATGGCCACTAAATTACTGTTGCGTAATAGTAGGTACTTTGTTAATACCCCCGTACCTGGACCAATTTCAATTACATTTTTATAGTCTTTCTGTAATAACGTATCTGCTATTTGTTTGGCAATATTCTCATCTTTTAGAAAATGCTGGCCAAGGTGTTTTTTTGCTTTTACGGGACCTTTTTCTTGATGCTTTTTTTGAGCATATTTATCTCCATTGTATTTCTTTTTCTTTGTTCCCATAAATCTATTTTAAAAGCTTAAAATTTTGCAATATAAGCCCACGCTTTTTTACCGGATGCCAATTGAATTTCAATTCTTTCATACGCTTCGCCCTCGTATACATCGGCTTTTTGCAATTCTTGATGAGACAGGGTGTACACTTGGCCTTTAATGGAATCTTCCGCTTTTCCTGTATGTTGCAAAGTAGGGTAGAGGTCTGCTATTTTTTGGTCGGATATTATATATGACGGTAATTCATCTTCAAATCCGTTCAAAGGTCTTGCAAAAACTCCTAATTGAACTTCTCTTTCTTGTAAAGTGCCATATGTAAACAAAAAATGTGTTGCAGTAGCGCGTTGTACAAAATATTCATCTACAACTTCTAATTCTGTTTTGAAAGAAACCAACTGACCGGCAAATTTTTTCTGGATACTTTCCATGAGTGCCGGGGCATCTTCTTCATAGTAACGATCTAATGTTGCCTTATCGGGCACCGTATATTGCACGGAATACGTATAGCCTCCCATGTCTTCTTCTACTAGAACTTTGGTGAATTTTGCGCTCAAAAATTTACCGGTAGATAGTACTTGTGGTATATGGGTCTCTTTCATCCACTGCAGCCAAGAGTCATGTGCTGTTTCCTCTATATTGGTGGTAACGTTATATATGTACATGTATTATTGTTCAGATTGAATTGCAAAGTTAGTTCAACTAGACCTGACTATGAATTAGATATCCCTTGAATTTAATTAATGGAATCTCCCCTTAAAATTCTGAAGTTCTTGCGGGCTTCTGGGAAGTAGTAACTATCTTGATAGTTGTAAATGATTTTTTCATATTGCTCTTTTGCTTTTATGGGGTCATTGAACACTGTTCTGTAAAGTTCTCCCAAGGCATAATAAGCATCATCTGCAAGAATACCATTACCATAGAACGTGATGATTTTTTGGTAATTTAATTGCGCATCATCGTATTTTTTAAGTTTCTCGTATAATTGGGCTTGCTTTAATAAAGCCTCGTCCTCAATTTTTTCTCCCTTATGATTTTCTAGAATGTCACCCAAGGCATTGATCGCCTCATCGTTTTTATTTTGGTATGCTAAAAAATCTGCCCGTGCATATTTTTTCAATGCTGTTTGAGTAGAATCTTCTAATGAATTATCGGATATCAACAGGCTCAGCTGCATGGCATCATTTGCGATAAGCTGTGAGGTAGAGCTTCTTAAAACTTTTAGTTGAGTTAAGGCCCAATCAAAATCTCCCTTGTAGAAGCTGGTCTGTGCAACTTTAAACCGTGCATTTTGACCTAAAACGTCGTTTTTAAGTTTTTGCTGAATCTGTGAAAAATAGATGAGTGCTTCATTGAATTTTTTGTTGAACACTAAAATATCTCCAAGTGCCAATTTTAAATAGGCAGTGCCTCTATCGCTCATGGGCAGTTCAAGGCTGTTTTTCAATAATTTTTCGGCAGGTGCCGGGTCGTTCTTTTTAAAAGTTAGAAAATTGGCATAGGCTACCTGAAGCTGAAGGGTTTGTGATCTGTACCCATAAATATCCACAAGTTCCTCATATTTTTTTTGAATAACGTCTAACGTACTATCCGTTGCGCCAACCAATTCAATATCAATTAGATTTAATTCTGCATCTAGTTGAACTATTTTATCACTGGTGTTTTCAATGATATAGCTGTAAATATCTTTAGCAATTTCATATTCTTCATTCTCCAGAGCGCTTTGTCCTAAATTTTCTAAACGACTGGTAGAACTGCCATTCATACGCTTAAAAATGGCTTTTTCTTGCCTAAATGCACTACCGTATTGATTTTGTTTTTCAAATAACCAACTCAATAACTCGTTCCATAAAATATCAGGATTCTTTTGAGCGCGTTCCAATAACACTTTTTTTAGCAAAATGTTATTTTGGTTTTCCGGTTCTTCCGATACAAAATCGTCTATGCTTCTTAGAATATTGCTTTTTGAAGTTTTACCATCAATAACAAGATTTAAATACGAATTATACATAGCCTCAACGTTGCCCTGTTCCCCATAAATTCTTGCCAATTGAAAATTGAAGTTTAAAGCGGGGTTTAACTCCATTGATTTTTGAAAAGCCTTTATGGCCATATCCAAAAGGTTGTATTTCTGAAATTGAAGTCCCAAGGCATATCCGTAATTGGGATTTTTATCTATAATGGCCAAAGCTTTGTCGTAATTCTTTTGCGCCAGGTCTTGCTGTTCTTGTAGCGCATAATTGTAACCAAGGTCAATTAACAGGGTAGGGTAAGGATTGCGGTCATTTAACCGTGCATTCAAAAAAGATTCTGCTTTTTGGTATGCTTCCAACTGTTGGTAGCAAGCAACTAGGTCTTGCACATACTCTGTTCTTCGGGGATTTTTTTCTACCAATTTTTCGTAGAATACTACAGCTTTTTCAAAATCACCATCTGCAAAATATTGTTTGGCCAAAAAATCATCTTGGGCAAAACAAAATGTTGTAAAGGTTATGTATGTAATTAGAAAAAGGATAAACCGCATACTCAAAGATACATAGAATGCTGTAAGTTGTTACAAAGCATATATTATCACAGCATATTTTATGAAATGGTTACGGTGCCCTTATGAGACCCGTCGCAATTGGGCATTCTTTTTGAAAGTCCGCAAATACAATCATTAAGACCTTTTCCGCTTAAAATTCTATTGGTGTATTTATTGATTCGGGCTAACCTTGTCGAAGATTGTTTGGCTTTTGAAAAATATAATAAATATCCTTTTTGCCTACCAGGGGTCAATTTTTCAAATGCGTTTTTAAAAGTGGGATTTTCCTTAAAAATTATTTTCAATTCTTCAGGGACTTCATAGTCACTAACTTTTTTCGTGGGTATTATTAGATTTGATTTTTCAATTTCTACGGCTTCAAAAATGTAATCTTTGATCACCTTTTTCATTTTTAAAATATCTTCTGTATTCTTGAACCTTATTTGCCTGCCCGCTTGTACGTTTTCTGTCTGTTGTATTAAAATAGAATGCGGGTCTCTAAGCAGGGCACCTTTGTAAAATAGAAGAGCGCAGTATTGTTTGAAACCGTGAATTAAAACAATGTTCTTTCCATTTTTGGTGTAGCAAGGATGTTTCCATTTGAAGTCTTCTGTAACATCGCATACTAGGATTATTTCTCGGAGCAATGAAAGCTCATTCTTCCATACTTCTTGTTCGTTCAGAAAATCATCCACTTTTAGGTTCATACTTTTTCAATATTGTCTTAAGAACATTATGGTGTGAGCTAGTGTGAAACGACTTTAAGGCCTATTATGGATCCGATCAATGTAGTTAAAAATAGTATTCGTAAAAAAGTAGCGGGTTCTTTAAAAACAAATATGCCCACTAAAACCGTACCTACGGCTCCAATGCCTGTCCAAACCGCATATGCAGTGCCAATGGGAAGAGTTTGCGTTGCTTTTACCAAGAGTATCATACTTATAGCTAAGGCTATTAAAAAACCGATATACCATAAATACATTTCATTACCGGTAGATTCTTTTGCTTTACCCAAACAAAAAGCGAATGCTACTTCAAATATGCCGGCGATAATTAATATTATCCAATTCATAAGTAACAATTTTAAATATAAAAATCGAAGAATTAATTGGTATCAAAAAAAAACATCATGAAATTTATAAGTTTCATGACGTTTTAATGATTGTTGTAACCTTAAGTTAAATCAATCAATATTTAAAAGTTGGCTTTTGAGGATTTAATCAATCATATCAAACCCACAATAAGGTACTAACACCTCGGGAATTTTAATGCCATCTGGGGTTTGGTAGTTTTCTAAAATACCAGCTAATACACGTGGTAATGCTAATGAGCTGCCATTTAAGGTATGTGCCAATTGGCTTTTACCGTTCTCGTCTTTAAAGCGTAATTTTAATCTATTGGCTTGGTAGGTTTCAAAGTTTGAAACCGAGCTAATCTCAAGCCATCTATCTTGCGCAGTTGAGAAAACTTCAAAATCAAAAGTAAGCGCAGCGGTAAATCCTAAATCACCACCACAAAGTCTTAGTATACGGTATGGTAGTTTTAATTCACGTAGAATATTTTTCACATGCTCAACCATGCCGTCTAAAGCTTCATAGGATTTTGTAGGGTGTTCTACACGAACAATTTCAACTTTGTCAAATTGGTGTAAACGGTTTAGTCCACGTACGTGTGCACCATAACTACCTGCTTCTCTTCTAAAACATGGCGTGTAACCTGTATAAGTTATTGGGAAATCGCTTTCGTTTACAATAACATCTCTAAAAATATTGGTTACAGGAACCTCTGCCGTTGGTATCAAATAAAGGTCGTCTGCGGTTACATGGTACATTTGTCCTTCCTTGTCCGGTAATTGCCCAGTACCATAGCCAGATAGTTCGTTTACCAAGTGTGGTACTTGAATTTCAGTATAGCCTGCTTCAGTATTTTTATCTAAAAAATAAGCTATTAGTGCACGTTGTAACCTTGCACCTTTGCCTTTGTATACAGGGAATCCCGCTCCGGCAATTTTAACGCCCAATTCAAAATCTATGATATCATATTTTTTGGCAAGCTCCCAGTGTGGCAAAGAAGCTTCATCCAATTTTGGCACTTCGCCTTCACTGAATACTTCTTCATTATCCTCTTCAGAAGAACCTTTTACTACCGAGGTATGCGGAGTATTAGGTAATTGATATAATAATGATTTTAACTCTTCTTCAGCTGCATTTAAGTCGTCGCCTAATTGCTTAGACTCCTCCTTAAGTTTTACGGTCTGCTCTTTCAACAGATTTGCCTCTTGAACTTTACCTGTCTTGTACAATACGCCGATCTCTTTAGAAATCTTGTTAGATTCAGCTAAAACGTTATCTAAACTAGTTTGTGAAGCACGTCTTTTTTCATCTAATCTAAGCACATTGTCCACTAATGGTTGTGCATCAATATTTCTTTTTTCAAGAGCTAGGATAACTTCTTCTTTGTTATCTCTAATGGTCTGTATTTGTAACATTGTAGAATTGTATTTGGCTGCAAATTTACTTAATCTAATATTTTAAGTAGCTACTTTTTAAGACTAAACATCAATTATCTATTTTTCTGATTTGATGTAAGGGGATGGAAGAATCCAGCTATGGTGTTTTGTTCGGTACCATGTCTCGCCCGCCAAGTCGGTCTTTGAATCTATAAAGGGTTCGTACGGCTTACGGTTTATGCTAATTTTTGAATTTTCTAAGTATACGGAAACGTCCCTATTTTCCTCTTTGAATTCCTTTTTAAGATATTGGGCAAACTGCCAGGCAAAATCTGGGTAAGCAAATATCTTTCGCTCTTGACTACGAGATACGTAATCTTTGGGGTTGATTATAAAAACCTCTTCGGTATTCTTGTCCACTACTTTGTACCTGCCTTTGCCCTGTCTACTGCGTAACATCATACGCCAGCTCATTCTGTGTCCTTCTTCGGTCCATAGCACATCATCTTCAAAAGTATAATGTCTAACGGGTAATAACAGCTGTGTTAAAAAGTATACTGCAGCTACGATCAATAAGCTGTTTTTATAATTTGGGATGATGACTTTTGATGTAGTAAACGGAATTTTAGATTTAAAGAAAATTTTGCGGATGGTTTCAGGCTCAAAAAAGAAAACACTGAAGGCTATGGATAAATAAGGGAAAATACCAATTTGAAATATGATCGAATTAAATAGGTGAAAGAATAATGAAAGAAAGAAAGCCGCTTTTCTGGTCGGTTTCCAAAGTAATGCTGGTACAATGAGTAAATCAAACAAAATACCAACAGATCCTATAACAGTATGTATCCAAGGTTCCTGTAAAATATCGCCAACAAGCCAATAATTCCTCTTCGAATGCATTAAAACGGCTATGGTACTGAAGTCTAGCCAATCTCCATATATTTTAGCAATTGATGCGTATGTGTAAACAATGAAAAGTTGTAGCACCACGATCCATTTTATGTATGCATACATTGCATTGCTTTCTATTTTGGGGTTAAGCTTAACGTCTATTGAACGGCTTTTTTCGGCAGGAAAAAAGCACATGATCAATGAAATTAAAATAAGAAGATAGTAATGATTGTTATAGGCGGTCTTTTGCATTAAATAAGTAGCCGTCCACATGGTTGTAAACGTTATCATACTTGCCCGGTACTTAAAACCTAATGCAATGCATATGCCCATTAGCCCCATTATACCAAAGTAGAAATACATTCCGTTGCCTGGTAAAGGTTGTAAAAAATCGAAATCTATAAATGGAAATTTAAATTTTGGGGCAATTAAATTTCTATTCACCCAGCCGGTAGCAATAGCGCCAAAACATTCAAGTGAGATTAGAATGCCAAAGAAGATTCTAAAAATGATCAATGAGCTATTATCTATGCGTTGAAATAATAACCTATTAAGCATAATTACTTATTTATATAGTGAAGAGATTTTTCTTTGTCTATTGCCAATTGAGCCTTTAGGGCATCAACAGATTCAAATTTATGTTCATCTCGTAAACGAACCAAAATATTAACTTGTAATTTAAGATTGTATAAATCCGCATCAAAATCAAAAAAATTGACTTCTATGGATTGTTTGGTGCCGTCTACGGTAGGGTTAAAACCTATATTCATCATTCCGTAAACTATTTTACCGTTAATAGTACTATTTACGATATAGGCTCCATTTTTAGGTATAAGTTTATAATCTTCCGCAATGGAAAGGTTGGCGGTAGGGTAACCTAGTTGTTTGCCAATTCCCTTGCCTTTTATGATTGTTCCGGTAAGCATATATTCATAGCCTAAATAGCTGTTGGCGGTTTCAATATCACCTTCTTCCAAAGCTTTTCTGATCTTGGTGCTACTTACCGATACATCATCTATTTCTTGGGCGGGTATTTCGTCTACTGAAAATTCATACGTATTACCAAAAGTGACCAAGTCGTTTATGTTTGCATTACGATTTCTGCCGAACCTATGATCATAGCCAATAATTACTTTTTTGGTATTTAAGGTGTTAACCAAAATATCACGGACAAACTCTGTTGCCGTAAGTCTAGAGAATTCTTTTGTAAATGGGTGGATAATAAGAACATCTAACCCTAAGCGCTCTAAAATATTAATTTTCTCATCTATAGTGTTCAAGAGTTTTATATTGGCATCTTTCTGTAAAACCATTCTTGGATGCGGAAAAAACGTAAGAACCGATGATTTCAATGCCGTATTTTTGGCATGATTTATGATTTTATTAAGTATTTTCAGGTGGCCTATATGTACCCCGTCAAAGGTGCCTATGGTAATGACCGTAGGATATTCTTCTTTGTATTTGGAAATGTTGCGGACTGTAATCACCTTATGATAGAAAATAAAAAGACTTATATTTGATTTTGGTTAAAAGTCCCTTAATGATTGCAAAATTACGCCTAGTTTTTACAATTACCATAGTATTTCTTTCCTTTTCCGGTGTAGCGCAATCTACATATTGGAAAAATACGGAGTTGAACGGAGCGGCGAAGCGATTATCCAAACAACGCTTAAAAGTAAATAAAAGCAAGGCTTTTAAATTAGATCAAGAACAATTTACGAAGGTATTAAACGACGGTAAATCATCTAAAATTGTTTATTTCCCTAACGAGTTGGGTGAAATAATTCCCTTTTTAGTGGAAGATGCACATCTTTTTGCGAAAGGTTTAGCCGAGAAATACCCTTCCATAAAATCTTTTAAGGGAGTTGCCTTGAACGATGCAACAACGCAGATAAGGTTCAGTATGTCGCCAAAGGGTATACAAAGTACAATGAGTACATCTGGTGAAAATGGGGCTTTGTTCATGCAAAAATCTACTGATGATATTTATGTGTTGTACCGTAGAACGGAACAAGAGGAGAGTGATATAGATTTTGTTTGTAAAACAGTGCCGGAGGTTAAGGAGTATTCTCAGAATGTAACCGCTAAATTGGTAGATGATCAAACACTGAGAAAATTCAGGATAGCTATTTCTGCATCAGGTGAGTATACAGAATTTCATGGGGGAACCAAGGCAGATGCTTTAGCGGCCATAAATGCTACGTTGACAAGGGTCAACGCCGTTTTTGAAAGAGATTTGGCTATTACTTTAGAGTTGATCGCAAATACAGATCTTGTTATATATACCAATTCAGATACTGATCCTTACACCGGTAGTTTAAGCTCTCAGGTGCAAAACACCCTAACAAGTGTCATAGGAGAATCAAATTATGATATCGGGCATTTATTCAACCAACAGGATAATACATTAGATGGTAATTCTGGCTTTATTGGTGCTGTTTGCGTAGACGGAAGAAAAGGTAGTGGTTATACTACTTTGTCTTCTCCGGTCGGCGATGCTTTTGATATTGATCTGGTAGCGCATGAAATAGGGCATCAATTTGGTGCCAATCACTCTTTTTCACATACTTCAGAAGGCACTATAGTACAAGTGGAACCTGCCAGTGGTACAACTATTATGGGGTATGCCGGTATTACGGGGAATAATAATGTGGCCAATAATAGTGATGATTATTTTCACTACGTAAGTATTGTACAAATCAGGGATTATTTGGAAACAGTTTCATGTGGTAGTACCGAGGTACTTGGAAATACACCACCAACGTTAAGTCCATTGGTGAATTATAATATTCCAAAAGGCACACCTTTTGTGCTAACTGCAGAAGCTAACGATGTAGATACCGGTGATGTACTTAGTTATACATGGGAGCAAATAGATAACGGTATTGTAACCCAATCTACGTTCGGACCTACAAATCCGGCAGGAGCCAATTTTAGGTCTTTACCACCTTCACTAATTCCACAACGATATTTTCCTAACCTTACCCGTATTTTGAGCGGGGAACTTACAGAGGCGTTACCTTCAATTGGCGATGCTTGGGAAACTTTGTCAAACGTTGGCAGGGATCTCAATTTTTCAGTGACCGTAAGGGATAATGCCTTGAACGGAGGGCAATCTGTTTCTGATGAAATGACAGTTTCGGTGAGCGGTGAAGCCGGTCCTTTTTTGGTGAGTTCCCAAAGTACACAAGAGACCTTTGAAGCTGGATCGGTACAAACCATAACTTGGGATGTAGCCAATACGAACGTAGCACCGATCAATGCGGAAACGGTTACCATATTATTATCTACGGATCGTGGAATTACCTTTACTGAAATATTGGCAGAGAATATACTAAATGATGGAAGTCATGAAGTTATTATACCGAACCTTCCTACCAGTACAGGGCGTATAATGGTAATGGCGGATGATAATATATTCTTTGCAGTAAACGATGCTTTATTTTCCATAACACCTTCTGAAATTGTAATGGATTTTGATGAGGTAATATTTGATGTCTGTAAGCCAAATGATTTAAATGTTTCCTTTAATTACGAAACTAATTTGGGTTTTGATGAGGAAAGTACATTTAGTGTTCAGGATTTGCCTGCAGGCCTAACGGCAACCTTTACCCCGGCGACCGCAGATGCAACGGATACCGAAGTTAGTATAGCTATAGAAGGTGTGGCGGGTCTAAACATAGGAGAGTACCCTATAAAGGTGGTAGCTACATCCGCTACGGTCACTAAAGAAATTACGCTTCAAGTAAGGGTGTTTGAAGACAATTTTGAAGATGTTATTCTAGTAGCTCCTACAAATGGATTTGCAAATGCTTCTACAGATATTCTTTTGGAATGGGGTACATCGATCGGTAATACTCAGTACGAGTTGGAAATTGCGAGCGATTCTGCCTTTACTTCTATCGTAGAATCTGTATCCGTATCGGGTAGTTCCTACACGCCAACCCTTTTGGATAATAATAGCACATATTATTGGCGCGTAAAACCTAAGAACAATTGTGGTGAGGGAGATTTTAGTGAAGCCTTTAGCTTCTCTACCGTACATTTTAATTGTACCACAAAAGAATCTACTGATACGCCAATAGCAATATCAAGCAGCGGAACACCGGTAATAACGTCTAAGTTGATCTTTTTAGAAGATTTACCCATTGCGGATATTAATGTGCAGTTAGATATTGAGCATACTTTTTTAGCTGATTTGGTGGTCAGCTTAACTTCACCGGCAGGTACAACCGTTACCTTGGTTTCTAATTCTTGTGGTGATGCAAGTGACATTAATGCTATTTTCGATGATGACAGCCCTGCTTTTAATTGTGGTGTAAATCCTGGAATAGGTGGGTCTGTGAAACCATTGGGAACGTTAAGTTCCTTTAATGGGGAATCTATACTGGGTGAATGGACTTTGGAAGTAAAAGATAATGCGCCTTCTGATGGTGGACGCTTGGTTTCTTTTGCTCTTGAGGTTTGTGTTGAAGGTGACTTTAGACCAGATGCAGATAATGATGGTGTATTCGATGATGGTGACGATCTTTGTCTAAATACCCCGGAAGGGCAGGAGGTAGATGCTTCCGGTTGTGCAATTTATCGCTTTCCTTCAGAGAATTTTGTAATTACTTTAGAAAGTGAAACCTGTAGCGATAATAATGATGGGTCTTTGTCCATTTCCCCTAAATTGGCATTGGATTATCAAATTACCGTGTCGGGTAATGGGGTTGATTTAACGCAAAATTTTTCCAATAGCTTTAATTTGGCAAACTTAAGTGCGGGTACGTATACATTATGTATTACGGGTACGGATGGTACAGTCGTTTATCAAGAATATTGTGTTGAAGTACAAATAACCGAACCTGGTCCGTTAAACGTTTCTTCTAAAATTGCGGATGATGGGTCTTTAGTGACATTGAATTTGTCCGGGTCTTCATTTTATACGATAGAGTTGAACGGAATAGCCATACAAACGGAAGATTCTGTTGTGCAATTAGAACTGCAAAAAGGACTAAATTCTTTAAAGGTATATACTCCAATTGCCTGTCAAGGAGTTCATGAAGAGCAAATAGGTTTTTATGAGCGCCCGGTAGTTTTTCCAAACCCGGTAAAAGATGTAGTACAGGTGTATATAGGTGGGCAGCAAGAAGATGTTTTTGTAAGTATTTTTAGTATAGACGGTAGGTTTATCTATGATGAAACAACCACATTGGTGAATGGCATAATTCAGTTAGATTTAAGTGCATTGGCCGCGGGAATATACTATTTAAGGTATGAGGGAAATACAATTAATGGAACAACAAAAGTAATTAAGGAATGATACGTTTTCTAATGTTCTCTTTCTGCGTAGTTATAGCTTTTTCTAGCTGTAAAAAGAAGCGTTCTGCAACACCTCCAGAAGCAGTAAGTTTGGTATTCCCCGAAGAGAATTCTGAATGTACAACCGGTGTAAGCTTAGGTACTGAAACCAGTCAGGTAGAATTTAGATGGAACTTGGCGGATAATACGGAAACGTATGAGTTACGTGTTACCAATATTGCTACGAGTACGGTGCAAACCATTGTGTCTACTTCAAATTCAGCAAAGCTGCCTTTGGCCAAAGGAGAGCAGTTTTCATGGTTGGTACGATCACGTAATAGTGACGTAGAAGAAACGGTTTCCAGTGAAGAATGGTATTTTTATAATGCAGGGTCTAGAACTACATTTGCCCCCTTTCCGGCAACTATTGAGAGCCCGGCTTCCTCTTCAAGTGTTTTTAAGGACATCAATAATGAGGTAGAGCTAGTTTGGTCTGCATCTGATCTGGATAATGATATAACCGGTTATGAAGTCTATTTTTCGGTAGAAATGCCACCAATTGATCTTATACGTACGCTTTCATCAGATGTTACCAATATCAAAGTTTCGGTATCTTCAGATACGGTTTACTATTGGCGTGTAATTGTTATAGATGCAGAAGGTAATAGATCTAATACCGGGGTATATAGTTTTAAGGTGCTTTAATGCTAAGAATTGTTGAATTGATTCATTGTTCTGGCAATGCCGGCTAAGGCGAAAGAGTTGATAATCTCAGTTGATTTCTTTAATCGCTCTGGTAATAATGCTTGCTCGTCACTGTTCCATTGTCCTAACACGTATTCAACCTGTCTACCCTTACCAAAATCTGAACCTACTCCAAAGCGGTACCTGTTGTATTGAATGGTCTGTAGAAATAATTCTACATCCTTTAATCCATTATGGCCACCATTACTGCCTTTTGTTTTAATACGAATGGTTCCAAATGGCAGATTAATATCATCTGTAATTACAAGGACGTTACATTGCGGAATATTTTCTTTATCCATCCAATATTTCAATGCCTTGCCACTTCTGTTCATATATGTTGAGGGCTTAAGACAAATAATAGTTCTTCCTTTTACCTTATAAGAACCAATGTCTCCTAGTTTTGCCGTTTCAAAGGTAAAGTCGTTTGTTTTGGCTACTTCGTCCAGTATTTTAAAACCGATGTTGTGTCGGGTTTCGGTATATTCTTCTCCTATATTTCCAAGGCCAACGATCAAAAATTTTTTCATGGGATCTCTTTCTTCGATAATAATACTCTGTTTGGTAAAAAAGGATTTAAGTAAACGGAGCATTTGAACTATAATTTAGTGCGTAAAAATACAAAAGCATCCTGATACAAATACCAGGATGCTTTTTAATGAATTTTAAACCGTTAAGTCTATTCTTGAGTAGCTTCTTCAGATGCACCTTCTGCACCTTCAGCTCCTTCTTCATCTTCATCTTCATCATCAGTAACAACAGCGGTACGTGCAGTTTTAACCTGTACTACTACTTGGTTTTCTGGATGTAAAATAGTGAAATCATCACTTAATAATGATCCTACAGAAATATTCTGACCTATTCTTAATTTAGAAATATCGATATCGAAGAAATCTGGTAATTTGCTAGGTAAAGCTTTGATTGCAAGCTTACGTTTTCTGAACAATAAACGTCCACCATTACGAACACCCGGTGAATTCCCTTGTAATCTTACAGGAATGTTCATGGTAACCATTTTATCATCGAATAACTGATAAAAATCAATATGGATGATGGCATCCGTTACAGGATGAAATTGAATATCCTGTAATACTGCATTAACAGTTTCTTTGCCTTCCAACTCAATTGCAACAGTGTGTGCATTTGGAGTGTAAACCAAGTCTCTGAACGTTAGTTCATCTGCTGAAAAGTGTAATGGTTTATCCCCTCCGTATACCACGCAAGGCACCTTTCCAGCATTACGTAGGGCCTTCGTTGCCTTCTTGCCCACGCTTTCTCTTTCTGATCCTTTAATTGTAATTGACTTCATTATGTGTATTAAAAATTAATATTCTTGTTTTGACTTCTTCGTTACATTAAAAACTTAGAAGATATGGAGTTATTGTTGTGTACCTTGTCCATGACATCGGCAAATAAATCTGCACAACTTAAAACTTTTACTTTATCACTCTTTACCTCCGCCGGGATTGAATCTGTAATGATCAATTCCGTAAGTTTTGATTTCTCAATTTTCTCGTAAGCATCTCCTGATAATAGACCATGTGTAGCAATGGCCCTAACGCTCAAAGCGCCACGTTCCATCATTAGGTCCGCTGCTTTGGTCAATGTACCTGCCGTATCTACCATGTCATCTGCAAGCACTACATTTTTACCTTTTACATCACCAATTAGTTCCATGTGTGAAATAACATTGGCTTTAGCTCTTTGCTTGTAACATACTACAACATCACAATCTAAAGCTTTTGAATAAGCGTAAGCTCTTTTTGATCCACCCATGTCTGGTGAAGCTATGGTAAGATCTTTTAAACCTAAACTTTTTAAATAAGGCAAAAACAATGTTGATGCGAATAAGTGGTCAACCGGTTTTTCAAAAAAGCCTTGTATTTGATCAGCATGTAAATCCATGGTGATAATTCTAGTTGCCCCAGCTGTTTCTAACATTTTAGCGACCAATTTGGCAGCAATAGGCACTCTAGGTTTGTCTTTTCTATCTTGTCTTGCCCAGCCAAAATACGGCATAACGGCTGTAATATGACGCGCAGATGCTCTTTTGGCAGCATCTATCATTAATAACATTTCCATTAAGTTCTCTGGACCGGGATGTGTTGATCCAATAAGAAATATACGGGTTCCTCTTATTGATTCTTCAAAAGAAGGTTGAAATTCACCATCACTATATCTGGAGAATATAACATTACCTAATTCCATACCATAGGCTTTGGCAATTTTTTCTCCTAAGATTTTACTTTGTGTACAAGCAAATATTTTCGGTTGCGGAACTTGGTATGGCATGTCTTTGTTTATTGTTTCCCAAATAGTTACTTCCTTGTATGGCGGCAAGCACTTGTTTTTTAGAAGGTGCAAATTTAAAAATTAATTTTGGTTGCTAATGCATAAATATTGATATTTTTAGTGGTAGAAAGAAAATTATTATTTAATTTTGCAGTCCTATTTTGATAAGATGCCAATTTTGAATGGCAAATATGCTCGAGTGGCGGAACTGGTAGACGCGCTGGATTCAAAATCCAGTTCTTCGGAGTGTGGGTTCGATTCCCACCTCGAGTACGATTAACAGATTACATTACACCAAAACCCTGTAAACTATATGTTTTACAGGGTTTTTTCTTTTTAACGATATCATTTAGGACCATTTAAAACCATCTGGCAGGTGTCTAATTCGGGCGCACTAGAAAGATAGTAGTTACTGCGCCCGAATTGATTTTAATTCTCTTATTTACAGTAGCTTACAGCGTTGACTTTTGTGAATTATTTTCTATATTTAAGTATTTTAAATCGAAAATTAATGCAGAATTCGTTGTCCGTTTTATTTTATCTCAGGAAAAAGGCTACTGGTGACCTATCTATGGCCACCATTTATCTACGAATAACTGTCAATGGTAAAAGAGCAGAAGTCAGCACTTTGCGGAAAATACCTATATCAAAATGGAATGCTAAAGCAAACCGGGTTATTGGATATAGCATAGAAGCGAGACAGGCTAATCGACAGCTGGATATAATCAAAAATAGGATTTATGAGATTTATCAGAATCTTTTAAACCAAGATATCGAGATTGTAACGGCAAAAGGTATAAGAGATGAATATATTGGTGTCAATAAAAGTCGTAAACTCATTCTAGAAATGTTTGAAGAACACAATCTTACAATGGAAAGGTTGGTAGGAAAAGAGTTTTCTTTTAGGACCTTACAAAGGTATAAAACTACCAAAAAGCATCTTGCCAAATACATTAAATCTAATTACAAGTTAGATGATTACCCTTTAAAGGGTATAGATGTCCAATATATCAATGGGTTCATTTACTTCTTAAAGACCAAACAAAATCTCTCGCATAATTCAGCTTTAAAGTATGTTGCTTATTTTAAAAAAATCATAAGGGTGGCTTGTGCAAATGGATGGTTGGATAAGGATCCGTTTTATAATTTCAAACTGCGGGCGAAGACCATTGATAAGGAGTTTTTAAGAAAAGATGAAATTGATAAACTCATTGAAGCTGACTTTTCAATTCCTAGGTTGTCGCAGGTTAGGGATGTTTTTATTTTTAGCTGTTACACAGGTCTTGCCTATGTTGATGTTGCAAAACTCAAAGAAGACGATATTGTAATAGGCATGGATGGTGGACGATGGATAAAAGTAAACAGGACGAAGACAAAAACATTAAGTAGTATTCCAATTTTACCCGTTGCCGAGCAAATTATATCCAAATATGCTAGTATGATAAATTATGA
This sequence comes from Maribacter sp. UBA3344, assembly GCF_002362375.1. Taxonomy (NCBI): domain Bacteria; kingdom Pseudomonadati; phylum Bacteroidota; class Flavobacteriia; order Flavobacteriales; family Flavobacteriaceae; genus Maribacter; species Maribacter sp. UBA3344. The sequence continues at coordinate 93,775 of NZ_DERI01000010.1, read as the reverse complement.
AAATAAGCTACTACCTGTTTATAGTAATCAGAAAACAAACGGGTACCTTAAAGAGATTGCTGATCTTAGTGGTATAACGAAGAAATTAACCTTTCATATGGCTAGACATACGTTTGCAACTACTATAACTTTATCTAATGGTGTACCTATTGAATCTGTTAGTAAGATGTTAGGACACAAGTCATTGAAAACGACTCAACATTATGCAAAAATATTAGATATTAAACTCTCCGAGGATATGAAAAAGCTTCGATTGCGATTTGAAAATGAAAGCAAATTATTCGCAAAGAATATTACTTAGTATGCGATTTTATATTCGGATTTTTAGTTTTTCAAAAACAAATTTATTTAGAAATATTCCAAATAGATGGTTATGCCATAATTGTTTTGCTAAATAATGAGCATATTCATATCTTACTTAACTATATATTAAATATTTCTCAAATTATGGCAAACGTACTCTGGTTACAAGGAGGGGCATGCAGTGGAAACACAATGTCCTTCTTGAACGCCGAAGAACCAACTGTGGTGGAACTTATCACCGACTTCGGATTAAACATACTATGGCACCCAACAACAGGTTTACAGATTGGGGACCAAGTTCAAGACCTATTAAAGGATATCCTTGCGGGAAAGGTACAGATGGATATTCTTGTATTTGAAGGGTCGATTATTCAAGGTCCTGATAATACAGGTACCATGAATTTATTTGCTGATCGACCTATGAAGGACTGGATTAAAGAACTTTCTGAAGTTGCTGGCTATGTTGTTGCTATTGGTGATTGTGCAACTTGGGGAGGTATACCTGCTGTGGCACCAAACCCTAGTGAATCTACTGGAATGCAATTCCTTAAAAAGAACAAAGGGGGCTTCCTTGGAGCCGACTATGTGTCCAAAGGCGGTTTGCCAGTTATAAATATACCAGGTTGCCCTGCGCATCCGGATTGGATTACTCAGATATTAGTGGCAATTTCTGTTGGTAGAATAGGTGATGTTTTAATAGATGATTATCAAAGACCAAAAACGTTTTTTACAGACTTCGTTCAAGATGGTTGTACTAACGTTACCAATTTTGCACAAAAAGTTGACGGGGGGTTCGGTCGCCGCGGCGGATGTTTATTCTATGAAGTGGGTTGTAGAGGTCCAATGACGCGTGCGAGTTGCAATAATATTTTATGGAATAGACAATCAAGTAAAACCCGTTCAAACCATCCTTGTTTAGGATGTACCGAACCAGGGTTTCCTCATAATGATTTGATGAAAGGTAGTGTTTTGAAAACTATGAAGCACTTAGGGGTTTTTCCAAAAGAAGTTCCAGAGGGAAGAACAAAACTAGCATACTATTTAGAGGCAGGTTTTCAAAAAGTTATGCCAACAAACAAAAAAATAATGGAAACTTCCAAATAAATAGAATCTTAAAAGAAAAACAAATGTCAGTTACAGAATTAAATATATCTCCTGTTGGCCGTGTTGAGGGCGATTTAGATGTAAAGGTCTATATCGAAAACGGTAAAGTAACTCGAGCTCATACTCAGGCGGCCATGTTTAGAGGTTTTGAGAAAATTATGGAGGGCAAAGACCCGCAATCGGGACTCATTGTCACACCTAGAATTTGTGGAATCTGTGGAGGTTCACACTTGTATTGTGCGTCATCTGCGCTGGATACGGCATGGGGAACAAAACTAAGCCCAAATGCACTTTTGTTAAGAGCTATTGGCCAAGCTTCGGAAACCTTACAAAGTATCCCAAGATGGTACTATGCCATTTTTGCTACGGATTTAGCAAATAAAAAATATGCAGATCAACCTCTTTATGAAGAAGTTGTAAAACGATGGTCTGCTTATGTTGGTGAAACATTTCAAAAAGGATTAACAGCGAGTGGATTACCAGTACAGATTTACGCTTTGTTTGGTGGTCAATGGCCGCACTCCAGTTATATGGTGCCAGGCGGTGTTATGTGTGCACCTACATTAAAAGATATTACTCGGGCACATGCAATTTTGGCACAATTTAAAAATGATTGGCTTGAGCCGATTTGGTTGGGTTGTTCTATTGAGCGATACATGGAAATTAAGTCTTGGGATGATATGTTGGCTTGGGTTGATGAAAATGAATCTCAAAAAAATAGTGATTTAGGTTTATTGATAAGAGCTGGTATTGAATTCGGATTGGATAAATTTGGTCAAGGCGTTGGTAAATTCCTGGCTACAGGAACATATTTACACAAAGACAGATATAACAATCCCACTATAGAAGGTAGGAACGATGCTTTGATTCAATCAAGTGGATTCTTTGATGGAGAAAACTATCATGAGTTTGATCATATGAAGGTAAGCGAGCATGTAAAGCATTCATGGTATAAAGATCAAGAAGATGGTCTTCACCCTTGGGATGAGCCGTTACCAACTCCAATGAAGTCGCAAACCTTACATGATAGCGATTTTGATAATCAATATAGTTGGTCAAAATCACCTCGTTATGATGGGCAGGCAGCAGAAGCTGGACCATTGGCGCGTGTAATAATGAACTCTAATCCTGCGAACAAAGACCACCAGATTCAAGATCCTTTGTTTGGTGATATTATGAAAAAACTAGGTCCTAGTGTATTCACTAGGGTATTGGCAAGAGTTCATGAAGCTCCAAGAATCTATAAGTTTGTAGAACAATGGTTATCTGAAATTGATTTGGATGGTGAGTTCTACATCAAGCCTGTTGAGAAAGATGGAAAAGGTTTTGGAGCTACCGAAGCCGCCCGTGGTGCTTTAGCGCACTGGATAGAGATTAAGGACGGTGTAATCAAAAATTATCAAGTGATGGCACCGACAACATGGAATGTTGGTCCGCAAGATGGTAATGATAATCCTGGTCCAATTGAAGAAGCGCTAATTGGTATAGACATCGAAGACCCACTAGATCCAGTAGAAGTAGGTATTGTAGCTCGTTCCTTCGATTCTTGCTTGGTTTGCACGGTGCATGCCCACGATGCTAAAAGTGGCGTAGAGCTATCACGATTTAAACTATAACCTTTGTCATATAGTTTTATAAGGACTTTCCTGAGGGGTAACCTCAGGAAAGTTTTTTAATTTAACTGAAATTAAAAAGATATGAAGACGGCAATAATGGGGTTTGGAAATCCGGTCAGAAGCGATGATGCTGTAGGTATTTATGTGATTGAACAACTACGAGAAAAACTTCCTGAATCTGAAAATATTAATATTTTCGATATGGGTACAGCAGCCTTTGAAGTGTTATTCGGATTAAAAGGTCATAATAAAATCATTTTGGCAGATGCAGTTTTAAACAGTAATGAGCCTGTTGGCACTTTATTCAAGGTGCCAGCGGAAGAAGTTATGAAAGCACCTGAAGATGACCCCTTGGTTTTTCTCCATGGAATGAAATGGGATCAGGCTTTATCATACACCAAAAAAATATTACAAGATGAGTATCCTGAAGATATTCAGGTATATTTAGTGGCAATTGAAAATACTAAACTAGAAGTTGATTTAAGTGATGTTGTAAAAGAAGCCGGAGACAAAGTAGTTCAGCATATTTTAGAAGACCTAAATTTATCGATTCCGATGTGATTACGAAAATTAACTTAAAGACTTCACATATTTATTTGGACCATGAATTGGTTGAACCAATTTTTGGTGAAATCCATTATGCTTATGTGACCTATGTTAAAGAACAAGGTAACATTTTGATTACACCTGTTTCCAGTCAATGGTTTGTTAAACTTTACAAACCAACGCAGTTTCTTTTAAAATCCCGTAATTTGAAAGGCGATAAAACACTTGCGATACGGGAGATTTTGATAGACAACGATTTGGATACGACAGATAGGCCATTAGGCTACGAAATCATTGAGAAAACCAGCTTGATAAAGGTGAATATTTCATGACGAAGCAAAAAAACAACTGGCTTTTGGATTCAGAGGTACAATACAAAGTTACCCCTGTAAAAGGTCGTTGGGAAGTTTCACTTATTTTTATCAATACAAAAGACCCGAATCAGGTTTTGATTAAAACTATTGGTGATTACCGTTCTGAGCGACTAGCTGAAATTTATGGAAGAAGTATGCAGCAAACGGCGGCAAAAGACCCTAGAGGTTCACAAAAAGTAGATAAAGATGCTTACAATATTAACAACAACTGACACTAACCAAAAAATTCTAAATACTATTGCGTCTATTGATAGATTAGATGAATTGGTTACTGTTACTCAGGATTCAAATACCATAACTGATTTTAAAACCTTAGTGATAAATTCTGATGAGATTATAGTTCCTTTGGATTGGTATGATTTGGAACCACCTTATGTGTTTCCAACTACCCCATTTACTAAAGAAAACTTACTCGCTTTGGTTTTTTATAAATTAGGAAATCAACAGAAATCATTTGAGTTTGTTTCAGAAGAATCTCTTTTATATCAGCATCTTTTGATTGCTACCCATTTACAGTTTGGATACGAGATTTCGTCCTCCATGGTTGATTTCTGTTATCGTACATCACTACACAATAATGCCGTAGTGAACTACTATGGGATAGTCGAAGGTCCTAAAAGCAACGAAGAACTTAAAAAGGAATTTTCCGAAGCACTTTCCAAAGCTGAAAATGATGAAATCAGAGTATTTACGGCAAAACATTTTCTAAACTTACTTCTAGACTATGGGGAATTGAAGGAAGCAAAACGACTAGTAGAAGCACAACTTTCGATTGCCATCTCTAATGACGCTAAAAATGCAATGAGCACGCATTTAGCCGGAATTCTAATGGCAGAATTAGAGGTGCCTTATAGTAAGAAAAAGTTAGATGAAGTTCACGATGTGCAATTATCAGCAATTGCTTATTACGAGTCAAAAAATCTAAAAGTACAAGCAGGTATGTTGTTAGTTGATGCAGCGGAAATCGCCAATTTCAAGAAAGATTATATTGCATCAAAAGAACTGATCAATAAGGCGATTCAATATTTTAAACAAGCGGATATTCCAGAATTTTTAGGGGAAGCGGGATTCAAAAAAGGTATTCTCTTATATACATGGTCAAAAAATGGAAGTCCACAATATTACAAAGCAGCTATAAATGCTTTTCAAGATGTATTAAAAGTTTTTAAGCGGGATACACATCCGCAGAAATTCGCTGATGTTCATCACAATCTGGCTTTGATATATTCAGAAATCCCTGTTAGTTCAGAGGAAAAGGCAATGTGGACCGCCTTTTGCGCGTCTTCATTTAAAGAGGTTTTGGCGTTTTATACTAAAGACAAGTACCCGTATGAAAACGCTATGGCCAGTCATAACTATGCAACAGCTTTGATGGATTTTCCACCAGCTAAAATCCATGATAATTTAAAAAAAGCAGCTCTGCTTTTTAACGAAGCCCTTGATGTACGAACGGCAAACGCTTATCCTTTTGAACGTGCATTGACACTTCTCAACCAATTGGAATTGGGCTGGCTCACTCACAATGAAGATAGTTTGGGAGAACTTGAAAAATATGAAGATATGAAGTCAAAAGCCGAAGAAGTTTTGGTATTGGTTAGCGATGCTAATTTGATTTCACAGGCGAACGACCATTTAAAAGAACTAGAAAAAGTTAAAAGTTTAATTTAATGCATGAAACATCTATAGTAAATAGCATTATGCGAACGCTTGAACAAGAGTTTGAAACCGAAAAATTGAATAGGTTAAAAGCTATTCATTTGAAAGTTGGTATACTTTCAAATATCGAACCACGACTTTTACACAATGCTTATAGTGCTTATCATATAACAAATCCCGGTTACCATCATGTCGAAATGCATATAGAATCAACTAGTCTGAAAATACATTGTGAATTTTGTGACTATATTACCGACGTAGAGAAATATCGATTCATTTGTAATCAATGTGGAAAGCCCAGCAAGAATGTGATTCAGGGCGAAGAAATGCTGATTCACAAAGTGGAATTCGAAGACTGACCTTGCTGGTCGGGTGATTATTAAAAGTAAAACCACATGTGGTTTCCCAAATAAAAAAGAAAATGGTAGAAAAATCAACAAAAGCAGCACGAGGAACGGTGCAATGCGAAAACACCAATATCAATTTGCTCAAAGCCAATGATTTTGTAGCGGATATAATTAAGAAGGAGATGGCAAATAAAGGAACCCTTCTAATAAATATTACATCTTCCGCAGGAAGTGGTAAAACCACTTTGATGCAAAAAACTGCTCAAAAATTAAAAGATAAAATTACCATGGCAGTTATGGTAGGTGATTTAGAAACCGAACGTGACGCCGACCGTATTCGCGAAACGGGTATTCAGGCGCTTCAAATAGTTACAGGCGGTATTTGTCATTTAGAAGCTCAAATGGTGCATCAAGTACTTGACCAATTTGATTTAGAGAGCATCGATTTACTTTTTATAGAAAATGTAGGAAACTTGGTCTGCCCCTCATCTTTTGATTTGGGCGAAGATTATCGTGTAACGTTAATGGCCACTACCGAGGGGGATGACAAACCAAAAAAGTACCCAAAAATGTTCTTGACCAGCGATATGATGTTGGTTTCCAAAGCGGATTTATTGCCTTATGTACCATTTTCAGTAGAAGCTGTAACTAAAGATGCTAGAGAGGTAAATCATGAGCTGGAAGTACTTCAAATCTCCGCTCTTTCAGAGGAAGGTATTGATGAATGGTGCGAGTGGCTGCTAGCAAAAATCAAACAGAAGAAGGATAATGCCTAAATGCAACAAACCTTTCAAATTATTATTTCAGGTCAGGTACAAGGGGTGGGTTTCCGTCCTTTTATTTATGGCCTAGCCGATCAATTTCAATGTAACGGTTCAGTTTGTAATAATGAGGATGGTGTTTTAATCCATTTAAACTCGGTTGAAGAAAAAGCAAGGGACTTCCTAACTACTATTCTTAAGAGTGCTCCTGAAGTTTCTAGTATTCAATCATATTCTATTTCAGAAATCGCTTTTCGAGAATTTGATGACTTCAGAATAGTTCATTCGGAATCAAATCATAAAATCAACATTCCACTTACGCCAGATTTTACGATTTGTGAATCATGCAAAATAGAAATAAGAGATACAAACAATAGGCGATACGGTTATGCCTTTACTACTTGTACCAACTGTGGACCTCGCTATGCGGTGACAAAAAAGTTTCCATTTGAACGCGCCAACACGACAGTTTCTGCTTTTGATATGTGCATTGCATGTCAAACAGAATATACCAATCCCAATGACCGGCGATTTCATTCGCAGACTAATAGTTGTGCTGACTGTGGTATCAAGTTGAAAGTTACCACATCTGATGGAAAAACAATAGTTGATGCTGATTCAGAAATCATCAAAAAAGTTTCAAAATTTATATTAGATGGTGACATTGTAGCAATAAAAAACACAAATGGCTATCTACTTTGCTGCGACGCTAATAATAAATTAACCATTGAACGTTTGAGAGCAAAGAAAAAACGACCGACTAAGCCTTTTGCGATGCTCTATCCTTCTATCGAAAGAGTAAAGAACGACTTTAAGCTTAGTTTGTCGGAAGAAAAAGCACTTACTTCTTCGGTATCGCCCATCATTATTTTGAATCCGAAGGAGAGCATAACAGATTTAGAGCAAGAAAGTATCGCTCCTAATTTAAATCAGTTTGGTGTTATGTTACCATCTTCAGCACTACTAGTACTTTTGATGGATGAGCTGAAAATACCCATCATCGCAACAAGTGGCAACATTCATGGTTCGCCGATTATATCTACAAAAGAAGATGCAATTCAACAGCTTTCGGGAGTAACCGAGTATTTTTTACATCACGATTTAGAAGTTGCTTTTCCACAGGATGATTCGGTTGTTCGTTTCGCTGGTGAGCAACAAATTATACTTCGCCGTTCTCGAGGACTTGCCCCAAACTATTTAAAAGGAACACAATCTAATCCTGTAAAAGTTTTGGCAATGGGGGCTCATCTAAAAAGCACGTTCAGCTACGTGCCAAATGCACATACCTACGTGAGTCCCTATTTTGGAAACTTAGATAATTATGATGTTCTAGTGCGCTATCAAGAAAGTATTGTTAAATACAAGGAACTTTTTGAAAGCCAACCAGAAGTTATTTTGATTGATTCACATCCGCAATATCAAAGTAGTATTTTGGGTAAAGCGTTTTCCAAAAAAAGCAATACAAAACTAGTTTCCATTCAGCATCACAAAGCACATTTCGCTAGTGTATTGGGTGAACATGATTTATTTAAATCCAAGGAAAAAATATTAGGCGTTGTTTGGGATGGAACAGGTTTCGGTGACGATCAGGCCATTTGGGGAGGGGAATTTTTCAATTATGAAAAACATAAAATGAAACGCCTTTCGCACTTTGAGTATGTAGATTGGATTGCTGCTGATAGAATGGCGATAGAACCACGTTTGGCATTGCTCAGTATACTTCCATGTTCAAAAAGAGAGCTTGCCAAGTCTAAATTCTCCGAAACCGAATGGAAAGTTTATAACAGGATGTTAGAAATTAACAGCTTAAAAACTTCCTCAGTTGGTAGATTGTTTGATGCTGTCGCATCCCTATTGGATATCATTGATAAGACTTCTTACGAAGGAGAAGCGGCAATGCTTTTAGAAAATCAAGCCAGGAATTATGACGGTAATGATTATATCGATTTTTTAGAAGACTTAGCATTTGAGAGAATTCCATCAAAAACTCTCATTGCTAATATCCAAAAGGCAAAAGAAGAAGGAATTTCTAAATTTAGAAACGCCAATAGTTTTATCCATACCCTTGCTTTGGTTATTTTGAAAATTGCCAAGCAAAATGACTATGAAACAATTGCTTGCAGCGGCGGCGTTTTTCAAAATTCCCTTTTAGTCACAAAACTGTCGCAACTATCGCAAAAGCAAGGGATAAAATTAAAATTTAATCGTATATTGTCTAGTAACGATGAGAATATTTCGTTCGGTCAGCTGTGTTATTATCAGTATATAAAAATTTAGACTATGTGTTTAGCAATTCCAGGAAAGATAAAAAGCATTGATATGCAATATGATGGCAGGGTACGTATGGCCAAAGTATTGTTCGGCGGTATTATGAAAGAAGCTAGTTTAGAGATGTTGCCAGATGCCAATATTGATGATTATGTATTAGTTCATGTTGGCGTAGCTATTAGCAAAGTTGATGAAGAGGAAGCACAGAAAACTTTTAAATATCTTGAAGAAATAGGCGAGCTGGGAGACCTAACCGATGTAGATGAATATTTGCCAAAAACGAACTAAAACCAGCAGCTATGAAATACATGTCCGAGTATCGCGATCCAGAACTAGCCAAAAAATATTTAGAGGAAATCAAAAATACCGTTTCCAGACCTTGGTCCATTATGGAAGTTTGCGGTGGACAGACGCATAGTCTAGTGAAAAACGGTATCATAGACATGTTGCCAGATTCGATTACCATGATTCATGGTCCTGGTTGCCCCGTTTGTGTGACTCCTTTAAACCTTATTGATAAAGCGGTGTATTTAGCCTTCGAGAAAGAAGTCATTCTTTGTTCTTTCGGGGATATGCTTCGCGTACCAGGCTCTCAAAAAAGTCTTTTAGAGGTTAAAGCTGAAGGTGCTGATGTGCGCATTTTATATTCCCCTTTAGAAGCGGTGAAAATTGCAGAAGATAATCCTGACAGAGAGGTGGTTTTCTTTGCTGTTGGCTTTGAAACTACGGCTCCTGCCAATGCTTTATCCGTTGTTCATGCACATCGTAGAGGTGTCAAAAATTATTCCATTTTAGCATCTCATGTATTGGTTCCGCCAGCTATTAAAGCTGTTATTGATGATGAAGAAAGTAAAATTGACGGCTTCTTAGCGGCAGGTCATGTCTGTACGATTATGGGGAACGCGGAGTACCATCTGATATCGGCCAAATACAAAGTGCCGATTGTAGTAACCGGTTTCGAACCCTTGGATGTTTTACAAGGTATTTTGATGGTCATCCGTCAATTAGAACAAAGCAAATCCTCAGTTGAAAATCAGTATGCACGTATCGTTCGTGAAGATGGTAATCTTGAGGCACAAAAAGTAATTAATGAAGTGTTTGAAGTGCGTAATCAGATGTGGCGCGGAATCGGTGAAATTCCTGAAAGCGGATATGCCGTCAGAGAAAAGTACGCTGAATTTGATGCTGCTAAAAAATATAATGTTACCATTGACGAGGCTCCTGAAAATCCAGATTGTATTTCAGGACAGATTATGAAGGGAATAAAAAAACCTTTCGAATGCTCCCAATTTGGAAAGAAGTGTAAGCCTACAAATCCACTTGGAGCACCCATGGTTAGCAGTGAGGGAGCTTGTGCCGCGTACTATCATTTTTCTGGATTAGTGGAAGCATAATCATATTAAATGTCGGAAAACAATAAAATACGCATGCAGCTGCAATGCCCCATGCCCAAACTTGACTTTGATGTCATTACCCTAGGTCATGGAAGTGGCGGGGTTTTAACAAACAAACTTCTGGATAGTGGTGTTTTCGATCTGTTAAGCAATGATATTCTGGATGAACGTCATGATGGTGCTTTTATAGATCTGCAAGGTAAAACTGCTTTTTCAACGGATAGTTTTTTAGTTTCTCCTATTTTTTTTCCAGGAGGAAATATTGGAGAGCTCGCTGTAAACGGAACGGTCAATGATTTGGCTATGTGCGGTGCCACACCTAAATATCTTTCGTTAAGTTTTATTATTGAAGAAGGACTTCCCGTGAAAGAATTTTGGGATATTCTGGTTGCTATTAAATTCGCTTGTGAAAAAGCTGGGGTGCAAGTAGTAACTGGCGATACTAAAGTTGTTGAGAAGGGAAAAGGAGATAAAATTTTTGTGAACACATCAGGAGTTGGCCCGATACATCCAAAGTCTAACATTAGTGCAAAGAACATTACAGTTGGAGATAAAATAATTATCAGTGGTAATGTCGCCTCCCATGGAATGGCTATTATGTCTGTTCGGGAAGGTTTAGAATTTGATTCTGAAATTGAGAGCGACACCGCCAATTTGAATCATACAATCATTGACTTGATAGAACAATTTGGGGAGAACATTCATTTATTGACAGACCCCACGCGTGGCGGAGTCGCAACCGTTCTAAAAGAAATCGCCCAATCGTCGGAAATAGGAATTGATTTAGTTCAAAGAGATGTCCCTATGGATGAGCAAGTTGCAAGTGCCTGTGAATTATTAGGTCTAGACCCCTTATATGTAGCTAATGAAGGACTATTCATTGCCTTTGTTTCCGAGTCAGAAGCCGATACAATTTTAGCTGTTTTGCAACAGGATGAAAATGGGAAAAACGCTAGAATTATTGGAAGCGTAGTTGCTGAACACCCTAGACAAGTCATCATGGAAAGTGCTATTGGCGGTAAACGAGTCATCAGTATGTTACCTGGAGAGCAACTACCAAGAATCTGTTAGTATGAATTTTGAAACCCTCGGTGAACACGTTGACAATTCTTATGTTTTTAAAGGGTCTAAAGAAATGCCATTTTTGGCTCCAAGAGGAGTTTTTGTAGCAAATAATCACCTATTTGTATCTGATACAGGTCGTAACCGTGTTTTTATTTGGAATGACTTGCCAACAGTTGAATTTCAAGAACCCGATGTAGTTTTGGGTCAATCGGATGTATTAGAAACCGGGAGAAATTCTGGGGGAGTAGTTACTGCAAAAACATTGCTTTATCCTTCGGGAATATGGAGCAATGGTAAAATTTTGATTATTGGTGACGCATGGAATCATCGCGTACTTGTTTGGCATTCATTACCGACAAAAAATGGACAACCAGCTGATATAGTGATAGGTCAGCCTGATTTCTATTTAAACCAACCCAACGTGGCAGGTATCGGAAATAACCCTTCGGCAAAAACTTTAAACTGGCCCTACGGTGTTTTTTCAGATGGAAAAAGCTTGTGGATAGCAGATACGGGTAATCGTAGAATTCTATTCTATGAAGATATTCCAAACACTAATTTCACCGCCGCGGATAAAGTAATAGGAAAGTCTAATTTCGATACTCGCGATTATGAAAATAATGAACCCATTTGGCCTTATTCGATTAAAGTAAATACGAAGAAACAGATGATTGTTGCTGATACGCAATTCTACCGTAACCTTATATGGAATAATGCAGACGAAGCTTTTTCAAAACAAGCAGATGTAATTGTGGGTCAAACAGATTTCGACGCAAGTGGTCAAAATCAATTTAGTTTGTTTCCTACTCCGAGATCACTAAATTGGACATACGACGCCTGTTTCTATAAAGATGGTCTCTTAGTTAATGATACGGGCAATAGCCGAATCTTATGGTTCGAAGAAGTACCGATAAAAAACAATGTAGAAGCAACAGCGGTAATCGGCAAGCGGGATTTTAATACAGGTAGCGAAAACAAAGAAACCATGCATGGCACTTCAAGCTCATTGTATTGGCCTTTTTCAATCTGTACGCAAAATGATAAACTGATTATTGCTGACACTGGAAATCATAGAGTTGTTATTACTGATTTGAAGTTTTAAAGGCTAAGATAAAGCCAATACGCACCAATTGCGATTGCAAAAATACCCCCTGATAGGCGAATTGTTTTGAAAAGAAATTTACTCTTTTGACCTTTAGAATAACTAGTGATTATTCCCAGTAAAAAGGTGTAAATCGTCATAGCCAACAAAGTTCCTAATCCAAAGCCAACTATGTATTGAATACTATCCAATTGGTTTTCAAACCCCAATACCGGTAGGAGCAAAATAAAATGCGCTATTCCTGCAAGTCCATGTAGAACCCCGATTCCAAAAGATGACCACAGATTTTGTTTCGGTTTCTTATCATGGTTATGAGAATGTTCAAATTTATTAGTATCATGATTGTGTTCATGAACATGAATATATGGTTCTTCCCCGCCATGGACATGTGGATGCTTATGTCTCTTGCTTTTGTAAAACATACTAAATAAAGCCCAGAGACCAACAGCAATTAATACAACTCCAACCAGCTGTTCGCTATGTTCCGATATCTTTTCTATTGGAATATATTCTTTGAACAGTAGAAAAAGTAATCCTATTAAAAGCATTCCTGTCAAATGTCCAAAACCCCAGAACAGTCCAATTTTCCAGACTTTACGTCTAGTTTCAATTGCTAACGGAGTTACAGCCGCCAGATGGTCAGGGCCTGAGACTACATGTAGAATTGAGGCTGCTAGGCCAGCGAATAAGGGAAAAGTAATCATAGATGATATTTCAGAAACAATGTAGTGAATTATTGTAAAAAATTTTAAAAAGGGTGTAAATAAAATAGTCCAATACATTGTGATGGAATTTTATTGTAATCTGTGTTAGAATGATTTTTAAGGTCCACTCAGCACTTTCCTTTACATTTCGCTCAATAAGTTGCATCGCAGGAAAAGAGCTTCCTTACATTAGTTCTTAAACCCAATTCTTGATGTAGACTTACCCTAGCATGTATTCTCTTCACTACGCCGGAAAGAAAATTTCCATTATGAAATAAACATCCGAAATCAAGTTCGCTGAAACCGTAACCGACTATCAACTTTTCTCTACAAAGGTTTAAAATTTAGACTGAGACGGACTGCATAACCGTTCGCCTACTCACTTTTATAAGTCCTTATTCAATCGAAATTTTAGAAGTGGTTCCAGAAAAGATAACAGCGAAGGCTCTATGGGAAGTAATTGGAACATCTCAATACCAACTTAAACATCGGCTTTTATAAAAAGAGAAATAGTAATAGGAGGGCTTTCTACTGTTTCAAAAAGAAAAGAAAAACGCTCGGGATATAATAAGTAGATGGACAAATGCCATTTTGGCAACTAATTGACACCAATCGATACCATTGAATATGGCTTCGATATTGCACTACATTGAAATGTTGGAGTCGAAAAACCTTTCTTTTTCTTTTCATCAGCAGAAGTTTTGAAAATTATATTGAACTAAATCCTTAATCGAAGTTTATGGATAGAAACAGTAAAAAACGCTTTTGCCTTTAAGCTAAGAAGTACGACGGTTCTGAAAATGAAATGAAGGAATGGAGTAGCAAGAGGGTAACCTGCTGGCGCACGGTTACATTGTTCAATCCATTCATTTTTAGAAGATTACGATTTATACAGTCGCTCTAAATCTTTGCTTTTTAGTAAAAAAGGGCTTAATGGCCTGAAAACCAGTTTAAAATTTAGTAAAAAATGGATAACGAATTCAAGAACGAGCCCTTTCTGACCCTGAAGATGAAACGGAGCGTTGTCAAGCGCTTTCGAAGGTTTTGCCGTGTAACAGGTACTTCACAATCACTTGGAATGTCCGATATGCTCGATTTTTTCGAAAGGCACAAGGTACTGCCCAAAGATGAGATTCCCAACCACTTGGTGCAAGTGGAAAAGCGCCTGCTAAAAAGAATCAATGCGGTTATAGCCATTATGAAGGATATGGAGAAAACACAGACCAAGCCAACGGTAGGAATGCTCGAAGCGCTTTTTACCGTCAATGAGAAAAAAGAGGACACACCCCGGTTCGTGGAGAAGAAACAGAACAACAGGACCCTAGAAGAGGAACTGGAACATTGGAAGAAATCCAACGAATGAGGTTTTTAATATGTCAATACTTGACTTTCACATAACCCGAAATAACAGAAAATGGAAAAAGTAAACTACATCGCACATCTAAATGCAGCTTTCGATCGCTTTAACAATGATTACAGGATCAAACAGGGACATATTACACTTTACCTGGCCTTCTTTCAGAAATGGAACCGTAAGTTCTTTAAAAGGACGATTATGGTGAACAGGCAATTGATTATGGAGAACGCCAAAATAAGGTCTAAGACGACCTACCATAATTATCTCAAAGATTTGAACGGATGGGGCTATCTGGAATACTTTCCCTCCTATCATCCATCGGTGGGTTCCAGGATAAGGATGACCAATTTCGGTACAAGCTCCAGCACGAGTAGTGGTGTCGGTACGGTCCAAAAAATGGACGGCCGCGTTCCGGAACCGGGCCGTGGAATGGTACCTTCCTTAAAACAGAAAACAAAAAAAAACTTTTATAAACTGGCGACCCCCTCCAATGAAAATGAAGTTTTGAATTATTTCAGGAAAAACAACTGGCCGGATATCGAAGGAAAGAAATTTTATATACATTATGAATCGAAAAACTGGAAATTGGAAAGGGGGTTGAAAATCAAGGATTGGAAAGCCGCGGCCAAAAGTTATGTGAAGCTGGGCTATATTCTAAAACAGGAATGGAGAAGTCCAATTTCTGGCTTCATGGACCATTTAAGATCACCTAAGGTAGATAGGTATGATGAGCCTTTATAGTTTGCTGTCAGAAATACATAATAGAAAATTATGTTTGGAGCATTTTACTATGTTTTACCATGATAAAATATAAAAAAATGTTAAAGGTTGCAGATTCGGGTGCACTCCAATTATATTCCTTTCAAAGGCTTATATATAAGGCGCTAATAGGAAATATTTGCACTCCCACCTCGAGTACTTACAAACCCTATTAATCAATTGATTAATAGGGTTTTTTGATTTTGGAAAATTCTGATATTGCTAATGTTGATTTTTGTGGAATAATGGAACTTACTATTTAATTAGTTTGTTATGCTATCCATTTTAATTTTCTTCGCTCTTGCCTTTTTAGGTGTAATTTTCTCATTTACCTTCAATTGCTCCATAATACTTTCAGCCAAAAATTTTGCCAAATTTACAGGTACGGCATTACCGATCATCTTATAACCTGCTGCTATTTTTTTGTAATGGAAAGTAAAATCATTGGGGAAAGTCTGTATTCTTGCACATTCGCGTACACTTAACCTTCGGTAAAGGTGTTCTTTTCCTGGTACAAAGATTCTAACATCTTTATCTATCAGTTTCATTTTGGGCGCCTGTGGGTGTATAGGGGCATGTCTGCCGCCAGCTTGTATGGTAAAAGATTGTTCGTCCCAATTACGCACCCGGTTCCTGGACATAAACATGGTAGAAAAACCACCGATCATATATTCATGATTGGCTACCTTACAATTTGTACCATTGGTGTTATTGTATTCCAATGCAGGTATGGCGTTACTTTTTAGGTCATGTATGGCAGTTTCAAGAGTTACTTTAGGAAAGGTACGGGTAGGAAATTCATATTTAAAATTCAAATCTTTTCTAATACCTATAAAAAACACCCTTTTTCTATCCTGTGGTACATTGTAGTCGCTTGCATTTAGCATTTGAAATGATAGGTCATAACCTACACCTGCATTTTTTAAAAGTTTTTTAATGCCATCAAGAGCAGTGCTGTGCTTATGAATAAGCATACCGCTTACATTTTCTGCTAAAAAGAATTTGGGTTGTTTGGCTTCAAGAATTCTAATGAAATCATAGAAGAGTTGCCCTCGTTTATCTTGAATGCCTCTGGCAGCACCTGCTGCACTCCAACTTTGGCAAGGTGGTCCGCCAATGATTCCGTCACAATCGGGAACTTCATCGGCAGGGATGTCTACAATACTTCTTTTGTCAAAGATAGTATCCGGATGATTTTTCTCGTACGTTTCCCAAATATCCTTATCATATTCGTTTGCCCAAATGACATTGAAGCCTGCTTGTTCAAAACCAAGATCTAAACCGCCCGCTCCGGCAAAAAAGGATACTACATTCATTTTTTTGTGCTATTCAATTGTTTTTGTTCTAAGCAATATCTTGATTTTAAATGCTATTGTTATTACAAAAATACATTTTAGATTTTCAAAATGCTTTTAAACCAAGTATCTATTTCACTTGTATGGTCTGCTTCTTATTTTTAATATTCGCTACATTGGCTTCAAAAGACTTAATAATTTTACGGTCTTTTATGACAACATGCATTCCTACCTCGCAATGAATACCGGTATAACTTACATTTGGCATATTCTTAAATGTAGGGATGTTCACATCATCTAAATATATAAATTGTGTAGGGGTAAAATTGTAAGAGCAATAGATAAGAAGATTATCTATGATGATATATTTTGAGTGAATGTCATTATTGATAAAGTATGTTACGTTTTTGGTGTTTTTAAGCTGAGCGTAAAATTTTTGGAAATTCCCGGTGTTTACCGGACTTCTGAATTTTACATCCTTAAATTTTTGTTCGTCTTGGGGTAATGGAGCAAATGTTTGAGATAAACAGGTGACGCTGATTCCTTTGTCTGCCATTTTTAGTACCACGCCCAATATACCTTGTCTGGTTTCATTTTTTTCTAAAGTAGAGTGATGTGTGGCGTTGAAATTATAATTAAATGCCGCTAAATGTTGCGCGCAAAGGATTATTTTTTCTTTTGCCGCTTCTAGGTAATTGATCAAAGTTATTTCTAGGTGGTTAGCAGAGTTGTCGTAAAAAGGAGCGGTGATATATATTGAATCGGAAAATTGAAATACTGCCTTATCATGGGTATTACATGTTGTATTCAGTGAAGACCTGTAATCTTTTATGGCAATAGAACGCTCTATCAAATTCTTGTAAAACGTGTTGGCCGTTTCTTCATAACCAGGTTCGTTTTCAATACAGATCATAGATTCATTTTTCACCAAATCCCTTACGGCTAAATTAGATGAGCTCATTAATAATAAATAGCCGTTTTTCTTTTTTATGTAGGCAGATTTTATATGCAGGGAATACGGTAAGGTGCCCCTTGAGAATTTTTTAATATTCGCGCTGCGAACATATAGGTGGGAGAATACATAAAAATGAAAATTTTTGAGAGATGTAGATCTGTAAACTTCACCAAAAATCTTCCTTGCTAAATTATATTTGGTAAGTTCTTGAGTTGTTTTTTTTCCGGTATCAAGGTTTTTTAAAACTTTAGGATTGTTATTGTCATAGCCCTCTAGCGGAATAGTAATTACATTTACCGTAATGCCATTTGCGGCTACCTCTTTAAGATAGTTGTACAAATATTGATTGTTGAACAGGTACCATGAAATATTGATTTCCTCAATATTGTTCTTGTCCTTTTCAATAGTGCGTATAAATTTTTGAAGTAAGAAAGGGGAGCCACCCTGTTCATAAAAATCGAATTGATTTTTATAATTATCAGGTTCATCAAAATAGCAATGGATGGGCATACTCAGTGTTGGTTATTTTACACTGATCAA
Source organism: Maribacter sp. UBA3344 (assembly GCF_002362375.1). Lineage (NCBI taxonomy): Bacteria > Pseudomonadati > Bacteroidota > Flavobacteriia > Flavobacteriales > Flavobacteriaceae > Maribacter > Maribacter sp. UBA3344. Next base: position 75,629 of record NZ_DERI01000010.1, on the reverse strand, counting down.
AACCGCTTCACAACTTTGTAAATCTGAGTTAAGAACAATATTTTCTGATTTTTTTCCGTCGGTGATTTCCACGGCTACGGTATTTGGGGGCGAGTCGCCTAGGTTATGGGCATAGAGAAAAAGATCGTTAGATTTATTGGGGTCTAATTTAATTTTAAACTCTTTTTTCCAATAGGTTAGATAATACTTTTTTACTACTTGTACTCCGTTAAGGTAAATAGATACGATGTCACCATCTTGCCTACCATGGTCCCAAATTTTTACAATAATGTGTTCAGAATCGAATTCAAATTCTTTGGTGTAGGAGATTTTTCTTCCATCAAAACTTTCTCTTACTTCAGGTTTCTTTTGGGCTTGGGCAACTTCTGTTTGCGCCGGGACAATTTGTTCCTTTGTTTTTACTTTAGATTTCTTTCTCTTTTTTTTAGGGGCAACCGTATTGGCATTTGCTAATTGCTGCTTTTTCTTTCTTTCGTCAGAGGCTGCATTGGTAATGGTAAAAAAAGGTGTTACCCTTTTGGCAATATTGTATTTGTCATCAGGAAATAATTCTATGGCAACTACCTGGTATCTATTGCCAGAACCTATATTTTTTGCTAATTCTATTCCGCTTTCAAAACCATCGTTCTTAAAAGAGCCTAGTTCTTGTACTACCATTTCATTTCTAACTAGAAAAAAACGAATAGACTTACTGGTATCTATTTTTACGGTATTCCACTCTAATGTTATTTTTTCTGGAATATTCCAGATTGTGTTTTCATTTGGAGAAGTAATGTTTATCGTAGATATCTCTTGCGTGTGGGCAATAGTAGATGATAATAATAAAACAAATAAAAATATAAAATGAAGTTGGCGCATATGTACGTTCTTACCCTAAAGATAGTCTTATAGAACCAATTGTTCAAGACCTTTGTAATCTACAAGATATATGGCATTTAACGTGAAACTATATTAAATTAATATAAATGCTGATATTTTTTTGAAATAATATAAAGGATGAATATTTGCAAAGGAAGGTGAGTTGTGTGTTTTATTGTATTGATAGTAAGCAGTTTATAGTGCAATAGGCTTTAAGTATATGGTCATTTTGGTTCAGAATTTTTTTCTTCATTTTTCAATGTTAAAAAAAATGGAAATAATCCTAATAATTGGAAATAATCCATAATTTAGCTATCCCGAATTTTTAGAGCGATAGTTATGAACAAGACCATTCTTCATATAGATTTAGATACTTTTTATGTGTCTGTAGAACGATTAAATAATCGTGAGTTAAAGTATAAACCTTTGTTGGTGGGCGGTACAGGAGACCGTGGAGTGGTAGCAGCATGTAGTTATGAAACCCGTGGCTTCGGGGTACATTCTGGTATGCCCATGAAAATGGCAAGAGAACTTTGCCCCGAAGCTGTTGTCATTAGAGGTAATGCGGGTGACTATAGTAAGCACTCAGATATCGTAACCGAAATTATAAAAGAGTATGTGCCCGTATTCGAAAAATCGAGCATAGATGAGTTTTATGCAGACCTCACCGGTATGGACCGTTTTTTTGGTTGCTACCAATATGCATCTGACATGCGAAAGAAGATTATTAGGGAAACGGGGCTTCCTATTTCTTTTGGACTTTCAGCAAATAAAGTGGTTTCTAAAGTGGCTACGAACGAGGCAAAACCTAACAATCAATTAAAAATAGATGAGGGATTGGAAAAGCCTTTTCTGGCACCGCTGTCCATCAAAAAAATACCTATGGTGGGCGATAAAACCTATCAAACATTACGAAATTTAGGATTGCGCCAAGTACGTACTGTACAAGAAATGCCCATGGAGGTAATGCAGCGTGTGTTGGGTGCCAATGGTGGCGTTATTTGGAAACGAGCCAATGGCATTGATAATACACCCGTGATTCCGTTCAACGAACGAAAGTCTATCTCTACAGAACGAACTTTTGATAAAGATACTATTGATGTCAACAGGCTGCGCGGTATTCTCATTGCTATGACCGAAAACCTAGCCTACCAATTACGAAGAGGCGAGAAGCTAACAGCTTGTATTTCGGTAAAGATCAGATATTCAGATTTTAATACTTACTCAAAGCAAATGCGTATTCCGTATACCAGCGCAGATCATATTTTAATACCTAAAATTTTAGACCTGTTCAAAAACCTGTATAACCGTAGGTTGCTAGTACGCTTAATAGGTATACGTTTTAGTCATTTAGTATCGGGTAATTACCAGATTAATTTGTTCGATGATACCGAAGAAATTTTAAGCCTTTACAATGCTATGGATAACATACGAAAACGCTACGGAGATAAAAGTGTATTACGGGCATCGGGCATGGGAGCAAAAACAATAGGAAGAATGCATAATCCCTTCAACGGATTACCACCAGTAGTATTGGCGCATCGGAAGATTTAAGCCCTTAGCCCTCAAAGGGGGAATGAAGTGATGTTGGGTGTTGGTGTCCGGTCGAGCGCAGTCGAGACCTGTTGTTTGTTGAGGAGAGAAAAGAAGTTGGAATATAGAGAAGAGAGAAGAGAAGAAGAAAGGGAGCGCATTGCGCAACACGCTGAGCGCCACACGCAAAGCGCAAAAAAAAAGCACACTGCGCGTAGCGTCAAGCGAACAGCGCAAAAAAACGAACAACTAACAACGAACAACCATCAACGAAAATAGTGTACCTAAACTGTCACACATATTACAGCCTTCGTTACGGAACCTTCTCGGAACTGGAGCTCTTGCAATTGGCAAAAAATCATGGGGTTACGCAACTGGCATTGACCGATATCAATAACACATCGGCTTGTTTAAATTTTGTTCGTAAAGCTCCAGAATATGATATAAAACCCATTTTAGGAATCGATTTTAGAAACGGGGTTGAACCTTGTTTTGTGGGTATTGCCCAGAATAACGAAGGGTTTTTAGAACTCAACGATTTTTTATCGCATCACATTCATCATGAAAAGAATATTCCTGAAATAGCTCCGCAGTTTAAAAATGTCTTTGTTATTTATCCTTTTGAGAAAGTGTTAGAGAGTGAAAAGAAAGTCTTTGCAGAGCATGAATTTATTGGGGTTTCGGTCAATGAGCTAAAACGGTTACGATTTTCAAAGTTGTTAGAGCAGCACGATAAAATTGTATTGTTACAACCTGTAACCTTTAGAAATAAGCGCGATTTTAATGCACACAGGTTGCTACGCGCCATTGCTAATAACACCTTGTTGAGTATGCTGTCGGTTACTGAGCAAGCCAATGAAGATGAGAAAATGTATGCCATACCAAATTTGGCAGCGCATTTTTCCGAACATCCTTTTATTTTAGAAAATACCCAGCGTTTAATGAATAATTGCGCTATTCATTTCGATTTTAGCTTGGAGCGAAAACCACAGAATTTAAATGTGTATTTAGGGAGCAAGGCAGAAGATGAGGAGTTTTTAGAACAGCTGTGTCAAGAGGGCTTGCCTAAGCGGTATCCAGAAATAAACCAAGCTGTTTTAGATCGCTTAGAGAAAGAGCTCTACCTCATTAAAAAAATGGATTTTGTCTCTTACTTTCTTATTAATTGGGATATCATCTCTTATGCCCGTAAGCAGAAATTCTTTTATGTGGGGCGTGGTAGTGGTGCCAATAGTATTGTAGCATATTTACTTTTTATAACGGATGTAGATCCCATGGAGCTCGATTTGTATTTTGAGCGTTTTATTAATCTGTATCGTGTAAATCCCCCCGATTTTGATATTGATTTTTCGCATCGGGACAGACCGGTAATGACGGAGTATATTTTTAATCGGTTCAAGAATGTTGCTTTGTTAGGTACCTATGTTACGTTTCAGTCTAGAGGGGTAATCAGGGAATTAGGTAAGGTATTTGGTTTGCCAAAAGATGAAATAGATGTATTGTGTAACGGTGATTTTCAAGCCAGCAGGTTAGATAATATATCGGCTTTGGTATTAAAATACACCCAGTTGCTACACGGCATGCCCAATTATTTGAGTATTCATGCTGGCGGAATCTTAATTACCGAGAAACCCATTCATTGGTTTTCGGCAACCAATATGCCCCCAAAAGGATTTCCTACCACACAATTTGATATGGTGATCGCCGAGGATGTCGGTATTTTTAAGTTCGATATTCTTGCCCAGCGCGGACTCTCCAAAATAAAAGAAACGCTCGATATTTTGGAACGTGATCGCCCTGAGGAATTTGCCAAATTCGATATTCACGATATCAAAGCATTTAAAAACGACCCGAAAATCAATAACATGGTAAAAACAGCGCAGTGTATGGGTTGTTTTTATGTAGAATCGCCCGCTATGCGTATGTTGTTGAAAAAGCTTGAAGTAGATACCTATTTAGGTTTGGTAGCGGCAAGTTCTATAATTCGCCCTGGAGTGTCTAAAAGTGGTATGATGCGCGAATATATTCTTCGGCATCGTAACAAGGGCAGGGCAGAAGAGTTGGCTCACCCGGTAATGCTAGAAATTATGCCAGAGACTTACGGAGTTATGGTGTATCAAGAAGATGTGATAAAAGTTGCCCACCATTTTGCCGATTTAGATTTAGGTGAAGCCGATGTGTTACGGCGTGGAATGAGCGGTAAATTTCGCTCGCGAGAAGAGTTTCAAAAAGTACAGGATAAATTTATAGATAACTGTCGTAAAAAAGGCTATACAGAAAAGCTTATTAATGAGGTGTGGGATCAAGTAGCAAGTTTTGCTGGCTATGCTTTTGCAAAAGGGCATTCGGCATCATACGCAGTAGAAAGTTACCAGAGTTTGTTTTTAAGGGCGTATTTTCCGCTAGAATATATGGTGGCGGTACTGAATAATGGTGGCGGATTCTACAAACCCGAATTCTATGTGCACGAAGCCCGTATGTTGGGCGCAACCATACATCCGCCTTGCGTAAATAGAAGTAATACGGGTAATTGCATTTATGGTAAAGATTTGTATTTAGGGTTAGGCTATCTACGAGAATTGGAACAACGGGTTATGGAGCGTATTTTAAAAGAGCGCTTTCTTAATGGGAAGTTTCATTCGTTAGAAGATTTCTTAGATCGGTTGATTATCTCCATAGAGCAAGTGAGTATTTTAATACGGATTGATGCTTTTAGGTTTACAAAAACCAATAAGCACGAATTATTATGGAAAGCACATTTGTTCTTAAATAAGACTAAAAAAGTGGACCACCCTAAATTGTTTGCGCCACGACACCAACATTTTGAAATCCCATCATTATATAGCACCCATTTAGAAGTTGCCTTTACACAATTAGAGTTGTTGGGCTTTAGTTTGTGCAGTCCGTTTCAGTTGTTGTTAGAGCCGCCGTTAAACACTTGTGGTAGTAAAGATTTGGAGCGGTATTTAGGTGAGAATATAGATATCTACGGATATCTAATTACAGTAAAGCGCACCAGAACACATACAAAGAAAGCTATGTACTTTGCAACACTATTAGATCAACAAGGGCAGGTTTTTGATACGGTTTTATTTCCGCCCGTGGCAGCAAAATATATGTTTAAAGGACGAGGAATTTATCGGTTTTATGGTAAAGTAGTCAGTGAATTTGGTTTTCTAAGTATAGAAGTTATAAAACTACAAAAGCAAGATTTTATACAAGACCCTAGATATGCCGATATGAAAACTAGCGTCAAGGTTTTTGACCAAAAGAAAACTGGAGAAGAGAAAATAGAAATCAGAGAATAGAGGAAGCGCTATTTGCAAAGCCCTATATGCTCTGCGCAGATAAAGCGTCTTATAATGTCCAGCGCATAGCGCCCAGCGTAAAAGCCATCAACCGGCAACTAACAACTAACAACCGTCCTCAAAAAGCCTCTAAAACATAACCGAATATCCAATACAGAATAAGAAATACAAAAACGGTTCCTATGCAGCCACATTTACCACCACCTATTTTCTTTGCGCCATACCACGCACCAATAATTTGAATTAATTTTTTCATGGGTGCAATTTATAATATTGTTTGGTTACTATTGATGTAAAAAGTTGCTCAAAAACTTGTTTCAATAAAAAATCTCTTTTTCTTATTAAGAGCATAGATGCTATTAAAATGAAAAAGAGATGTATTTGAACGGAGTTACTAATTAATTTTTGAAAGACTTATCTAAAAACTCATAACGTTCATCATTGGGAGCCTTTATCAGCTTACTTTCAGTGTCTAGGACCATAACCGGGGGAGTTGTGTCGTTGGGTTTGGCAGGATCCCATTTTGGTAGTCCTTCACCATTTGGGTTTCCGGTTTTAATAAAATTCGCGAAATACGTCATCATCTCTTTAGAAACTTTGTAATCATCCGCAGTCCATGCATAATCATCAACCAAATGAAGGTTGCCCATACAATATTCAATTTCACAAGCGTGCGGAGCACCAACAGCTACTGGAGCAGGAGGTGTGTCTGAGCCTTTTGCCACAGTGCCACCAGCTAAACCAGATGCTAAAGTATTATCAACTAAAGGTGGTCTCAATTTGCTGTATAAATATCTGTAAACGGGTTGGTCACTATTTTTTCTATGTAAATCGAACCATTTCCAAGTACTATAAGAGATAAATCTATCAGATGCTAAAGCAGTAGCAGATAATTCAATTTCTTTTTCAGAACTATGAGGGTATAGTTCTAATACCTTTTTATATTCTTTTGGGTAAGCTTCTTTTACTTTGTTTACATAGTTTTCATCTGTATAAGGACCTTGTGTAAAAGCCATACCTGGTATCTCGGCAGAATTCCACCCTAATAATAATGGGACCATAGCCTGTTCTTTATTTTCAAAGATTTCAGGTAGCGTTTTGGGTAAAAAGTAACCGTCTAGAACAGTAGGGAAACCAAATCTTTTTGACTCATTATATATTTCGTATACTTCTCTGGTGCTCAATTTACGTAATGCTGCAATAGATGGGTAACCGGTATTTTTAGCAAATTCCTCACCCATGTTTTCTGCATCTTTCAATGGAACAGGTGACATAGTAGGGTTGATGCCAGCACCACTTTCACCAATAGCGCCTGCAATAAGATTTTTTGACAAGGGAGATGCCATTTGTTGACTTGTACCAATAGATCCTGCAGACTCTCCGGCAATAGTTACTTTATTAGGATTGCCTCCAAAAGCGGCAATATTTTTGTTTACCCATTTTAGAGCTGCATTTTGATCTAACAATCCATAATTTCCAGAAGCCTTATACGGAGCCTCTGCACTTAATTCTGGGTGTGCCAAAAATCCGAATATATTCAATCTATAATTCGTTGTAACAACGACAATACCTTCTTTGGCCATACTCTCACCATCATAACGAGGCTCTGAACTATCACCGGCAACATTCCCGCCGCCATAGAAATATACAAGAACGGGAAGGTCTTTCGTGTCCATTTTTGCTGGTGTCCAAACGTTTAGGTATAGGCAATCTTCGCTAACGCCATTAGACCTAGAATGCATATCACCGAAAACCATAGTTTGCATTGGTCTAGGACCAAATTTTTTAGTCTCTTTTACGCCTTCCCAATTATCTAAAGGTTGAGGGGCTTTCCATCTTAGCTCACCTACTGGAGGTTTGGCAAATGGTATGCCAAAGAAACGTTGAATTCCGGTGTGAGTGTCGTAATTACCTTCGATGATTCCGTTTTCAATAGATACTTGAACAGGAAATGAATTAGTTTCTTGTGCGTTTGTAAAATTGAAGGTCAACAAAAGGCTGAATAGGATAATTTTAAGATTTCTCATGATGATTAAATGTGTTATTGTCTCATTTTGTAACAATAATACATTTATTTTTTAATTATATGAAAATCTGACCATTAAAATTTAGTATTATTGATAAAATTTACTATCAGATATTGATGATTTAAGTTGTTGTAATCATTGTAGTAATATAAAATTAATTGTTGTTGATACGTATTTCATAAAAAAATAAAGCTTATGCGGTCTATATTTCTAATTCTGTTTCTTGTTATTTCTTCATTTGGATTTTCACAACAAACCCGATTAGAAGAGCTGAACTCTTTGGTGAAGCCCAGAATGCGAGTAATAATAGATAATGATTTGGGAGGTGATCCTGACGGACTCTTTCAATTAGCACACCACTTAATGTCACCATCAGTAGAAATAAGAGGGATAATTGCTTCCCATTTATATGAACAAGGTTTTGGCGGACCTGGAACTTCAGAATACGCAAAAGAACAGGCGATGAAAGTCATTAATATCTTGGGGCTCGAAAATTCTGTTAATGTGTATATAGATAAAAGCCGAAGTATGGTCGATGTTACAAAACCTATAGATAGCGAAGCAGTCCAGGTAATCATTAAAGAAGCAATGCGTACCGATACAGATTTGCCTTTGTATGTTGTTTGTGGTGGAGGTTTAACTAACATCGCAAGTGCTTACTTGCTTGAACCTGAAATTGCAGAAAAATTAACCTTGGTTTGGATCGGCGGTCCAGAATATACAGATATCGCAATTCCGCCACCTGGGTATACTACTTTAGAGTATAATTTAGGAATCGATATTAAAGCCGCTCAAGTTATATTCAATGATTCAGACATCAATATATGGCAAGTACCAAGAAACGTTTATCGACAACCTATAATGTCAGATGCCGAACTATTGATAAAAGTTAAAGGTAAAGGCAAGCTTGGTAATCATTTATTTAATGTGATGAAAGAGGCTTATACGAAATTGGATAAATGGAATATTCCTATGGGGGAGGTGTATATATATGGCGATAATCCGTTAGTGCTTCTGACCGCTCTTCAGTCGTCATTTGAGCCAGACCCATCATCGAGTAGCTATGTTATAAAACAAGCTCCAATTATAAATGAAGAGGGTTTATATAAAGTCAATTTAAAAGGGCGAAACATTCGAGTATATCAACAGCTTGATAATCGCTTGTTGTTTGACGATTTCTTTACGAAGTTGGTGTTGTTGGGGGTTGAAAAATAAGGTTATCGACTGCTTAAACGTTCTAAAATATCGATAACCAAAAGTCCTTCTTCAGCAGAGCATGGGTTTTTATTGTTTCCTAAAAAGAAATTAACAGTTGCTTCGATCATAGGCTCTTGAACATGTTTAGGATTGTTGAATTCAAATACTCTTTCCTCTGTTTTGGATATAAGGTGAACTTTCGATCCAAAAAACGAAAATTTGATACATCCGTTTGTTCCATATATAATACACTCATCTTTTTGGTTTATTTCGGCGGCATTAAATTGCCAAAGACCTCGAAATTGTATACCATTTTTAAATGCGATAATACCGTTAACGATTTCATTTACCTTGTTGTTGATTTTGGTTGGCGTGGTAAGGCCATATAACTTGTCAATGGACCCGAAAAAATGAATCATTAAATCTAAATGATGAGGTGCCAAATCGAAAAAATACCCACCACCTGATATTTCTGGTTGTATTCTCCAATTCTCTTTTTTGTCAGAAGCAAATAGTTCATTTTTAGATTGTAAAACTTGTAATCCAACGTGAAGCACATTGCCAATAGCATTAATTTCTAGTAATTCTTTTACTTTTAAGAAAGCGGGTAGTTTACGTCTGTAATGAGCCATGGTTAATTTACCTGTGCTATCTACTAATGCTTCACAAATTTGGTTAGCTTCATTTGGGTTCAGTGCCATTGGTTTTTCTAAATACACATTTTTATTTGCCTTTAGAGCCTGTATGGTATAGGTAAGGTGAGAAGATGGGGGAGTGGCAATATATACTGCATTGATATTTGGGTCGTGTATAATATCATCAGCATTGGTAGTCCATAACGGTACCTCATGGCGTTGTGCAAAATCTTTGACCTTAGCTTCATTTCTGCGCATGACCATTAGCAAGTTGGAGTTTTCCACTTTTTGAAAAGCAGGCCCACTTTTTACTTCGGCAACATCTCCACAACCAATTATTCCCCAATTAATTTCTTTCATTTAAGGTTCTCTTTTTATTTCTTACTAAAGTTACAAATTAGGGATGGGTTATCTTTTTTAGGTATAGAATTCTTAATAATGAATTTGTTGAATTATTTTTGAGCAAAATGATATAAATGGCATCAGGATTTTTTGCAGTATTGGATGACGTAGCGGCAATGTTGGACGATGTAGCGTCAATGAGTAAAATAGCTACTAAGAAAACGGCTGGTATTCTCGGTGATGATTTAGCGGTAAATGCAGAAAAAGCATCAGGATTTGTCTCTCAAAGAGAATTACCGGTACTTTGGGCAATTACTAAGGGTTCTTTGCTCAATAAGATTATAATTCTACCTATCGCCTTTTTGTTGAGTGCTTTTTTGCCTTGGGCGGTTACAGTGATTTTAATTTTAGGAGGTGTTTATCTTGCTTTTGAAGGTGCCGAGAAAATTTATGAATTTATTGTACCTCACAAGCATGACCATGTTTCTGCCGATACTCAACCAATGAGCAAGGCGGAAATTTTAGAACTGGAAAAGTCAAAAGTGAAATCTGCTATTCTAACGGATTTTATTTTGTCAATAGAAATCGTGATCATTGCGTTAGGAACTGTTATTGAAGAACCTCTAGCTACTCAAATAGCTGTTGTTTCAGTTGTTGCTTTGTTAGCTACGGTTGGAGTATACGGTATTGTAGCTTTAATAGTTCGTATGGATGAGTTTGGAGCTAGATTAATTAACATAAATGAAGAGACCAATACCATTTCAGATAAAATAGGGCAATTTTTTGTAAGCGCATTACCTAAGGTGATTAAAGCGCTTGCTGTTGTAGGTACAATAGCATTACTTTTGGTTTCTGGCGGAATATTTGTACACAATATTGAATTTTTGCATCATCTATTGCCTAATGTTCCAGGTGTTATTGTGGAATTTTTAACTGGACTTGTAGTAGGGTTTGTAGCTCTTTTGATTTTTAAAGGAGTTAAATCAATATTGAAAAAATAGGTTCTTGAGTTTAGTTGTTTAGTATGCACGTGCTTCTCCTTTAATGGCATTATATACAGTCATGAATATAATTTTTGCATCTAATCCTAGTGACCATTTTTCCATATAAAAAATATCATAACGAACCCTGTTAATGATATCTGCTTTTTCAATAATTTCTCCTCTACAACCTTGTATTTGTGCCAAACCAGTTATTCCCGGCTTTATAAAATGACGAACAAGATACTTGTCAATAGAGCTTTCATATTCCTGTGTATGAACTACCATATGTGGTCTTGGACCTACAACACTCATATTACCCATTAGAACATTAAAAAATTGGGGTAGTTCATCAATACTGGTTTTTCTTAAGATTTTACCTAATCTTGTAACCCTAACATCGTTTTTAGAAGCCATTTGTGTATCACTTGTTTCGCTTTTGGTCATTGATCTAAACTTGTAACACCAAAAAATTTGCCTATTTACCCCATGACGCTTTTGTTTAAAAAACAATGGACCTTTAGAATCTATCTTCATTAAAACATAAACTATTGGCGTTAGCCAAGATAAAATAAATAGAATGGCAACACTTGAAAAAGCAATGTCGAAAATACGTTTAATTAAATTTGAATAATTTAAATCTAAAGGTGATGTTCTTAAATTTAAAATAGGGACGGCACCATATAGTTCAATTGACATAGTATTGGAAAATAGCTCTTTATGATCTGGAATTATTTTAATTCTTTTCAAACTATTGTCGGCAATTTTTATTAAATCTTGAATTTCTACTTTGGTCAATTTAGAGGCCATACAGTAGACTTCTTCAATGTTATTTTCAAAAATATAATGAAATGAACTTTTTATGTCTCCTAAACAATTCTGATTATTTGTTTTAGAATTGTCGAAATACCCAACATAGGAATACCCATACTCAGGATTGTCAAATATGCGCTTTAGTTTCTGTAGGTTGTTATCTTTACCTATTACGACTACCTTGGTATTTTTATTTCTTCTTTTTCTATATAAATTCCTCCCCCAATAAAATATGACCCTAAAAATGGTCAATAATGTGCAAATTTGAATATAGACCAATATTAAATAAGTAGTCTTGTAATAATGAGCACCAAAAAAAATAAAAGAGGAAAAATATGCTAGTCCATATATAGTAAATAGGGTTATAAAGTTTTTAATATTCGTCAAAAAACCATCTCTTCTTGCCGTTGGGTAGAAGTTTAGGCCATATGTAGTTAATAGCCATGCAATATTATAGTATATAATGCTATAAATGTTCAGATATGTTTCGGGAGTATATATATAAAGCAAAACGTTAATAATAGAGATATGTACTATTAACGATATTGGTATTATAAAAAGAGATTTCTTCATTATAGCTTTTAAAATGGTTGGTTAAAGAGCTAATAATAGGTTGTTACATCTAGCCAATAACTATTGGTTATTGGCTAGGAGTACATTTGGGGTTGATAGAAACCTAATAGATATTCTTAATTTTTACCTAAGTACCAAGAGTAAACTTTTTGCACACCTGTTTCCAAGGAAATAGTATGTTTCCAGCCTAAACCGTGCAGTTTACTTGGGTCGGTGAGTTTTTTTAATGTTCCATCTGGCTTATCGGTATTAAAATATAAATTCCCTTTAAAATTTACTTTTTGTTTTATTAATAACGATAAATCCTTTATAGAAATGTCAATGCCGGTACCAATGTTTATATGAGTATTACGTATTTCCTTGTTATCATTGGAATAACAATCTGTAAAGTCTCTTTGTTCCATTAAAAAGACACAGGCATCTGCCATATCTTCACTCCAAAGGAATTCTCTCATAGGATTTCCAGACCCCCATATTTCTAAGTCAACGGTATTGTCATCTTTCATTGTTATTCCGTACTTATCTAAAATGGAAAGTATATCTTCTTTGCTAGAATCGCCGCTCACACCTTCAATGGGTAATGAATTTAAGTCTGTAATTATAGATTCCCAATCATTATTTTCTAGTGCTTTCCCCAAATGCATTTTTCTAATTAATGCTGGTAGCACGTGAGATTTTTCCAAATCAAAGTTGTCATTAGGACCGTATAAGTTGGTAGGCATAACTGAAATGAAGTTAGTGCCATATTGAAGATTGTAACTTTCACACATCTTAATGCCTGCTATTTTAGCTATAGCGTATGGTTCATTCGTATATTCTAGAGTGTCTGTTAATAAGTAATCCTCTTTCATCGGTTGAGGGCAATTTTTGGGATAGATGCATGTGCTACCCAAAAAGAGTAATTTTTTGACACCATTTAGGTAGCTTTGATGAATTACATTATTCTGAATCATCAAATTTTCGTAAATAAAATCTGCTCTATACGTATTGTTGGCAACTATGCCTCCAACTTTTGCTGCAGCTAGTATTACATATGCTGGTTTTTCCGCTTCAAAAAATGCGGCAACCTTTGTGGGATCAGTTAAGTCTAATTCTTTATGTGTTCTATAGATTAAATTAGAATACCCTTTGCTTTCAAGATTCTTGACGATTGCACTGCCCACAAGACCTCTATGACCTGCAATGTAAATTTTGGCTTCTTTGTTTAACATGTGATGTGTTTTACCTTCTGATTAGACGTATTAATTAATTTTATTCGAAATAATTGAAAGTTTCATATCCACCATCTTTTAGATATTGATCTTTTTTCATCAATTTCAGATCATGTGTCATCATATCTTTTACCAAAGCCTGTAAATCATATTCAGGAATCCATCCTAATTTGGTATTTGCTTTTGTAGCATCTCCGATTAACAATTCTACTTCGGTTGGTCTAAAATACTTAGGGTCAACAGATAATATTTCTTTACCAATTTCTAATTGAATGTCTGGATTAGTACAAGATTTTACAAATCCCTTTTCATCAACACCTTCACCTTTAAATTCTAATTCTACGCCCAATTCTGCGAATGCCATTCTTACGAACTCCCTAACAGGAGTAGTTTTGCCAGTGGCAATAACCCAATCTTCTGGTTCATCTGCTTGAAGAATCATCCACATCATACGTACGTAATCTTTGGCATGCCCCCAATCACGCTGGGCATCCAAATTACCCAAGTACAATTTATCCTGTAACCCTAAGCCTATTCTTGCCGCTGCTCGGGTGATTTTTCTTGTGACAAAAGTTTCCCCTCTAATTGGTGATTCATGGTTAAATAAGATACCATTGCAAGCATACATATTATATGCTTCTCTGTAATTTACCGTAATCCAAAACGCATACATTTTAGCAACAGCATATGGACTTCTTGGGTAAAAAGGTGTAGTTTCCGATTGTGGTACTTCTTGCACTTTACCGTATAATTCTGAAGTAGACGCTTGGTAAATTCTTGTTTTTTTCTCCAACCCTAATAAACGAACTGCATCTAATATTCTTAAAGTACCTAATCCATCAGCATTTCCAGTATATTCCGGTACTTCAAAAGATACATGAACGTGACTCATGGCCGCTAAGTTATATATCTCGTCAGGCTGTATCTCTTGTATTAATCTGATCAGGTTAGTACTATCGGTCATGTCACCATAATGAAGCACAAAATTTCTATGTTCAACATGTGGATCTTGATATAAGTGGTCTATTCTATCTGTGTTAAAAAGAGAAGCTCTTCTTTTAAGTCCGTGAACTTGGTATCCTTTTTTTAATAAAAACTCGCTTAAATAGGCTCCGTCTTGACCTGTTACTCCTGTGATTAATGCTACTTTCATTTTAATGTGAAATAAATTTTATAGTATTTTGGTTTAAGTATTTAGTTTTTTAATATAATCGATAATTTGTTAGAGCCATACTATGTCTTGAAATGAATATTTCTGGAGAGGTCATTTATAACTACTTCAAATTAATGTGAAACTGTATATTGCCATTAACTATATTGCAATTATTCGCTTATTCTTATTTAGTGAAAAAAATATTGAATAATTTATTGGTAGTAGTCAATGGTTACAACAAATTTAGAACATTATTTATGTTTTAAAGTACAATGAAATTAAACCTTAGGCCATTTAATGATTTATTCGATAAACTGTGTTTTTGGTGGGCAATTTTTGAGATTTTTAAAAGTAAACTACATTTTAAATGTAAGATTCTACTTGCTTTATTTAATTTTATGTATTAAATGTCCATAATCTATATCCATTTGCAATTTGTTAGATGGTGTATATGGGCAAAATAGAATAATACAATTGCAACGTTAAATATCAAATGAAAATTTTATATAATGTAACAAGTATTATACAATTGCATTATTGATATGTGTAATGTTAAATTTTAAATAATATTATAACAAATGATGATTTTTTATTAATTTTATTCTGTTAATTGTAGGTATTATTTGTTTTAAAGTATTTTAATCCGTTATTGTTTTTCCCCGTTTTTTTATCAACTTAAACCACTGTATGATGATAGCTAGCATTTTAGATGAGCGGCTAGTATCCTGTTATCAAAGGATAAAACTAGTTTCTCTTGAAAATTATTACGTACTACTTAAGCCTTACATGAAGGTCATGAAAAGTAGTCAAATGAAAAAAACTGACATAAATATGATTCTGGATAGAAGTAAAACGGACTATGATCAAAGTACTTTTATTGAAGAAAATCAAATAATATATGCCAAATTAATGACGGAAAGGTTGTTGAAGGGCTAATACAGTTTTTTGATAAATTATACTAAGTATTTATAAATGCCAACTTGGTAATTTATAATGAAAAGGTATAGTCCAAACTTTATTGGGTTGTACCTTTTTTTGTTGTTATATACATCATTAATAAGGGTCTTAAGTAGGGGGCTAAAATCTTCGCTTTTTTACAAACAACTCTTTTTATATACAGATTAGCGAATCTAAGTCCATATTGTTAGCAATATAAATATATTTATCCCAAGATTTAAATAATTACACCCATTAAGGTGAAGTTGTGTGAATTTAAACGTGTTTCCCTTATCTTAATAATTAACCTATTTAGTATAGAATCTTGGAAGTTTTAACACCTTTTAATCCTTTTGAAGGACCTGAGATTAAGCATATTTTGCAAACGACCGATGCGCAAGAGGAAATTTGGTATTCTTGTTATTTTGGTGGTGAGGCGGCAAATATTGCTTACAACCTTTCCCTTACTATAAAACTGCGAGGACAGCTCAATGTAAATGCGTTGCAATTGGCGGTAGATGAGTTGATTGCGCGTCATGAGTCACTAAGGTCTTCATTTAGCCCAGATGGTAAGTATATTAACGTTTTTTCATCGGTGTTTATTAATATCGACCTGGTGGATTATAGTCAACTTTCAGTTGAGAAAGCCAAGGAGGCAATACATAATTATACTGAACAGGATACGAATACTTCTTTTGATCTTACCAAAGGACCATTGATCAGGTTTGCACTGCTTAAACTTGATGAGGAAGTTTATAATTTTACAATTACCGCACACCATATTGTTTGCGACGGATGGTCCGTTGGCATTATTATGCAGGAAATAGGCGCGCTATATTCGTCTAAAGTACTCCATAAATCTCATAATCTTCCGGTAGCAACACCGTACACTGCCTATGTGACTCAACAAGAGGAATTAAAAACCAATGGCGAGTTTGAAAGAGCTGAAACGTACTGGTTGAACCTTTTTAAAGGTGAGATTCCCAAAACAAATTTACCTACCGATTTTGGACAAGTAACGAAAAGAACCTATAACGGTGCTCGTATAAATCAAACTTTAGATAAAGAAATTGTAAAGCGCATAAAAGATACTGGTATTAAAGCTGGTTCTAGTTTAGTTTTGACCTTAATGGGCGCATTTGAAATATTGCTCTACAAAACTACGGCTCAAAAAAGTATAGTGCTAGGGCTTCCTGTTGCGGGGCAATCTAACATGGGCGTTAAAAATTTAGTGGGTCATTGCGTTAAGCTGCTTCCTATGAAAAGTGAGCTTAATGATGATGATAGTTTTATTGATTATTTAAAGAAACGTAAATCTGACAATTTTGATGCGTTCGAAAATCAAGAACTCACCTTTGGTAGCCTTTTGAAAAAACTGAACATCCCTAGAACACCAGGTAGGGTTCCCTTGGTTCCTGTTGTTTTTAATGTGGACATGAATTTAGATGATGATGTTGCTTTTGAAGGGTTAACCTATGATTATCATAGTAATGCTCGTAATTTTGAAACTTTTGAATTGTTCTTGAATGCTACAGGCTCCAATGATAATATAACACTTGAGTGGTCTTACAATACCAACTTATTTGAAGAGAACACGATACTAAACTTAGGTAGTGCTTTTAAGACCATTATTAACCAATTGGTTGAAAACCCTTATGCCAAACTATCTGAAATAATTGATAAAGAACCAAAGCAGATCGGTATTGAAGGTGCTTCAATGGCTTTACCAAATACCAACTTACACGAGTTATTCCATAAACAAGCTGAAATTACCCCAAATGCAACAGCACTGGAGTTTAATAAAGAGAAAATTACTTATGCAGAAATGCAAAATAGGATCAATGCTACAGCCGGTTATTTGTGGCAAAAAGGCATTAAGCCAGGGGTTACGGTTGCAATTTCCTTAGAAAGATCTCCAGATTTAATTATTACGCTATTTTCCATATTACAATGTGGAGCTAGATATATTCCTATAGATACCGGTTATCCGGATGTTCGTACAAAACTGATGATAGCCGATGCTCATGCCACTTTTTTCATTTGCACTACATCTAAGAAGGAACTGGATCACAGTTGTCAAACAATTTTCGTGGAGGATATTGTAGCCAACGGGAATGAGGATTTTCAGAAAATAGATGTATCTGCAGATTCGGGCGCCTATATCATTTATACTTCGGGATCTACGGGCAAACCTAAAGGTGTACAGGTAACGCATAAAAATGTGATTAACTTGTTATATTCAATGGGTTCTGAGCCAGGTATTTCAGAACATGACAGAATATTCGCAACTACGACCATTTCGTTTGATGCTATGGTCATGGAGATATTTTTACCATTAATCCACGGAGCAAGTGTAGTATTGGTAGATGAAAACACTAGAAAAGACGGACATCTTTTATTGCAAAAAGCAATTGCCGATAATATTACCATAATGTGGGGAACGCCAACCATTTGGCAGATTTTACTGGATTCCGGTTGGGAAAAACCATTACCTATAAAAGCATTGATCGGTGGAGAACCTGTGCCTAAAGCACTTTCATTACAATTATTGGAAAAATGTGATGAAGTGTGGAATATTTATGGCCCTACCGAAACCACGGTATGCTGTATACTTACTAAAATTACGGCAAACGATAATCCTATTTCAATAGGTAAGCCTATTGCCAATACTCAAATTTACCTCCTGGATGACCAGCGAAATCCTGTATCAAAAGGTATGGTAGGTGAGATCGTTATTGGCGGTGAGGGAGTAACAAACGGGTATTTAGGTCAAAGAGAACTAACTAATGAGCGTTTTGTGAATAATACGTTTGTTGGTGACGGGCAATCTAAAATGTACTTATCGGGCGATTTAGGTAAACTTTTGCCTAACGGTCAAATAGAGTGTTTGGGTAGGAAAGATGGTCAAGTAAAAGTTCGTGGTCATAGAATTGAGCTTGGCGAGATAGAACACGCTCTACTGAAATTAAAGGGAGTTTCAGCTGCTGCAACAGATGTTAGAAATCATGCTTTAAAAGCATATATTGTTTTTAATGGAAGTAATGAGGATTGGGATGCAAGTGTGTTGGAATGGAAAAATCAACTTGCCGAGGAATTGCCTTCTTTTATGTTGCCTTTTGAATATATAAGACTAAAGGAATTGCCGGTGACCATAAACGGCAAGTTAGATAGAAAGAGCCTGCCCGATACTGTTTTAAATGGTGAAACCAATATAAATGAGCCTAGTAGGACATTAACAAAAGCAGAAGAATTGGTTTGTGAAGTATGGAAAGAATGCTTGTTTTTAAACCAAGTACATCTAGATGATGATTTCTTTGAGCTTGGCGGGCATTCATTAATAGCAGCCAAGGTAATGACCAGTTTGGAGCAAAAATTTGGTCAGCGCTTACCTCTTTCTTCATTGTTTGAGTATTCTACAGTTAGGGGACTGGCTAGTTTATTAAAAATAGAAGAAAATACCGTAACCTGGGATTCTATGGTGCCAATACAACCAAAAGGTTCTAAGACCCCTTTGTTCATTGTTCATGGAGCAGGTTTAAATATTCTTTCGTTTAAAACCCTAAAGGACCATATGGATCCAGAGCAACCCATTTATGGTTTTCAGGCAAAAGGTCTTGACGGTAAAGAAGCTATGTTGACTTCTGTGGAAGAAATAGCATCTCATTATAATGATGCGTTATTGGCAACACAACCTAAAGGACCGTATAAATTAGCGGGTTATTCCTCTGGGGGTATTATTGCTTATGAAATGGCAAAGCAGTTGATGGATAGAGGAGAACAGATATCTACCTTGGCATTATTAGATACCTATGCGTATGCGCATTATGGGCGTAATACATATTTGGGTAAAAAATTGGCATTCGGTAATTATATAGCGAATAAGGCTTTACATGTATTAAAACAATTATTGTTAAGCAGAGAGGGCTTTAATTATAGAGTAGGCGTTACCAAGGCAAACTTGAAGAAGTTTTATCTAAGGTTGAAAAAGGATAAGAATACCTTGTCTAAAATGGATTACGATTGGGAATATGAAAGCAGAATTATTGAGCATAATAAGGTCGTGGATAAATACCATTTAAAACCTTTGCCCATTAAGGCAGATCTGTTCAGAATACAAGATGTAATAGATTATACCCATGATCCTAAAAATTTGGGGTGGAAATCATATGCCAAAAATGGTATAGAAGTTCATTATGTACCCGGAGAGCATTTAACAATGTTTTCACCACCTAATGATAAAATTTTGTCAAAGACGCTCCAAAACGTTCTAGATAAAAATAACTAGGTGTAAAAATGATAGCCATACCAGACTATCTTAAGGCTACCATTACAGCTTTTTTACTATAATTATCAGCACCTATATAACTAAAATAATGATCAAGGGTGCTGTCTTTTGTTGAGCTATGCCATAATGTAAAACCAGCTTTCTTAAAAAGTACCTTGTAATTGTGGGAAAATGAACGCTCATACCCATATGGCTCTGAACCGGTATTAGCATTAAGGTCATGGTTAACACCATTAGGCTCAATAGCTACAAAAATGGTGTTTCCTAATCTATTTATCTGTTGTAAAAAGTCTAGGAGCTTACTTTCGGTAAAGTATTCAAGTACACCTCTAGAGGTAACAAATATCATATTCTTATTGGCATACGTGTTTACCCAATCAAAAGCATCGTAGGCAACAAACTCAAGTCTTTGGTTCTTGCTGTATGTTTTTTGGTTACGAATTATTTGATTTTCACTTAGGTCAATACCTACGAACCTGTCTATTTGTGGAAATTGTTCGCTTAAATAATTTAAAACTTTTCCGTTGCCGGTGCCAATCTCCACTAGGGTATTAAAATCTTCCTCTTCTATAGATAATTTGTTCTTTAAAAGGTCAAACATAAAAGAACATTCGGGTAAGAAGTTTTTTTCAAAGGAGTCATCGGTGGCCGTAAAGAAATCATCTCCTTTGTTTTTCCAATATGCCTTATGAAATTCTGATAGTGTGTTGTAGTCTGATTTATCCTCTACTTTTTTTAATAGGGACTTGCGCATAAAAAGCTCAATCAGGGTAATTTTATTTCTATCGGTAATTGTCATGCCGGTTTTTGCAAGTTTCTTAGCTTTTTTTGGCATCAACAATATGAGTAAGTCACCTATGAGATATATAAGCTTTCCTTTCATTTTAACCTTGTTGTAATTTACTTGTGAAAATAAACAATATATCTATTTGAAATCGCCGATTATCTTAAATATAACACAGTTCATCTACCTAGTCATATTTGAGTGAAATTGTATATCGAAGAACGTCTTTTTTTATTCGATGAAATTATAGGAATGAAATAATTTATGTTTCAGTTATAGATGATGTATAATTTTTTAATTAATTGACAATCAATTACTTGTAATTTAATTTTGATTGAAATTGTTCATTGCTTGCTGTTAGCTGAAATCTTATTTATACAATAGATTCACTAATTTTACTACTATTATAATGTTCAATGATACATTCAAATATTTTATAAAAATAGGTATGCTTGTTGAAGCTTTTAGCACAAAACAATTTTCTTTTAACCTATTCAATAATCCATGCAGTATGTTTTGGGCATTTGCAATTTGAAAAGTACTTGAACTTAGTTGATAATTATAGCATTAAGTAAGATATGAATGCCAAAAATAAAGGGGCTGTTTCCAGTAGCGCTAAAATCTATTGGGAAAATTTATTGTCAGACGACATAAAATTGCTTGACTTGCCCAATAGAAATTTAAAAGTAAACGATACCGCTTCAAAAGGGGTTTTGTTGCGTACTTATTTTTCTGAACAGTTGTCTGGTTATTTGAAATCAAATACTTCTTCCTCTAATGAATTAACGACTTTTGCAATTTCGGCATTAGCTATACTCTTTCATAGGTATACAAATCAGAACGATATTGCTTTTGGACTATTGTTAGATCAAAATCTATCTTTATTTAGAAATACCATTGAGGCTGAATTTAACTTTAATAGGGTAAATAAAGACACTACTGAAAGGTTATTGCTAAATCAAGAAAATTTTTATCCTTCTGAAGAGCTATTGGCAGATTTTAATTTAATCGATACCAATAGTCACAATGTACTACAAGATGTCGTGCTTTCCATTAACGCTATAAAAACTGATGATACTTCTGTCTCTAATGATATTGATACATTCAATGAGATTAAAAGGATAGGTGAAGTCCATGTCAAATCTAATTTGGAAATTAATCTTGAGATTAATGCTGATACTATTAGGTTAGATGTCGTATATAATGATGCGGTATTTGAAAATAGTTTTATTGAACAGTTTATGATGCATTATATGAGCATCATTTCTCCATTAATGAAAAATTCAACTTCTGAAATAGGAAGTATAGATTTTCTTCTAGAAAAGGAGCGTGATATATTATTAAATGAATTCAATACACCTACCGTAGACTATCCAACGGATAAAACCGTGGTTGATTTGCTTAAAGAACAGGCTCTAAAAACTCCAGATCGTATAGCTGTTGCCTTTGAGGAGCATACATTAACGTACAGGGAGTTAGATGAGCTGTCCAATCAATTTGCAAATTATTTAATTCAAAAGAAAGGGGTTAAACCAAGGGACCTGGCATGTTTGATTCTAGATAGGAGTGAATGGCTAATTATTGGTATGATGGGGATTATGAAAACTGGTGCCGCATACGTGCCTGTTGACCCAAACTACCCGGAAAAACGCAAAGAATATATTAAAAACGATAGCAATTGCAATATAACGGTAGATGCCGCGGCAATTGAAGAGTTCAAGGCAACTAAAGCAAGTTTTACAACTGCCCCATTAACAGGTGTAGTGCTATTGCCTAACGACTTGATTTATATCATTTACACTTCAGGAACTACAGGTAATCCTAAAGGTGTCATGTTAGAACATAGAAATATCGTTAGTTTATTTGTTAACGATGATCCTTTCTATGATTTCAATGAGAACGATGTTTGGACCATGTTCCATTCATACTGTTTTGATTTTTCCGTTTGGGAGATTTACGGAGCGTTGTTGTTTGGGGGTAAATTGATAATTCCTTCCAGTGAAGTGATCAAGGATCCTTTTGAATTTATGTCCTTGCTCATAAAAGAAAAGGTGACCATTCTGAACCAAACACCATCATCATTTTTAAATATCATGGGTAGCTTACCTTCAGGTGATATCGATCTGAAATTGCGATACGTCATTTTTGGTGGTGAGGCATTGTTTCCAAAATATTTAGAAAAATGGTACCGTAAATTTCCGGGTATTCAATTTGTAAACGGCTACGGTATTACCGAAACTACCATATTTACAACATTTAAAATCATTGATGATGAGGATGTAAGAACCAATGTTTCCAATATTGGTAATTGTGTGTCATCGTTAACTTCACATGTGGTGAATACCAAAAACCAGTTACAACCTGTAGGGGTTATAGGTGAACTGTGCATTTCAGGTCATGGATTGGCAAGAGGTTATTTAAATAGATCGGAATTGACCAGTGAAAAGTTTATTGCGAATCCTTTTGAACCTGGGCAAAAAATGTATCGCTCGGGAGATTTGGTAAGAAGACTTTCAAATGGTACTCTAGAGTATATTGGCAGAATTGACCATCAAGTTAAAATTCGCGGACACCGTATAGAATTAGGGGAAATAGAATCTACCATTAATGCTTTAGACGGTATTGAACGTACTGTGGTGTTGCCAAATACAAATGAGGAAGGTGAAACCAGATTGGTAGCATATATGCAGGCTGTTGGTGAGAAACCTGAAATGACCGGTATTAGACTAGCGCTTGTCAATAAGTTACCAGAATTTATGGTCCCCACTTTTTTAATGTGGGTAGATGAGTTTTCTACAAACTCTAATGGGAAAATTGATAAGGAAAAGCTACCGGCTCCTGGGTATCTAAGGTCAAATTCAGATGTGATCTTTAAAAAACCACGTACCAAGGTAGAGAAGAGTATAGCTGCTATTTGGGAAAAGGAATTAAAACTTTCGGGTATTGGTGTTGATGATAACTTTTTTGAAATGGGCGGTACCTCGCTTATGGCACAAAAAGTCGTAAATGCCATTATGAAAACCCTGAACAAGAGAATTCCGGTAACCAAGCTGTATCAACATACGACCATTGCCGCACTTGTGAATTTTATAGAGGGCGACAAAGAATCAGCTATATTATCCAATAAGCGAAAAGAGAAAAATAATGCTTCATCTAAGGATGTTGCCGTTATTGGTATGACGGGCAGATTTCCCGGCGCTAAGAATATTGATGAATTTTGGGAGGTCTTAAAAAATGGAAAGGAAACTATTTCATTTTTTACCAAAGAAGAATTGGATCAAAGTATTCCTGAAACCTTAAGAAATGATAGCTTGTACGTAGCTGCAAGAGGTGTAGTGCCTTCTGTTAAAATGTTCGATGCGCGTTTCTTTGGCTTAACGCCTAAACATGCGGCGGCCATGGATCCTCAGCAACGTTTGTTTTTAGAGCTTGCATGGGAAGCACTTGAAGAGTCTGGTCATCTTCCGGAACATTATAACGGTAGGGTTGGGGTCTATGCCGGTACGGGTACCAATACGTATTATCAAAAGAACATTTTACCGAACCATGAATTGATAGAGTCCGTTGGTCAGCTACAACTGGATACGGAAAATGAAAAGGACTATATATCATCAAGAACGGCTTATCATTTAGATTTAAAAGGTCCGGCGGTAAGTGTACAATCCGCATGCTCCACATCTTTGCTGGCTATAGCCGAAGCGGTCGAAGCTATTAGAAATGGATATTGTGAGGTTGCTCTCGCTGGGGGCTCTAGTATAACGGCACCAATTAATAGTGGTCATTTGTATCAAGAAGGATCAATGCTCAGTACAGACGGTCATTGTAGGCCATTTGATTCTCAAGCAAAAGGAACCGTGTTCAGCGATGGTGCAGGAGTGGTTGTTTTAAAGGATTTGGAGGAAGCTAAAAAAGATGGGGATTTTATATATGGTGTAATTAAGGGTGTAGGTATTAACAATGATGGCGGTGGCAAGGGTAGCTTTACGGCTCCTAGCGCAGAAGGGCAGGCCAACGCTATTAGGAGCGCTATTAATGATGCCGGTATTTCACCTGCAACCATTAGCTATGTAGAGGCTCATGGTACGGCCACGCCTTTAGGGGATCCTATTGAGATGGACGGACTCAACCTTGCCTTTGGAGAGCAATCCAAGAAAAACTATTGTGGACTAGGTTCGGTGAAAAGTAATATGGGTCACCTTACCGCTGCGGCAGGTGTAACTGGTTTGATTAAAACGATATTGGCCTTTAACCATAAACAAATACCACCTTCTTTAGGTTATGAGAAACCTAACCCGGTAATAGATTTTGATAATAGTCCGTTTTATGTAAACAATACTTTGGCTTCATGGGACGTAGAAGGCCCTAGAAGAGCCGGGGTAAGTTCTTTTGGCGTTGGTGGTACCAATGTGCACGTGGTATTAGAAGAATATGAGATGACGGTAAAAGAGCCTTTGCAACAAAGACCGGTACAGCTTTTACCTATTTCTGCAAAAACGAATACAAGTTTAGAGGGTTGTGAAAATGCTTTGAAAGCTCATTTTGATGCTGATAAAGAGGGGGATTTAGCAGATGTGGCTTATACGCTGAGTACTACAAAAGCTAGTTTTGGTACTAGAAGGTTTATATTGGCATCGAACACTAAAGAGGCTTCAGATGTACTGTTTGATAAAGATAATAAAACAGCACAATCGTCAGTAGTTAGGGCAGTTCCTAATGAAGTGGCATTCTTATTGCCAGGGCAAGGTTCCCAGTTTTTGAACATGGGCAAGGAGCTGTATAGTGGCGAAGGTGTATTTAAAGATGCTGTGGATAAATGTGCCAACTTGTTGCTGGATACCCTAAAGTTGGATATCAGAAAAATAATTTTCCCGGAATCTTTAAATGAGGAAGCGGAAAATAATCTTCGCGATACACGGTTTACACAACCGGCGTTGTTTACCATAGAATATGCACTATCTCAATTATGGATCAGTTGGGGAATTCAACCTACCGTAATTTGCGGTCATAGTTTAGGGGAGTTCGTTGGGGCTCATCTGGCTGGCATTTTTAGCTTGGAAGATGCATTAAAATTGGTTTCCTTGAGGGGTATTTTGGTAAGTACACTTCCTAAAGGTAGTATGCTCACCGTTCGTATAGATGAAGAATCGCTCCATAAAATATTGCCAAAAACCTTATCTGTAGCCGCTGTTAATTCCCATAAACTTTGTGTAGTTTCTGGTGAGGATAATGAAATTGAAAAATTTGCAGAGGTACTTAAGGAAGAAAATTTGCCTTATAGATTAATAGCTACAAGCCATGCTTTTCATTCCGCAATGATGAACCCTATTTTAGAGGAGTTCGGCGCTATTGTTGAAAATATCGATTTAAAGATTCCACAGATACCCATAGTATCTACCGTAACAGGTACTTGGCTGACCAATGAGGAGGCTGTAGACCCTGTATATTGGACCAATCATTTACGAGATACCGTGAAATTCTCCGATGCTATGGATACCATAGTTAAATTAGAAGATGTGGTATTGTTAGAAGTTGGTCCGGGAAATACACTTACAACGCTAAGCCGTCAAAACAAAGAAGCTAGAAAAATAAAATCTATAGCTTCATTACCGGTTCCTAAAACCAATGAAAATAATTACCACGGAGTGCTTAATGCCTTAGGACAATTATGGTTAACGGGTATAACCATAGATTGGACTAGTTTTTATGACAAACAGGGCAGACATAGATTAAGATTGCCTACCTATGTGTTTGACCGAAAACCATGTTGGATAGACCCTATAGTTACTCAACCAAAAATTGAAAGGACTAGTGTTCATACCAACCCTACAATACAGACCTTAACAGAAAAACCAAAAAGCGTTACACCAATGAGAAACGTGACCATTTTAAATAAAATTTCGGAGTTAGTTTCAAACAATTATGGTATTGAAATTGAAGCCAATGACAAAAATCTAAGCTTTTTAGAGCTAGGGTTAGATTCCCTTATCCTTACTCAAATGGCTATTACTTGTAAGAGAGAATTTAAAATTCCAATTACATTTAGACAGCTTAATGAGGATATTAATACACCAGAACTTTTAGCAAGCTATTTAGATGCTAATTTACCTGAAGAAATTCTAAAGCCCCAACCACAAGTAGTTCAACAGCCTACTGTTGCCGTACATCAGGTTCAAGAAAATAATACAGCCCAATATGTTAAGGCCGCTGGTAATCAAACGGCTATTGGTCTAATTGGGGAGCAACTTCAACTGCTTAGCAAGCAATTACAGCTTTTACAAGGTGGATCGGTAGCTACTGTACAACCAAGTGTTGCGCCAAGTGCTCCTCAACAACCAGAAAAGGACAATGGTGCAAGTAGTATGGATATACGTACGGAACAGGAAAAACAAGAACATAAAAAACCGTTTGGTGCTTCACCAAGAATAGAAAAGCAAACAACCGGTTTAGATCAAGCTCAGTCTCAATACTTAAATGAATTGACTGCTAGATATAACAAGAAAACCATTGGCAGTAAAAATTATGCTCAGAATCACAGGGCAAAAATGGCAGATCCAAGAGTGGTGTCGGGTTTTAAACCGTTGACCAAAGATTTGGTATACCCCATAGTGATCGGTAAATCTCAGGGAAATAGACTTTGGGACCTAGACGGCAACCAGTATATAGATGCTTTGAACGGGTTTGGTTCGTGTTTCTTTGGGTACCAGCCAGATTTTATTAAAGAGGCCATGCACAAACAAGTGGATCTAGGATATGAGGTTGGGCCGCAACATCCGTTGGCTGGTGAAGTCTGTGATTTACTTTTAGAGTTTACAGGTCATGACAGGGCTGCTTTATGTAATACAGGGTCAGAAGCTGTATTGGGTGCCATGAGGATTGCACGTACCGTAACCGGGCGTTCGCTTATTATTGCTTTTACGGGGTCTTACCACGGAATTAATGATGAGGGTATCGTAAGGGGAACCCAGAAAAAGAAAACTTTTCCGGCTGCAGCAGGAATATTGCCAGAAGCCGTTCAAAATATGTTGATCCTTGATTACGGTACTGAGGAAAGCTTGCAGATTATTAAAGATAGAGCACATGAAGTGGCGGCTGTTCTTGTAGAACCGGTACAGAGCCGTAGACCGGAATTTCAACCCATAGAATTTATAAAGCAAGTAAGGGAAATAACTGCAGCCGAAGAAATACCATTTATTTTTGATGAGGTTATTACCGGTTTTAGAATGCATCCGGGTGGTGCCCAGGCCCTTTTTGACGTTAAGGCGGATATTGCAACCTATGGTAAGGTCATAGGTGGTGGTGTATCCATCGGTGCCATATTGGGTAAAAAAGAATATATGGATGCACTTGATGGCGGCTTTTGGCAGTATGGAGATGATTCTTACCCAGAAGTTGGGGTTACTTATTTTGCCGGTACTTTTGTTCGCCATCCTTTGGCATTAGCCTCTGCGAAGGCGGCTTTGCTCCATATGAAAGAACAAGGACCAAGTTTGCAGGCAAATGTTTCTGCCATGACTGAACAAATGGTGGTTAGTTTAAATGAAAATTTTGGTAAAAACGGTCTACCATTAGAGATCAATTATTTTGGGTCTTTATGGAGGATAAAGTTTAAGAAAGAAATTCCGTATTCAGAATTACTGTTTGTAATAATGCGCGAGAAAGGGATACATATTTGGGATGGCTTCCCTTGCTTTTTAACAACGGCATATACCAATGAGGATGTGGACTTTTTGAAGAAAACACTTTTAGATGCCATTGATGAATTGGTAACTGTTGGGATATTAAAAAAGGAAACCAATGGGCATGCCGTTACAATGCAAAATTCTTTTGAGAGATTGAACACACCACCTGTGCCAGGTGCTCGTTTAGGTAGAGATGAGAATGGGCAGCCAGCATGGTACGTAGCAGATGCCACAAAAGAAAATGGCTATTTAAAAATTGATATTTAGAGATATAGAATGGTTTAGGAATATTGTTTACCTGTTTAGATGACACATCTTTTATTTACTAGCTTAACACCTATTGACAATGAAATTTTCTTTGCTCAGGCACAAGAGAAATTTTCTGAAGAATTTGTGCTTAAATATTCGAAATATAAAAGATGGCAAGATGCTAAGTCTACTATTTTAGGCAGACTGTTGTTGGCATATGGTTTACAAAAATTCTATAACATTAATGTTGATGATATTGCCATTGAATATTCTAAAGATAAACGACCTTTTTTAGAAAATTCTGAGGTTCAGTTTAACATTTCCCATTCAAATGATTTTATAGTTTGTGCATTTACGTCTCATGGAGGTATAGGTGTAGATGTAGAGAAAATAAGTAATGTAGAAATAAATGATTTTAGATTACAATTCTCAAAGTCGGAATATGACAATATGGTTGGTTCTTTACATGTGCAAGAAAAGTTTTTTGAATTTTGGACACAGAAGGAAGCAGTTTTAAAAGCTTATGGAACCGGTTTGAATGTAGCTTTGGATTCTATTGAAATTATTGACGGATCATCTACAATAGGTGAAGAAGTATTTTACTTAGAAGAAATAGATCTTACTGCAGAATATAAATGCCATATTGCTACACAGCATTTAAATGAATTTTCCAGTACGGAGATTACACATGTAAGCCCAGAAAAAATAGCGGATTTTATGGGTTCCAATTTCTTCAAAACTATTCGGTGAATTGTTGTAAGACCATGTAAATACGATGAAGTGCCTAATTTTTTTTAAATTTTTCTACTAACAAAGAGTAAAATGCCCTGTTATCTTAATTACGACGATTATATAAACTAGGATGTCGGAATTAATGTCGTTCAATTTTCTCTTTCAATTAATTTTGATGTTCACCATTTACAGTAACTATAAGCTGCAAACAATTAATTTATGAAAACTAGTATTTCCCCAATTAACTTTCACAACACTAAATCTTATTTGCTGAAAATTTCAATGTTGCTTATTGTAGCATTGCAATTGACATCGTGTGGTAGCGCTAAAAAATCATCTTATTTCAATGAGGTAGGTAATAATACATTTGCATCATATTATGAGCCCTTAGAGCCCATTTTACAAAAGAATGATTTGTTGAGTATCAATATTACCAGTTTAAATGCTGAGGTAACCGAGATGTTCAATATTGCCAATAACGTAGGCGGTATACAAACTCCTGGTTATTTGATCGATCAAGATGGATTTATAAGATTCCCGGTTTTGGGTAAGATAGCGGTAGCCGGTCTTACAAAGAAAGAACTGAGAGAATATATAAGAGAAGAGTTGATATCTAAAAGATTGTTGATGGAGCCAATAGTTGATATACGCTTTATGAACTTTAAAGTTTCTGTTTTAGGAGAAGTAAATCAACCAGCGGTTTTTACCATACCAAATGAAAAAGTTACACTTCTAGAAGCTTTGGGTATGGCGGGTGACATGACAATATATGCCCAAAGAAATAATGTATTATTAATAAGTGAGGAAGACGGTATTAAAAGTACTAGAAGAATAGATCTTACTTCAGATGAATTATTTACTTCACCAAACTATTACCTACGACCAAATGATATTGTTTACGTGCAACCAAATGATAGAAAGGTTAGAAATACTTCTAATGCTACGCAATGGTTCTCGGTAATATTAGGTTCGTTGTCATTGGCGGTAATTTCTATTGCCAGCTTTTAATCAATCCATACAATTAAAAAATTCTTAAGCTAAGGACTGTTCATAGTCAGGCTTATTTATCCCGATAAATTGAATACAATGACTGAAAAGGAATATTTTGACTCAAGGCTATCTTCTTCTAATAATGAAGAAAATTTTGATGTAAAGGCATTGTTGAGCAAATACCTGAAATCATGGAAACTATTTCTATTGTTTCTTCTGATTTTTATTGGCTTGGCGGCTCTTGCCCTGCAGTTTATAAATACTTCATATGAAGTTTCTAGTAAAATTTTATTGAAAAATGAAACCTCTAATATAGATGCCTCTGGTAATAACATGGTCAGCAATAATCCATTTAGTAACTCAGAGCGGGTTAACAATGAAATTGAGGTGTTGACTTCTGTGCATTTAATGCGTTCTGTTTTAGATAGTTTGTCCTTGCAATGTAAAGTTAGTACTCCAGAGACTTTTTCTGAAACGGAACTATATGGTTCAGAGTTGCCGTTTAAAATTGTTGTAGACACCTTATATCCATCGGCTTATGATACTTCTATTAAAATTAAGTTAGAAGGAAAAGATAGTTTTAGTATATCGGAAGATTTTGAAGGTGACTTAGATGCAGCAAATTCTATTAGCTCAAGTTATGGCTATAATAGATATAATTATGGTTACAAAATTGAAAAACCCTATGGAACTTTTAAGATTGTGCCCAATGAAAAGTCCAACGTAAAGAGTACTGAATTTTTACTGGAATTTAGGGATATAGATGAGATGGCACATGATTATGTGAAAAAAGCATTGAGTGTGTATGTAATCAATAAAGATGCTTCTGTTATCAACATTGTTTTAAAAGAGCAAAATCCTCAGAAAGGCGAGGATATCATAAATACATTGGTTGAGATATATGGTATAAAGGCATATCAAGAGAAAAATGCCATGGCCTTAAATAACGTAAAGTTTATTGATGAACGTTTAAATGCATTATCTGTAGAGCTTAGTGAAGTAGAAAAAAATGTTGCCCAGTTCAAAACGGAAAATGAACTGGCTAATGTAGAGTTCGATGCAAATTCATTTTCTGAGCAAGAAATAGATTATAGTAGAAAACTGACCGAAGCTGAAATAGAACTAAAAGTTTTAAGTGCTATAGACCGTAATTTAAGAAATGGGGATAATGAATCTACTTTAAATTCTTTAAGTGTATCAAGCCCTAATCTGGTGTATTTAATAGATAATTATAATAGATTACAGATAGAGCGCAAAAGTCTACAAAGAACGGTTCCTGAGAACAACCCGCGTATGATTGATATTAGGGATCAGTTACAGCAGCTGAAAGGGAATATTCTTGGTAGCCTTTCTACATCTAGGCAAAGTTTAAGAAGTACTATAGGTAGTATTAGAAGTAGGTCCAGTCAATTTGCAGCCAAAAAGCAAAGAATACCATCTATGCAAAGGCAATTATTGGAAATTAGTAGAGAGCAGGGTATTAAGGAAAACTTGTTTTTGTACTTATTACAAAAGAGGGAAGAGGCTGTTTTAATGGTTGGTGTTAGGCAAGATAACTTTACCGTAATCGATAAGGCTATTACTGATTTTGAGTCAAAATCTCCCAGTAAAAAACTTTTCATGTTGGTATCCCTGTTATTGGGTCTTGCCGTTCCTGTAGGTATTGTTCATTTAAAGGATGGATTAAATACTAAAGTTGCCGATAAGAAAGATGTTCAGAAAAGAATTAGTGTGCCTTTAATAGGTGAAATAACACATAATGCATCAGGTAAAAATCTTATTGAAAAGGGAGAGGAGAGTAGTAGATTGGCTCAAGATTTTAGAATGATGCGTATGAATATGAGTTTTCATCTACCTAAAAAGAAGATGCAAACTATTTTGGTTACTTCTGCCCAAGAGGGGGAGGGAAAAACTTTCTTTTCTTCAAATATTGGGGTGGCACTGGCTTCTTCAAACTCTAAAGTCGTGATTTTAGAATTAGATAAGCACAATCCAGAATTAATGGGGGCATTGGGAGCTGCTAATTCAGAAATTGGTATTTCAAATTACCTATCACCAGGTACACGTACTATTACAATCAACGACTTGTTGGTGCCGGTAAATAACAATGACAATTTGTTTGCCATAGGGTTGGGTTCCGAAAAAGTAGACGGATTGGAATCTTTTAATTCGGTGCAAATGGTTCAGTTTATGGAGCAGTTAAGAAATGACTTCGATTATATTGTCATAGACTCCGCCCCAATTGGCACATTGGCAGATACGCTTGCCCTTTCTAAATATTCGGATTGTTGTGTTTTTATGGTTCGTGAGTACTACACCCATTTAGATGATTTGGAAATCTTGGAAGAAGCTAAGCGCAATAAGAAGTTTAAAAACCCTATGGTTGTTTTTAACGATGTAGGTTTTATTAAATAGTTTCATCTATTATTATTTGCACAAGACAAAACGGAAATGAATATATATTACATTGTCACTTTGTTTTTTTTAATATTTGCTTCTAAAGCCAATTTCTTAGTTAAGTCTAATTTAGCATGGTTTGGTTTTGAGGTGTTTATGATAGTAATAGCCCTTAGTTTTAATAGAATTAAGAAGAAAGATGTTCAGTTTTTTATACTAAGTAGTGTAATTTATTTCATCTATATTTTATTTAGATTCAAATTAAACCAGTTACCTACAGATTATTTCAAGAGTGATGTATTTTACTTTTTCAAATTTGTATTAACATCCTATTTATTCTGTTTAATACTCAAGGAAAGGGCACTTTATTATTTGATAAAAGTTATTTCTCATTTGGCACTTATATCTATAGTTTTTTATGTTCTTCAATTTTATCAAGATGGAGCAATAGTAAAGGCTATTGGCAAAGCATTTGAAAGCATTACTGTAGAAACGTTTTCCTTACGGTATACCAATTTTTTAATATTTACCTACGATACTATCCATTACTATAGAAATTCCGGATTTTGTTGGGAGCCTGGCGCTTTTGGTTCGTTTTTGACGTTGGCATTAATGTTCAATTTTTTAATCAATGATTTTAAACTGAACAAAGAGGCATTGATAATTACCTTGGCCATTTTAACAACGGTATCTACCACGGCATATTTAGGTGCGTTTATATTGTATTTTCTTCGGTATCGTGTATTGAGCAGGGGCAGTAAGATTACCATCATAATTTTTGCGGTCATATTTGCATTGGCTATACCCAACGTACCTTTTTTAGGGGAGAAGGTGGTTGAGATTTATGAGCAAGATATACGTGATTTAAAAGAGCTGGAGCAATTATCTGTCTATTATGAAGATGTAGAAAGGCAAATACCCTTAAACCGTTTTGCAAGTGTAATTTTTCTTTACGAACAGTTTAACTGGAAACTTTTTTTAGGGGTCAGTAATCAATATGATGAGTACTATATTAATGAGTTTAATGTTAATATCTCTAATGGTATTATGGACTTTATAACTAAGTTCGGTTTACTTGGGCTTATGGTTTTACTCTATAGATATGGTAAATTATGCCGGGCGTATTTAAGAAAAACCGAATACGTATGTTATTCCATATTAATTTTACTGATATTAAGTTTTGGTGAACCCATACTAATGCTACCTATTTGTGTCATATTTATATTTTTGCCCACATTTAAAAAACAAGATTTTACAGCTTTGTCATTTGATTATAGGTCAAAGTACCTACCATTAAAAAGACCTAACACTATATAATGATCAAAAGGTTTAACTCCATTAAGGTAATCATACAGTCTTATTTTCAAGGAAATTCTAGGACTAATCTGTTGATTAAGAATGTTTTTTCTTCATTGATATTAAGAGGCTTGGGTACGGCTATAAACTTTTTGTTTGTTCCTTTGGTTATAAATTTTGTCAACGCTGAACGATACGGTATTTGGTTAACGCTTAGTTCTGTGCTAACATGGTTTACCTTGTTGGATATTGGTTTTGGTAACGGTCTACGCAATAAATTTTCAGAAGCCGTAGCTCTGGATGATATCAAAGAGCAGCGAAAACTGGTTCATACCACTGCAGCCGTATTAATATTGATCTCTACCATCATATTTATCTTAAATGTCATATTTACAGACCAGATAAAATGGGATGAATTTTTAGGAGTAGATGCGTCATACCGTTCAGAACTGCAACAGTTGGTTTTTCTTTTAATATCCTTTTTTAGCTTACAGTTTATTTTTCAAATATATAACCCTATCCAATTTGCCCTGCAAAAGCCTGCAATGATTGCGAGAACTATCTTATTGGGCAATGTGCTTGGCTTAATTGGTATTCTGTATTTAAGGGAATTTTCTGAGCCTTCCTTATTTAATTTAGGTTTTGTGGTCATGGGTAGTAACGTACTTTCTATATTTCTTTTTACCGCATATTTCTTTGTAGTACAAAGACCGGATTTAATACAGAAAATAGAAAAACCTACGGTAGATACCTTAGGGTCGATTTTTTCTCTAGGGATCAAATTTTTCTTTTTGAACATTGCCTATATGGTGCAGTTTCAAACCAGTAATTTTTTGATCAGTAAATACTTTAGACCAGAAAAGGTAACCGAGTTCAATATAGCTTTTAAGCTTTTTAGCGTTGCTTCTTTAATATTTGGTATCATATTGAGTCCGGTGTGGAGTTCTGTTACCAATGCCCAGGTAAACAATGATTATACGTGGATTAAAAAATTGATAAAAAAGCTATTGCTCATATGGAGCGTTATTGCCGTAGGATGTATCATTGGATTATTATTGGCGCCTACCATCTATAACTTATGGATCGGTGATATTATAACCATACCGTTCATAACCTCATTGGGTGTTGTTTTAATAGTGCTGTCTAATTGCTTTTCAGAAATATTTATAAGTGTGTTGAACGGCATGGGTAAGGTCAATTTACAATTCTATATTTCCATTTTTGTAATCCTATTTTTTGTACCAATAGCTTATTTCCTATCGGTAGAAATGGGTTATGGAATTTTTGGTATCTGTATGGCAATTGTGGTAACCAATGTCAATGGGTTAATTGTTGCACCGTACCAAGTGTATGTAGAAATGAGAAAAAACAGAAAGTTACCAGCTTAACAGTTGAAAAAGTTTAGAGATGATGTCAACTAAAGAAAAGAAATTAATAACGGTTTTACTTACGTGCCATAATCGTAAGATGAAAACGTATAGCTGTTTAGAGGCGCTTTTAAACTGTGATTTAGATGATGATAGTTACTATTTAAAAATCTACCTGGTAGATGATGGTAGTACAGATGGTACTACGGAATACCTTCAGGGTAATTTTAAAAACCTTCATATCATACAGGGATCAGGTAGTTTATTTTGGGCAGGCGGCATGCGTACGGCTTGGAAAGCGGCTCGTGATAATGACAGGCATTCAGATTATTATTTACTCTTAAATGATGATACCATTGTTTTTAAAGATACGCTTACCAGGCTGTTAAGTGACTTAGAAGAGGTAAACGAACCTAAAAGTATCATCGTGGGTCCTACCTTAGATCCAGATACTAAGAAGGTTTCTTATGGCGGACATAAAATTTTAAACAAACTATCTTTTAAGAGTAAAATGGTATTGCCTAATGATAAATTTCCGCAGAAGTGCGAAATGGGCAATGCCAATATCATGCTGGTACCTAATGAAGTCTACGAGGTTATCGGTTCTTTAACGGAAACCTATACGCACGGTATTGCAGATTTTGATTACACCTTAAAAGCTTTGGATAATGGTATTTTCACCTATGTTGCCAGTGCTTATTGTGGTTACTGTAAAAATGATCATGGGGTAAATTGGTTAAGTCAAAAAAGTAATTTAAAACAGAGAATAGCATATTTATATAGCCCTACAGGCTTATCGTATAAAGAATATTTAAAGTTTATTAAGGTGCATTTTCCGTTTCACCTACCACAGGCATTCTTACTGTTGTGGGGTAAAACCTTATTTCCCATCATTTGGCAATTGTTTAAAAATGAAGACTATTTAAAATGAAAACAGCAACAGCACAAGCACCGGTACTATTTATCATTTTTAATAGGCCAGAACAGGCAAAAAGGGTTTTTGAAATGATACGGAAAGCCCAGCCAGCAAAACTTTATGTTGCGGCAGATGGTCCACGTAAAAATGGTAAGGATGATCAAAAATGCAAAGAAACTAGGGCTATTGTAGATTTAGTAGATTGGGATTGTGAAGTTAAAACGCTGTTCAGGGAAGAAAATGTAGGTTGTGGATTAGGACCTAAAACTGCTATAGATTGGTTTTTTGAAAATGAGGAAGAAGGTATTATTCTAGAAGATGACTGCCTGCCGTCTTTGAGTTTTTTCAAGTTTTGTTCAGAATTATTGGAAAGATATAGAGACAATAACCAGATTATGCATATTGGGGGCTCTAACTTTCAGAATGGGTATATCTCAGATTCAGATTATTCGTATTACTTCTCTTATTTTAGTCATGAGTGGGGTTGGGCAAGTTGGCGAAGAGCCTGGAAAAACTATGATTATGAATGTTCAAGCTTTCCAGAACTAAAGAAGAAAGGCTATTTTGACAACTACTTTTCAAACATCATCGAAAAGAAATATCGACTTAGTAAAATAGAAAAAACGATCAATGCTAAAGAAGTCTCTTGGTGGGACTATCAGTGGGACTATACAAAACTGGTCAACTCTGGCTTGTCAATAATACCAAACCAAAATATGATTAAAAATGTTGGGTTTGGTGAAGATGCTACACATACCGTTAGTGCCAATGATGCACGGCAATATAATGAAGCACAGGAAATAGATTTTCCGTTAGTGCATCCTAAGTTTATTATTAGGGATATAAAGGCAGATAGAAGGTATTTTAAATATTTCTTTAAAGACACTATAGTACGCAGAAAAATACTGGGCTTTCTAAGAATTCCCGGGTATGCTACTGAAGGGTAATGTAGTGGTATTTTCCTTGAAAATATCTAATTGCCATTACCACCTTAATCACAGTTGAAATTAAGCACAATAGGGTTTCTAGGTTCAAAATCAATATCTGTTCTATAGTCAATAACATCAAAATTGTGCTCTGGCCAAACAATATTGGTAGGGTTACAGGAATTGTACACGATACAATCATTTATACTATTTCCTCCGGTATTGGCCGTAGTGCCAAAAGCACCGAATATTAATGAGTTAGAGGTAGATTTTCCCCTGTTTTGTCCTAAATCGCCACAAATAATCTGTTTGGCACGTATTCTTGTAAAACTCACATTTTTAGAGCCTTCTACAGAAGAGACCACACCGTTACCCATTTCCAAAAAATCTACATCTTCTACAAGTCCGCCGTAACCACCCCTTGCACCTTCGGTATTTTGATCTTCAAATAACACACCAACACCAGTAGGACTGTTATTGCCAACGATCAATCCTTTTTTGATCTGTTGCCCGCCACTTTTGTAGATACTTATATTGTCTTCTGTCCAAGCCACATCACGATCATTGATCACGGAGAAATTCTCTAAAAGCCCACCGGCGCATTTATCGTATTGTACTAATTGTCCCCTAGGGAAAGGACCTCTCATATTATGACCTTCAATATATCTTAAAACCGAATCATCACATTGGTTTAATCGTATACCCGTTGACCCGTCCTCTAATTTTACATTGGCAATTACAATATTTTGCGAACCTATACCTTCAATACAGTTTCTTTCAGAATCCGCTAATGGACCGCTAGATGGCGCATTGGTATATTTTATATAACAGTTTTTTATGGTCAGGTTATCGGCACTGGTGAACTTTATTCCCATGTAAGCCCCGGTGTATTCAATAATACAATTAGAGATTACCACACCTGTATGGTTGTTGATCTCAATACCATGTTGGTCAGTTGTTCTAATATAAAGGTTTTCTATGCGTTGGTTGTTCGTACTTACTACAATAGGACCGGAATCTACTAGATTAGAAGTACAAATATTCCCTATGATACTCGGTACAACTTTATAAACAGTTGTTGTGCCGTTTTCTGCAGTAACCGTATAGGTAACTTCATGGCTAAAATCTTGTTCAGATTTTGATATTGGGCTAACCGTAGATCCAGAAGATAAGGTAACGGTAGGTATTAGTTGGTCTATGTTTAACACTAATGGATCAAGCTCAACGTAGATAGTTTTTGTTTCTTCATCAAGGGTTGCAGCAATATTGGAGGTTAAGCTATTATTGTCTGTAGTTAAAAAACTAAAAGTGATGATTTTGGGCTCTTCTGATTGTTCATGCGTGGTATTCCCATCTTCTACATGGTCTTTTTCAGAGGCACAAGATTCAAATAGACATGTAAATACTAGGAGGGTTGTAAAAAAGAACAATGTGTTTTTTAATGAAGTAGGTCTTATCATAATTCTTAAGTATTCATTAATGTCTTTATAATTGAAAGCCATTAAAATTTCTATAAGAGCAATTTGGTCTTGTAAAATTGTTATTCAGAATATGATTTGGGGGAAATATAAGCAGAATAAAAATTTAGAGTCCCTTATGTGTTAATGCTTAATTGGTTATGAATGCTAAGATAAATTTTAAAATGGAAAATGCAGTCCTCAGCGCGTTTAATAAAAGTTAAAAATTTCTACTGTTCACTGGCTCACAATACTTGTAAGAATAACACCACAATCTAAGCTGTTAATCTTTCTGGTAGTATAAGACTATATGCTTTAAGCTGCGCTATAACTATAATTTTCTACACGTTAACAGAAGTAATCTGTGGTTGCATGTCAAATAAATATATTTGTCTGAACAACCATTAACCCCCGATATAGTTATAATTGTTGTTGAAGATTGATGCGAATATTGCGTACATGTTTAGGGAGAACAAAATTATAATTAGGGCTTTTTTAGAAATTTATGATGCTTACTGAAGTTGACTCAAAGGTGTTATGCCTTGGTTATCCTATTTACAAATCTTCACTTGATAATTTACCATTAAAATCTAAACTATTGGTAAGTACAATCAATCAATATTCTTATTGTATAGCTGAAGAAGATGCTGAATTTAAAAAAGCGTTGTTGGGTAGTGATGTTATTCTGCCTGATGGTGTTGGCATAACATTAGCTGCAAAATGGTTGAATGGTGCTTCCATAAAAAAAATAGCAGGAGCAGATTTTCATGAGTATCAATTAAAACGATTAAATGAAAACCATGGATCTTGTTTTTACTTAGGGGCAAGCAGTGATACCTTGGCTAAAATAGAGTCTCGTTTAAAGGGTGAATATCCAAATATTAGATTTGCTAGTTATGCGCCACCTTTTAAACAACAGTTTACTGAAGAAGAGAATCTAAATATGATCCAGGCGGTTAATAGTTTTAATCCTGATGTGCTTTTTGTAGGTATGACCGCTCCAAAACAAGAGAAATGGAGCCATGCACATAAAAATCTCCTTAATGCCAAGATTATATGCTGTATTGGTGCTGTTTTTGATTTTTATGCGGGTACTGTAGAAAGGCCAAGCAAAGTATGGAGAGATTTAGGCTTAGAATGGTTGGGGCGTTTAGTAAAAGAACCCAGGCGAATGTCTAAACGGTATCTTTATTATGGTGTGGTCTATGCAGTACATTTGGTAAGGGCGAAGTTTTCTGCAAGAGAAGAAATGACCGCTACTATAAATTAGTAACATAACGGCTAATTTAATAGTCATTTAAATTTCACATACCTATAAACCTATTATCCTTAATCAATAGGTCAAGTTTTATTTGCTTGTTTTTATATACACTTCATCTTTTTAATTGAGTATTGGTCACTAAATTTAATATTTAAAGGCTATTTAATATCTATATTTTAACTTAATTTATTGACAAAAAGATAGATGAAAGTTGAAAAATTGGATTAAATACTAAAATTGATTTTAGGTCAACCTTTCAAATACTTTACACGTAATATTTATGTTATATCTGTAGGTTAA
Organism: Maribacter sp. UBA3344; assembly: GCF_002362375.1. Classification (NCBI taxonomy): domain Bacteria; kingdom Pseudomonadati; phylum Bacteroidota; class Flavobacteriia; order Flavobacteriales; family Flavobacteriaceae; genus Maribacter; species Maribacter sp. UBA3344. The sequence goes on along the minus strand of NZ_DERI01000010.1, from coordinate 35,424 downwards.
TTCTTTCAAATTATATGTTTGAAAAATGTAACAGAACCTTAGTCCCATAAAAATTAGCAGTGTAGTGAATTATTTTTGGCAAAAATTAAACTTGACGCATGTTAGCCTTCGGTTGAAGGTGACAACTTCAATTCTGATAGCAGATATAAAAATAAGTCACTTACTTTTAAAACAAAAAAAAATGCTGATACATTTTGCGTTTATATGCTTGTATTTCTGTTCAGTTTCTTGTAGCAAGGATAATGATTTGTTAGCAGAGTATATCACCAATAATGACATTGAGGAAATTGATTATCATGAAACTATAGACCCCAACAAAAAGACTATTGTACTACCTTCTGATTTTGATTGGAATAATATACCTAGTGAATATGCTAATGCTAATTGGGACATTAACTTTGATTTTGATTTAAAAAATGCAATTGTAAGACTTCCTTCAGACGTTACTTTGAATTTTGAAAGTGGTCGTTTGTTTAATGGTACGGTAATAGGAGATGAAACTGTAATTTTTTCAAGTAATAGAAATGAAATATTTAGTGAAGTATCATTAGAAGGTGTTTTCAATAATGAATATATTTTTCCCTATTGGTTTGGAGCCATTATGGACGGAGTTTCAGATGACAGGGAGGTTTTCGTAGAAACTTTAAAACAATCCGTTGCTATAAATTCTAAAGTTTTAGTTGATCAAGATATATTTTTAGATGTTGAGGAAACAGGTAGTAAGTCTATCTTTTTAGATAGTAAAACGTGGATTGAAGGGGTTGGTAATGATACTAATATTATTATCAATAATTTACTCTCACCTGCTTTTTACATGGCATTAACTCAAGATATAACGATTAAGCAGGTTACTTTTTTATATGACCAAACGTATGATGCCAATTGGGGCTGGGATAATGCCATGCATGAAGCAAATTTAAAGCAGCTTAAAGATTATATGAGTTTAGCCCATAATGTCACATTTTCATCATGGAACCCTTGGTCTAGGTCTCCCATAGCTTGGCGTTCAGTTTTTAGTTTAGAAGCAGCTAAGAATGTATTGTTTGAAAATGTTACCCTTAAAGCTAAGGGAAGTACCGCAGACAAGTTTATAGTTTGGGGCATTAAGTTAAAAGAACAATATAATTCTGATCAAACTATAAGTGACTATAATAGCCCAACAAGTATACCCGAAAATATTGTGATTAAAAATTTTAACCTAGATGGTGTAATTATGGGAATACAAGGTGTTGTTAACGGTTTTACATCAGATGGCATTACATCTTATAGATATTCAGATGTCCAAACTTTGGATGGTTCAAGTATAGGTGGCAATGGTGTTGGTGGATTACATTGGATGCCACCACCACATCTGTTTTATTTAAATCCAGATACATCTAACAGTCATATCACTAGTAATGTAAAAATCTTGAACACTATTGATTATGGTGATTATGTTGGCACTAAAAATGTTAGGGGTAGTGCAGGGTATTGCAATTCTTTAAAACTAGTAGAGGGTATTTTAAATGCCGATGTTGAAAATTATAAATCGTACCGTAGAGATGGTCTTTGGGATTTAGGAGCTGTTACCAATGGAATTTTTAAAAATATATATTCGGAAGCTACCTCTGATATTTTTGAATCTTCTTGGGGCTTTCATAACGCTCGTTTTGTTGAAGGTAACCTTACTAATTGTACATTTGAAAATATTACAGTAAAAGACATTTCGGACGAAGCTAAAATTTATCCTTGGAACTACCCAAATGGAAATTCTAATAGAATAGAAAACTTAAATCTTTACGTAAAAGAATATGTGGGTAGTTCTCCAGGACCTTTTGGTATTTTTGGATCTAATAATACTATTTTAAATAGTAGTTTAAATATTGAAAAACATTCTTCAAAACAAGATTATGCTAGTGTTATATTTCATCTAGATTCTATTTTGGATTATAGTAGAAATAACCATTATGAAGTAGTTGTTAATGGTTGGCGTAAAATTGATGAAGATCCTTTAAAGAAAAAAGTTAGATTGATTTTTGCACGAAAAGTGAACCCAAATTCTAATCAAGCTAAAGTTACCGATGTCGATAATAATTTTGTGGCAGAACAGGTAAATGCAAATGAAACCGATACCTGGGTTAGAACCGAAATAATTTCCTTAGGTCAGGGAAATGAACAATTGCTAAATACAACGGTTCCTGCAGGTTTTTCAATTAAAAAGGTAGAAGTGGATATTTTAGAGAATTTAGCTAACGGTATTACCGCTAATATTGGTTTTTCTGCAACTCAAAAGGATAATTTGGCATCCAATATATTTAATGGGAAATCAACTATTGTTAATCAATTTGAAATTGAAAACGTTTTTAATGATAATAAAAAGATGTACATCTTTGGAAACCAAAATTTCAATGCAACTGGTAAGATAAAGGTAACCATAGAACTGGTAAGGAAAAATATTTCAGACTGGTAAAGTATTTTAAATAATGAGAAAAGTTATGTAAAGCTTATAAGATACGCTCTATATAAGCTATTATTATCTCTGCAAGCTTTTTTTGTCCACTGATTTCTAAATGAATGACATCTCTATAATCTGACGTTTCAAACTTATAATCTAGCTCTTCAATTAAAACTATATTATTATCAGTGGTCCAATCAATAATTTTTTGACCTTGATAATTATATTTTTTGGTTTTTAGTTCAGATTTTTCTGCATGTAGATAAACGATCAAAGGTATTTGTAAACTGTCTGTTATTTTTTTAATCTGTTCAAAACCGGGGTTGAATACAGGTCCATTTTTTTGAATACCTTGAGCTGCTTTTTCATCGGGATCAAGGTTGGTTTTTTTTGAAAAAGCGTTTTTTATTCTAGGGAAAATATAGCGGTCAAATAACTCCCACCAAGCTAATTTATACTGTTGGTTAGGGTAAGAACTGTGTAGACCAACTACAGGTTCAAAATCCATGACATCATAGGCATCATGGCTACTAACAACTAAGAACATTGCTTTAGCGTTAAAAGTACCATGTTCTTGTAAATATGCTGCACAATTATCAGGACCCCAACTGCCCGAAGAAATATTCAACATTTGATAATTTTCAAGCGTTTGGGATATTATAGAAGTTGCTATACTGTCTTGATCAGATTGCACACCACCAAATAGTACAGAATCTCCTAATCCTAAAATTGTTAATTTTTTAGGGTTGGGTTCGTTATTGCGTTGAGAAAATGAATTAAAATGATAGTTGTTCCCAAATCTTTTCCCTGTTTGGTTTGGTGCAGCAATATATTCATAATTTTCGTCGGCAACATAGAGGGGTGCATCGCAAAACCCTAAAAAAATTCGAAGACTAAACTCAATTATTAAAGTGAGTAAGAGTAAAGTAATAAGAATATTATAAATTTTCTTCATTTTAATAAATAAGAGATTTCTAAATCAAAACACCATTTATAAAGTGAACTTATTTTGTATAGGGATATGCTGTAGCCAAAAAAATACCGGTAATATGTTTTTAGGTAAAAGTCAAAACCTAAAAATAAATTTTAAAATTTAAATGGAAATTAAAAAGCAATTGATAATTTGTTCTAATTATAAGTTTGCAACTCAAATATTAATGTTATAAGATTGCTTAATAAATTTTTTAATTTTTTCTTTATCAGTCCCACATGCTTTTTTTATTTCGAAGACTTTCGCATCCACTAAAGTGCGATACCACCAGCCTTGTAAAAAATGCCATAAAAAACCTTCTTTACCTTGTATAAAACCAAATTTGAAAAAATATCTGTAAATGAAATAAATGAAAGAGCGCCAAAATAGCGGCATATTGGCATATTTCTCTTTCTTATTTCTTTTAGATTGCGCATCATCAGACATCGCAAGTGTTACAGTTTTATTTGTGTTTGGTATTAATTTCAACTCCAAATTAAGTAACTCTACTGCTTCCCGAATAGAATAGTTATTATGTTTCTCTATCCACCAACCTAGAGGGTTTAGGTTATGATCAATGAAATAACCATCAAAGATTATACTTTCGCCCTCTGTTAAAACTATGTGTTCATCCATCCAGCGGTCTTCGCAAATCCCCTTCTGATAACGAAACATACGTAGCATATACATTTGTATCATGCCTTTGGTCATTAGTTTTTCCAGAAAATACATTTTTCTTTCAAAGACGACCCCGGAAATATTTGGTTTTATTTTAGGTGTTTTTTCGTTAATCTCAATGATTAACTCATCGGTTAAATATTCATCTGCATCTAAACGAAATACCCATTCTGTTGTAATTGGTAAATTCTTTAAAGCCCAATTAACTTGTTTCGCATGATTATTCTCCCATTTGTTCTGGTATACTTTAGCACCTAATGATTCCGCTATTTCTACTGTTTTATCTATAGAATAAGAATCTACAATGTAAACGGTTTCAGAAAACCTTAAAGCATTATTTACACAGCGTTTAATATGCTTTTCTTCATTATAGGTCAAAATGAATGTTGATATTGATAGCATTAGTTTTTTATTATGCGTTTTTTTATAAATTTTGAAGGATTTCCACCTACTACGGTCCAAGGAGCAACATCAGCAAAAACAACCGATCTAGCACCTACTACAGAACCTTCTCCAATTCTTACCCCAGGACCTATAAAAACCTCTGCGGCTATCCACGCATAATTATCAATAATAATTGGGGCGCTTATAAATGGCTTATTTAAATAATTAATATCATGAGACCCACTACATAAATATGTCCTTTGAGAAATAGTTACTTTATCTCCTAATATAGTCTTATCAATATGCAGTTTAACGTAGGGACCCAAACAACAGTATTTGCCCATTTCTAAATTCCACGGTGCTGGTATGTAAACTGAAGAATAAACTATAGAACCTTTTCCTATTTTAGCACCAAAAATTTTTAATACCATAACACGCCAACTATTAAAAATAGAGCTAGTTAAGGGGCGAAAAATAAACAAAGAAAAAATACCCCATATTTTTTGCATGACTCTACTTTTTAGAGAAATGTTTTTTTCAACATATCTTTCCATAATAGCACTTATTTAAATGATACTATTTCTTCGACTGGAGATCTATATGATAAGGCAACATCAAATTTTTCTATTGGATTACCACAACTTATCATTACCACGAAAACTTCTGATTTTTTAATTTTACAAATTTTTCTAAGCTTATTATCTTTCCACCTTGAGAAATAACAATTTAATGGACAGGCAAGAATTTTATTAAAGTGAAGACCATTCAATAAATTCATGGCAAAAATACCTCCATCTACATATGCCATATTACGCTCATACACACCGTGACAATAGGCCAAGTCTGCAGTTACAATTAATAACTTATTTGCTAAATGTCCAAAACCCCTATTCCCACCTTGTATTTCTAGTATTTGTTTTATCTCGTCTTTATTTTCAAAAACATGAACCCTAGTTGCCTGCCTATTACAGGATGAAGGTGATTTAGTGGCTAGCTCAACTGCATTTAAGATACGATTATTATCAACTTCGGTATTTGCATAATTTCTAACACTTCTTCTTGACTTACAGAATAAATCAAAAGAAGACTTACTGTCTTTAAAATAATCAGAAGCAGATGTTTTAACTTGCTTACTGCACTCAACCAAAACACTCTGCTCTAACTTATTAATACTTTCAAGTAAATTTTCATTTAAATCGTAATCTTGCTTTTTGTGAAATTCTTTATACTCAACTAAAATGGCTATTGCTTGGCGAAATTGTTTGTTTTGTTTATTATAATTCTTTAAATAATGATTGCAATGATTTATTAACTTCATTATTTTTTTTTCTCCGAAACCTAAACGGGTTTCAGGCATTGTAAGTCCTTTTTCTACAACATGGTAATCTGCTATAATATTCCCTAAAACTTTTTCTTCACTATCACTAATGAATGCAAAAACCCCGGAATACTTTATATATCTCCCGTAATCTTTAGTGTACTCCAAAAATAAAGCTACTAGAATACTTACAGGGAAAATCTTTTTTATTTTATCTTTCATAATTTTACAAATGAATTAATTAACTATTTAATTCAATGAATTTGTTAAAAATTCTACTGAAATATCAATCTGTTTACTTAATTTATCTTTTACTTTGACAAAGTCAATGTCAGTAAGTTTTTCTAAATTAACATCATCACCTTCTCGTAATAGACGATTTTTAAGACCGACAATATTCATTAGACTTTCTTGTCTACTATTATTGTTCTTGCTTGCAGGAGTTATTGTGTAGAACGGTTTCTCAAAAATTAAAGAAAATATACTGCCGTGAAAAGAGGTAGTCAAAACTATACTTGCACTATTATATAAACCCAAAAATTCTGCTGGTCCAAAATCTCTTATATTTAATATTTTATCATCTGATTCTAAAGGTATTTCATTCTTACAAACACGGATGATTTTGTAACCAGTATCTTTCTGAATTTTGTAAGCTAAATCTTCAGCGTATTTATTCTTCTTAAATATAAAAAACAATATGTATGGTTCGGAATGTTTGTAAGGAACCATTAAACTTTCCCAATCACTTTTTGTAAGTAAAAGAGTGGGGTCTACAACGTGTGTAGCATTCTTTCCAGTACTACTTTTTATAATATCTACACCGTCTGCTTCCCTGGTACTAATATGTTTTAAATTATTAATCCACTTTTTGTATTGAGGGTAGTAGACTTCATTTATACTACCTACACCAAAGCTAGATGCATACGAAATCTTATTTGATTGATCTGGGGCAAATGTAAGAAAGTATGGTGCTATGTTGGTACCATTATTAGGGTTCCAAACTTGGTCGCTACCGACAATATAATTCTCATATCCTAGATTTGCACTATATAATTCTGAATAACTTTTATAAACTTTGGATGTTGCTGTATGCTCTTTATGAAAGTCGTTAAATCTTTGCTTTCTTCTTTTAGCTATTTCAGGATATTTTAATGCGCTGTACATATCTATCCATTTTAAAATAAGGTCTTTTAGTTTATTTTTAGCAGAAGTTTTTATTAGAGGTCTAGAGTTTTTTTCGCTTTTGAAGAAAGGATTTTTATAGTACAGATAATTAATTATCTCATTGTCATATCCCATTTTTTTTAGTTTATGGTGTAGTGCAAATGCCTGTAATTCTGCACCATAATTGTTGACATTTAAAATGGTAATTATTCCAGTTTTTTTCATTTGGTAACTTTAATGTTAATTCCTTCTAAATATTGTATTGCTGCCTTTTGCATAGTAAAGTGACAATCATATATTTTGTAAGCTTTTAGTGCCATATCTTCTTTTTGTTCCTTAGTCAGAGTTATCCATTGTTTAAGTAAGTGGTAAGAGTCTTTTTCTGTGTCATTTGCAATAATGCCCCCATTCCCATTTTCAATTTCACGCCAAATATTTACTTTGTTGCTTATCAATACAGGGGTGTTACAAGCCAACGCTTCTACTACGGCAATACCAAAATTTTCTTGATGGCTAGGTAGAACAAAGGCTTCACTTTCATAGAACGCACCCCATTTGGCATCACCACTAAGCATTCCTGCAAATAGAATGTTTGCTGAGCTCTCCGCTAACTTTTTCATTTCTATTCCATAAGTATGTTCATTTGGGCCAGCTATTATGAGTTGCGGTAGGTCATCTAATTCTTGCTCTAATTTTTTATAGGCATTAATAAGCATATCAACTCCTTTCTTAGGGTGTATTCTGCTTAAAAATAGTAGAAAGGGTTTACCGTTCCAGTTAGGTAATGTACTTCTAAATGCCTGCTTCATATTTTCATTGGCGGCAGGTGGTGGTTGTATGCCATACCCTACATTGATTTCTCTTTTAGGTTTGTAGTTAGGAAAAGTGGTTCTTGCCAATAACAATTCTTCTTCGCAAGTAAATAAAATACCATCTGCTTGGTTTATTACTTTGTTCTCAAACAATTTCCAATAAATGTCATTTCTTAATGCCTTAAGCTTTCTATCTTTTGCTGTTTGAAAATACGGATCCAGCATACCATGTGGCATTACATATATTTTTGGAAAAGATTTATTTGTTTTTCGGTAGGTCAACATTGCTTTTATTGAAGCTTGACTTTGATATAGCCATAATCCATGTATAATTACCACGTCAAATTTTATAAAATTAGCAATCAGCCATGGGATAAATTTTTTATTGTAACCCCAAGCATTAGTTGGTTTTCCTAATGTATATATTTGGAAAGGGTCATTTTTTATAAAAGCTGAATCAACTTCATTAAAACAAACTACTTCAGTTTCGACACCTAATTTGCTTAAAGCAGGTACTGCATTTCTTATTCCCTGGCATGGTCCACCTCGTTTAGGATCCATGCTTGGTATAATTCGAAGTATTTTCATAAAATTTAATTCTTAAATTTAGATTATAATTCTTGTATCCCTATGAAAGTACTTAGCGCTCTTATCGATTGGTTTTAGTGCTTTTGCATTTACCCCTCCATATAACATATATTGATGAGTAAACTTTTTGTTTAATAGTGATTTGGCTCCCAAAACGCTAAATGACGGAAGTGACGCTCCTCCTAGAATTACGCAATTAGTCCCTACAAAACAGTAGTCACCAATATTGACTGGGTGACTATCTTGTATGCATTCGTGAATATTTACAGAATGTGTTAGAAATTGCGTGTCATAACCGGCTATGGTCGTGAAATTACCTATGCTAATTTCACTTGTACAATCTAGATGATGTTTTTTGGTTATAGAAGATTCTTTTCCCAATGAAAGTTTACTAATTCTATTTTGTTGATGTTTAAAATGTTTGGATTTTGAATTTGATGGAAAGCCAGTTATCCAATTTGATCTATTTATAGATGAATTTGTATCCATAAATATTTCGTCTAGATTAATGGCTATGGTAAAATGAGCAATTTTACTTCCTGCATTCATCTTTAAATGTTTTGGATATACATAGGCTAAACCAATTTTAGCTGTAGGGTCAATGTCATATTTCCAAATTTTTATTAATAGAAATCTTTTTAATTTCCAAGGTAATACGACTATAATAAGGCTTAGGATTTTCTTCATTTAATTCAAATTTTTATATAAGTCAAGGTAAAGGTCTGTAACCGTATTCAGTTGAAAACGCTTTACATTCAACACCCCTTTATTTACCAAATTATTTCTAAAATTTTCATTGGTGATAATTTTTATATATCCGTTTTTAATAGATTCTACACTTTCTGGGTTTACCAATACGGCACCTTCACCTGCTACAGATTTCATAGGTAAAATATTTGAGGTCAATACCGGTCTACCTACTGCTTGCCCTTCTATAATAGGCATGCCAAAACCTTCAAAAAGCGATGGGAAGTTGACTATGTCACAGTTCTCATATTCTTTGACTACCTCTTTATTGCTTAAGTTGAAAACGTTACTATATTCAACATTACTTTGTTGTAATAACAATGTGTTGTTATCACTTAATTTACCTACAATTCGTAAATGACAAGGTATTTTATCTAGGGCTTTAATGGTACGTGCTAAATTTTTACGCTCTAAGTTTCCGTTTATGTGGAGTATGATAGGTTTTGCTGCACAAAAATCTTTTTGGAGATATTTAAAATCTGTAGATACTGGATTGGGAATTACACAGTATTGATCCGGTTTTAGGTAGATCTCATTTAGAACTTGTTCTTTGGCAAACTCAGAAATAAAGACAACTTTGCTAGCCCTCTTTAATGAACTTATATAGAGAAATTTCCATATTTTTTTTTTGAAACCAGACAGGTAAGAATAATACATGATATCATGTACGGTAACAATTGTTTTCTTAGACTTTAAGAAATACAACAAATAGTGCGCATCGCCGGTGATATGATTTATACTGCCCTGGTGTTTTTTAGCGTAGATGCCATTTTTAATAATAGAAAGTATACCTGATTTTTGTTCCGGTAGAAAAACCTCTTCTATGGCTTGGGTTTTGGCAACATCTTTATTAATAGTTTGTAAAACCCTTTGAATTGAAAATCCTACTTTTGGGTGTCTAAAAAAATATGTTATTCTCATATATTAACTTTTGCTAATTTTATAGATTTCCAACAAATGAGGACATTACATTGTTGATTTCCAAGTGTTTTTCGGCATAGGCTCTTGCTGATACTTTGATGTTTTCGTTATTTTGACTTTCATATGCTTTTAAAATACCTTCAGCCAAAGCTGTTGGATCTTCTGCGGTAACCAATTGACCCATTTTAAAAGTTTTTAACAATTGGTATAAACTAGATGTTTTGTTGGCTGTTACCAAAGCATGCCCGCCAACGGCTAAAATTGTGGTTAATTTGGATGGCATAACCAGATCACTAGCTTTTTCTTTTTGAATGACCAAATGAAGATCTGCCATATTAAGAAATGCATTGAATTGGTCTTTTGGTTGTAATGGCATAAAGTGTAGGTTTGCTAACTCCATTTCTTTAGCTAATATTTTAAGATTCTCCTTATAGGGTCCGGTGCCACAAATGACAAATTGAATAGCGTTGCGATGTTTTAAGGTTTTTGCCGCTTGCAATATAGCTTCAAGCCCTTGTTTTTCACCAATTGCACCTGAATAAAGTACGACCCAGTCGGAATTTGTGAAGCCAAATTGCTTTTTTAATTTACTTTTATTTTCCATAGGGTAAAAATTGGAAGTATCTGTCCAATTAGGGAACAGTAATAAAGGCATTTTCGCTTTTCGCTCAATACGGTCAATCATGCCGTTAGAAATACTACTAATGGTGTCGGTATTTTTAAAAATTGTTTTTTCTATGCCGTATAGGATGGAAAGTAATTTGTGCGAATTTATTATGCCCAAATCCTGTGCAGCTTCTATTTGGAGGTCTTGTATATGGTGCCAATGCTTGGCCCCTTTCAATTTTTTGTACAAGACACCCAACAAGCCAAATTGAAATGATGGAGCAACTGATATTACCCAGTCATGTTTTCTTTGAAATAATAAGGGTATTATGGCCAAGAATGCAGAAATAGTAAATGTGGTATCTAAAATGATGCGTTTTAATCCACTAGGTCTGCTAGGCACATACATAGGGCAACGTATTACACTTAGTTTCCCATTAGAATCATAATTTTTCACTTCTTTTTTAAACCAAAATCTATTCTTTCTGTAAGGCTCTTGTATTTTCCAATAAGGATAATAGGGGTAAGAAGTGAGTACGGTGCAATCATGACCCTTTTTAGCAAGCCAATGCATCATTTCCCCAGAGTACTTGCCAATACCGGTTAACTCTGGTGAAAAGTTATACCCTATAAATAGTAATTTTTTCATAGCAGTTTTTTACTAATTATTTTATTAAGATAGTTTACAGTCACAAACAGGTGGCATTTAATTCAATTTTGAATCAGCAATTTTATAAATGAACAATATTTACTCACTTGATTATGGTCAATTAGACCTGTACATAGGGTATAGTATTATATATAACCTAATTATTTAAACGCTGTTTGGTATATAAACTTTAAGTTCACTTGGATTGTAAAATTTTGAGTCGTTTTATAGAATGTATACGTACTCAATAAGCTTTGAACTATTTTAAATTGAATTATTTAAACCTGGTTGGAATTGTTTTATCTCTTCATGAGATTCTGAGTTCTTTACATATTCAGGATTAATAGTTTTAAGGATAAAACGAATTATATGGTAAATAATCAAATAGGTTACAATACCTTGAATAAAACCTCTTATTAAAAAACCTAAATCACCAAATATACCTTGTGCGTTACGAAAACGACCTAAAAATCCAAAAACGTCCATTACAGCGAATGGTGCATATAGCAAACCGTTAAAAGCATAATATGTAAAACAATTAATAGCTTTAAACAATAAAAAATATATTAATAGCTGTATTAGAAAATAAGAGTGACCGAAAGTGGCAAGACCATCGCCAACATGGCTGGTTACGACATAATTCCCGTAGCCTGTGCCATGTAAATAATCGCCTCTTGAAAAGTCCATGCTAGTTTTGTCTAGCTGTATCCCTAAAAAGTTTAAAATTGGGCTTGGAAATAAGTATATAATGGAATTTAATAGATTTTCCTGCATAGCATTATTTGCAAACCCCCTTTTATGTGCATAATATATGGTTTGATCGGTAATCCGCATATTGGCATACCTAGAAAGTAAGAAATTACTTACATATTGTTCTGTCCAACCCTGTGCGTAGGTTGGGGTATATGTGCCAAATATATTTTCATTTTTGCTCTCCTTCAACTGTTTCATAAGTTGCTCATTACGTAAAGTCTCTAGGGTGAACGCAAAAGTTTCCATTTTATCAGCGCTATCCCTTAATTCTTCTGTATACAAAAGAGTTTGTCTGGTATACAACATTGCGGTTGAAACGGTATTGAGAAGATTTATTCCTAAATAAATAATAGCTCCTATAAAAACGATTTTAACAGGCGTTATAATTTGAGTTATCCTAATATTTTTAAATATTAAATGAAATATGAACAGGATACCAATGGTACCCATAGGTGTAATTATAAGATGGCGCTTATTCGTCGCTAAATTTATAAGAATAATAAAGGTGGTATATGCGAGTACATATTTAGTCTTTCTATACTCTATTTTCAATAAAAACGGAAAAAAAAGACATACCGGGGCGAACATTAAATAGTTTAAGCCAGAAATCAATTTACCTAAGGTGTCACCAATTTGAGCTTCACCTTTAGCTATACTGTATAGCATTGATAGTAAACCAATAAAACCCATACTCCATAAAATTGCAGGGGTAATTTCAAAAAACTTTAATTTGTGTAGCCCTTCTTTAATGAAATTATTCTTCGTTTTTTGCACATGGGTAGGGCAGGCCAGGTATACCGCTAATGATGATACCACAAACAAGACTATTTCATAAAAAAATGTTTCAAAAGGGCTTTCAAAGCCAAAAGTAATAGGTTTATTTTCTATAAGTGTAGCTATCAAAGGTAAATAGCGATACATGAACATTGAAAGATAGATGCAGAATACAAACGGATATTGGCGAATAAATTTTTCATTGAAGAAAAATAGAAATATAAAAAGTGCTATTATAGCCATGATACAACCAAACATATTTGCCGTAGATGGGAAGAAGATCATTTCACCTATAACAGCTAAAACTAAAACCGCTATAAGCAATGTTTTAATTTGTCTAATGGTATGATTTTGTTCCTTGAGCATTTTAATATTTCAATGGGTATAGGCTTAGTAAAAAATTAATTCTTAGGGGATTTGCACTAGAACTGAACATAATTTATGTTCTAAAGCGCTGAAGTTTATGTGTCAGTATAACATACAATTCTTGAAAATCTTTAATACCGTTTTGGACTAATTCTTTTGGAGAAAAGTTTAATAGTTTGCAACCATGGGGCACTACTAAAATAACTAAAATTGCATCTAGCAACACGGCACCAATAGCTGCGCCCGTAAGCCCCATAAAGTTTGATAATACGTAGGTTGCCAATACAGATACAATGGCACTGCCCAAACCAAACCAGCCCATTAATTTAGGCTCATTAAATGCCCTGAACACCATTTCTGTGACATACCACACAGCATTAAATAGCATAGCGGAAATCATTATATACCACATGGTGCTAGGAACTTCTAGTTGATTTTGTGTCCATAGATTATAGAACCATAAACCAAACAATGCCAAACCTATAAATCCTATAAACGAAAGGATAAAAACGCCTATAAGTGATATTCTAAATATTTTACGGGCCATTTTCCAATTAGCTTTTCCTATTTGAATTTGAAGCTCTGGAAATACAGTTGGTTCAATCATGTATAGTATTTGATTGATTGAACGGCTCAATGTACGCGTAGTATTAAAAATGGCCACTGCTTCTGGACCCAAAACAATACGAACAACAAAAGTGGTGCCTTGAAAATAAATTATTTGCCACATAGGTAGCATTAAATAGCTTAGACCTTTAGTAGTTATAGCCTTTAGTATGGCTTTATCTTTAACACCTTTAAAAGTTTTGTGCAGTCCAATTATTTTTCTACCCTTTAAGCCATAAAAAATTATAAAAATTACGGTGACGAATAATTGTGAAATGGCAAATTCAACAATACCATAGCCTAAAAGTAGTACTAACAAACCAAAACCAATAGATGCTGCAGATTTAGTCGTTATTAAATTAATACTTAAGGATGCTTTTTGAGCAGCTCTATAATAGGCTTCAAATAACTGAAGATAAAACATTAAAAGTTGCGATAATATCATAATAGACACGGCTATTATGGCATCTTGACTATTAATTAAAGACTTATCGAAAACATGGAAATAATTTAAAACTAAAATTACAATAGCACTTAAGACCAATGCTGAGGATATCATAATTGTGATGATGTACAATCCTGTTTTACTAATGTCAGCTGCCTTTTGTTTATTACCAGAAGTGTAAGTAAGCACAAAACTATTACCTGCAGCAGATCCAAAACCTAAATTTGAAAAAGCCATTACACTTGGTATAATGGTGAGTGTTAACCATTCTCCGTAGTACGCAGCACCCCAGGCCGTTATAAAAAATGGGACTAAGAATAATTGCTCAAGTACGCGAACTACTTTTTGAAAAATAGAAGCTATGCCATTATTAAGCAATCTTTTTTTTAAACTCATATATTATATAAATATGATTTTTTATTCTGAGTTAGTCTAAAAAAATCAATAGGGTGACTAGATATTAAATTTATCCTTATTGAGATTAATGGCATGTAGATCATAGAAGTTTAAACTTTGGAACCATAGCCATAAGTATCGGAGACTTCAGTATGATTTAGAAGAATAAGGGTATTGTTAAGTTTTTGATTTTTGTAAATACTCTCTATATTATTTAGATGTTCTTTTTTGGTAACGTCTTTGCGAACTACATAAATTGTACTATCTACATACTTATTTAAGGCATAGGCATCAGATATTAGCCCTATAGGTGGTGTATCGATTATAATTTTGTCAAAATGTTCTTTTAGTGTATCCATGAGAACATCATTTCGGTCATTCAATAATAAGCGCCCAACAAAAGTATTGGTCATACCAGGTCCAATTAGATATAAATCATCAATACTTGGATGCTTTTGTATAATTTGATTTACATCCATACCTTTTTTAATAATGAAATCTGAAAGTCCAGGTGAGTTAGGTAATTCAAAGTTTTTCATTAATTGAGGTTCACGTAAATCAAAAGCTAGTAACGCTACTTTATGACCATTTGATGCCATTGTCACCGCCAAATTTGATGCTACATAAGTTTTTCCCTCACCTTTTGCGGTAGAAGTAACCAATATGGTCTGATTCTTTTTATTTTTCTTAAAATAATCTAGATTGAAAGATAGCAATCTAAAAAGTTCAGTTGAAGCAGACATAGTACCTTCATAATTGAGAAAGTCTTGTTTCTGATTGTTTTTTGATATTTCACCTAAATAAGGCGCTGTAATTACATCTGTAATATCACTTGCTTTTACAACTTTATTATTTAAAGCGTCAGTGATAAAAATTATAGATATAGGAACAAAAAAACCAAATAAAAGACCACTCAAGTATAATATTTTTTTATTTGGGCTAATCGGATATTTATTTGCTTTAGGAAAACTAACTATTCTAGTAGAAGATACCGGTGTTGCCAATGACAACACCTCTTCTTCTCTTTTTTGCAATAGATAAAGATAAAGCCCCTCTTTGGTTCCTTTATCTCGACTAATGTCTAACAATTTTTTTTCCATTGCCGGTACTTTTGCTAGTTGCGCATCAAATCTATTGGCGTTGGCTTGTAAATTTCCACTGGCTATAGAAAGACCATTTTTAGCACTTATAACATTCT
Source organism: Maribacter sp. UBA3344 (assembly GCF_002362375.1). Classification (NCBI taxonomy): domain Bacteria; kingdom Pseudomonadati; phylum Bacteroidota; class Flavobacteriia; order Flavobacteriales; family Flavobacteriaceae; genus Maribacter; species Maribacter sp. UBA3344. Next base: position 19,615 of record NZ_DERI01000010.1, on the reverse strand, counting down.
GTAATATAGATTGACGCAAACTTGCTAAGTTTGCATCTAATTTGACTAGCATTGGATTGGATGTTACTGCAGATTGCGACAAGTTTTGTCGTTCAAGTAATATTTCGTTGTATTTATTTATTTGGTCCGTAAGTGTTCTATCGTTAATTGAAAAACCTCCTCCTATAGAATTTTCAATACTCGAATTAATTAAAGTTTGCTCTATTTGAGTTAAAATATTAATTTGATTTTGAAAGTCAGCTACTTTTTCTTTGTAGTCATTGGCTTGTTGAATATAAGTATCGGCATTGCTGGAAACATCTGTTACTACATTTTGAGTTTTAAAATCAACAACGGATTTTTCTACATCCTGTATTTCACCTACCAAAAGTTTTAGTCTGTTGTCAATCATTTTGATGGTGTTTTCTGCTAATTCATTCTCGTATTTAATGGTCTTACTTATATAGGTCTCTATGAGCTTTGAAAGAATATCCTCTCCCTTTTTTTTATGTGTTGATACATAAGTTAGATTTAGAAGACTACCTGTTTTGTTCGCAGGAACAACATTAAAACTTCTAAGAAAGTTAGTAGTAGTTTCATCTTTTTCTTTTACTTTGAAATAAAAGGGCAATTCATCTACATTACTAATGGAATCTAAATTTGATGTAATTGTAAATGTGCCATATGGCAAGTCAATTAGTTCGCCAAAAGTGTGCTCGGTTATATGTTCTTGCTCATTATGCATGGAACGAAGCTCATAATTCAAGCTGTCTATAAACTTAAAATAAATTGGTTGGTTAAAAATTAAGTTTTCAGAAGTTTCATCGGCAACTACCTTGATTGGTACAGTTTTTCCGTAAATCTCAATATCACGTATGGTACCTTCATGATAATATTCTATGTTAAATGCATTATTGGATATTACATCTTCCATTATGCCATTGGAACTTAAAATCCCTATTTCATCATCTATACTTTGTGAAGTTTTAATAAGGCCTATGTTACTGAAATTATCTACATCCCTAATTCCGTTTCCATTATTAGTATTGTTTATTAAAATTTTCCCTTGAATTTGATAATTGTTTACGGCAACATATCTAATATATAGGAAAGCGAATAAAATGCCGGCAACTATACACACTAAAAATAATTTCCAATGATCGATATATTTTAGAATAGTAGATCGAAAATTATTGTCGTTGGTTGTATGTGCGGGGTGTTTTATGTCTTTCATTTTAATACGAAAAAATTTTTAATGCATTTAAATTAAATAGGTAGCAGTTGAAAATAATCAATACGCTTTTTCCTCATTAGAAAAAACGTTTGTAACAGTAAGAATAATAATTTGAATGTCAAGCAAGATAGACCATTTTTCCATATAAAAAATATCATAACGAACTCGGTTTACAATATCCGATTTATGGATGATTTCTCCTCTATACCCTTTAACTTGAGCCAAACCAGTAATGCCCGGTTTTAAGAAATGGCGTACCAAATATTTTTCTACAGAAGTTTCGTACTGCTTGGTATGTACCTCCATATGTGGTCTTGGTCCTACAATACTCATATCTCCTTTTAATACATTGAAGAATTGTGGCAATTCATCTATACTGGTTTTTCGTAAAATTTTACCAAGTTTGGTTACCCGCATATCATTTTTTGTGGCCATTTTGGTGTCACTATCATCACTTTTGGTCATGGATCTAAATTTGTAACACCAAAAGGTATTCTTGTTGACCCCATGACGCTTTTGTTTAAAAAATAAAGGTCCTTTGGAATCTAACTTCATTAATATGTACACCAAAGGTATTAGCCAAGAAAGAACAAATATGATGACCATTAAAGAAAAGATGATGTCAAATAGGCGTTTTATTAAATTGGAATATTCTAAATCTAAAGGTGAGGCCCTTAAATTTAAAACGGGTACAGAATCATACAATTCAATAGACATAGCTCTTGAAAATAACTCTTTGTTATCTGGAATGATCTTTAGCTTCTTTAAACTATTATCTGCGATATTCATTAGATGTTTTATCTCGTCCTTGGAAAGTCTTGACGCCATGCAGTACACTTCTTCCACATTGTTTTTAAAAATATATTCGTAACTGCTTTCAATGTTACCTAAATAGGTAGGACTGTTAGATTTAGAATTGTCAAAATAACCCATATAGCGATACCCATATTTTGGGATATCAAAAATGTGACGAATTTTTTTAAGGTTTTTATCCCTACCAATGACAACCGCCCTTGTGTGAACATATTCCTTGCTTCTGACAAGATTTCTTGCCCAATAAAAAAATAACCTAAACAGCATGAGCAATATGCAAATGACCACATATACCATGAGCAGATGTTGCCAAGAATAGGGGTGCGGTGTCATAAACGTAAAAGAGGTAAAATAAGCAAGGCCAAAAACTATGATTAATTTAAAAAAGTTTTTAAGATTAACATTAAAGCCCTCCCTTCTTGCCGTAGGATAAAAATCTAAACTATAGGTAGCTATAAACCAAGCTAAATTATAAAATACAATACTGAACACATTTAGATAGGTGTAGGGCGTTAGTACATATGAAGTAATATTTATAATTAATATATGTGCTATGAACGAAAGTGGTATAACAAAAAAGGATTTTTTCATTTCACTTAGGAGGTTAACTGTAAAGTTTTGGGAATAAAAATTAAAATTCTAGAAATTTGGCAATCAGGATTTAAAATCTGAATAGATGATTTTAAATTAAAATTTGAAATAGCGCTCCGCATCGTCAGCCCCATTTTCTAGAACCAACCGTAGGTTTGCATTTTAAAAACGAAGTATACCTAATACTTCATTAAACTTTTACGGGGGAGTAAAATGTAGGAACAAACTTAAGTAGCATAAAGTAACATTCCAAAAAATATCGATAACGAAATAGTAAATTGTGAAATAGAAATTTTAAATCTCTATTTACAAGTACTTTGGTATAAATTCACAATAATAATTGTGAATTTATAAGTGTGATTTTTAAAATGGTAAGAATAAAATAATGATTTTTATTTTATAATGTATTTAGCTGATAACAAAGGTAAGAAGAGTAAAAATATGAAATGCCTAAGTACAAATACGTCATTGGAAACTAGTACGATCTAGATGCTTAGGTGCGGAATTAACGTTGAACGTGGAGATAAAAAATTATGCCAAATCCCTAATTTTCATATTGAGTACGACACCCATACCTTCAAGAACCAATCTTACGCGTTTTTTACCTACTTCTATAACTTCGGCTTTTTGGTCTTTTAATGCTCCATATTTAATGGCAACCTTATCACCAGATTCTAGTTTACATAAACTGTAGTTTTCTACCGTATCATTAGATAACCAGTTTTTTAAAGCTTCCATTTCAGTATTGCGTACAATGGCTGGTTTGCCTAACCAATACAAGTATTTTACAACACCAGGAACGTCAAACACCTTCTGTCTATCTGATTCTGCAATTTGGACAAAAACGTAAGATTTAAATAAGGGGACTTCAATAGTCTTTTTACGATCACTCCATTGCTTTACTTCCTTTATCATTGGGCAGTAGACTTCAATTTGATGACTCAATAATCTTTCTGCTACCTTTTTTTCATTCTTAGGTTTTACATAAAGTACATACCAGTTTTTCAACATAAATATAGATAATGGATTCTCTAATATGGTAACTATTTTTTTGCTTTTGTAGTATTTTGGATGCCCTAAAATAAGAATTTTGCATTCATACGTGTATGGTTTGGCGTAAATGAGCTAATTATAGTTTTTTAAAGTTAGAAGGTATTATTGGTTATTATTGAAATTAGTAGGAAAAAGATTACTTTTAATTATACTATTTTGACATAAGTATCGTTTTATACTAAACCCCAAATCAATACCTATGACGTTTTTAAGCCTATTCAAATCTGTGGTCTCTAAAGAAAATACCGTAGCATTATCTGAAACTGAAGTAACTAACGAGTTGAATCTTTTGCTAAACGATTTAACTATTGAAAGTCAAAAAGATGAGGAATCTTCTGATGCATTTGTGAGTGATGAAAGGGTATCCGAGGTTTCTGAGCGAGAAAGGTTAATTGAAGAAAATCAGATACTATATGCTCAATTAATGAATGAGCGAATGCTAAGAATTAAGCGAAAGTTGATTTAATTTTTTCGCTACTTATTTAAAACAATTCTATAAAAATTTTGAATTATTAATACGCAAAAAGCTCTCAATTTCTTGAGAGCTTTTTGCGGTCTGGACCTGACTTGAAACTATCTTGTAATATCCTGAATTTTCAGATGGAAAGAATTATAAAGTGTCTGAAATTAATATGTCTGTATTTAAGAAATTTAAAAGTTGGCTTATTGATTATAAAAAATATGCATAAAAGAGTACGGTCTTGATTGATCGGACTCTTTTTAGTTTATCACGTACTCAAAAGAAAAGAAACAAAAAAATGCCCCATATATATATGGGGCATTGATATAGTTACTCAATTTATTTTAATCCTCTAGTTGCATAGTAAAATAGATTTTATACTCAACGCCATTATCCTCTACCACAACATAACCGTCGCGATCATTCACCGTTAAGGCATAATCTTCATTGGATAAAGCCCCTGTTAATACCGTGGTGGGATAAGTGAAATAATTCTCTACAACAACATTTTCATGTTTACCTGTTACGATTCTTTTTATAGTATAATCCCCAATATCTTCATTAAAAGTCAAAAGAATCTGTTTTGCAGAAGTAGCATTGCTATCGCTATATAGCTTTGACTCAGCAACCTCTAAAGTTGGGTGCTCTGAAGGCAGTTGTGTAATAGTAATGCTATAACCGATGTATTCTAAGGGATAAATCGTATAGTTACTGGAATAAGCCACGTTATAGGTTCCCGTTGGCATGTATTGGCGAGTTGAAAGATCAACGATAAGGTTTCCGTTAGCATCTACTTCTTCACTATAAACATAATAGTAATTACCCATACCATCACTTAGCAACACATTACTTCTTTTCCTTAAAAAGTTTGAGTTGGCATAACCAATAACTGGACCATTAAACAAATTTTCCCCCAATATTTTAAAAGTTCCATCTTTGCGCACCGAAGTAGTACTTATAGAATTAACTACCGGTTCCTTGGCAAAAACAACCTCTATTTTGTTTCCTTCGCTATTGACAAGGTCAAATACTTCATCCCCATCGGCATTTCGTATGACCAATTTAAAGTCGGTACCTTCTGCCGGCAATACATTTGGAAGTTCCGGCATTTCAACCCTAACCCCTGATGTAATGGATGTATTATACTCATCTTTTTTAATCAATTCATAATAGACCCCACCCTTTAAAAGGAAAAATTCATGATCATCCACAGCATCATCCTTTATATATACAAACAAATCAAAAATATGTCCCGGCCATATTGCTTTCTCAACAGGTATTGGATTGCCATCGTTATAAGGGGTTACTACCCTTGTGAAATTCGATTTTCCTTTAAGTAACCTAAATCCGTCAGATTCATCGGTATTTTCACGTGCTATCGAAACTTCAAGTGCAAATCTGTTATTTATATAGGAATCGGGTAGGGTTGCCGTTATTTCATTGGTTTCTTCATTAATACTCTTTACCTCAAGGTCAAAGGACTCCAAATCACTGAACAACCGTACTTGGATACTATCGCGATAAGGTGTGAGTTCATTCACCTCGAACGTTATATCGCCTCCTAAAGGCACATCAGCAAATTCACTTGAAACAAAACCATCTATTCTCACTTCTTGAAGTGGCCGATTCTTAGCCAAAACAAGAATCTCATTTGTTGAACCATCGGCTCCTGTCACTGTATATTTGACCGGAGAAGAATAATCAGTTATTCCGGCGGGATCAGGCTCCAAAGTAGATCCTTCAGAAACCTCGATCTGTGCTGTTAAATCTGTTATATCGGCAAAGGTGAACGTGTAGTACAATGTATCTATATCTGCCGGATTTTGCCCGTAAAAACCTGTGCTATAACTACCCGAATTCTCAAAAGTTACCAATGTAATTTCATTTTCGGGATCAGATTTGTCCAATACGGCCGTATATTCCTTTTGGGATTCGTCCTCAGCTGTTACCGTATATTTAACCGGACTTGTAAAATCTACCGTTTCCTCCGAAGCTGGATCTATATCCGCCAATTCGGAATAAGTGATTATCGGTGCCAAAGCAGTTAAATCCGTGGTAGGAGGAAAAGTATAAAAGATACTGTCGTTCCTGATTGCCGCCGTATAATCTTCATTGTCAATACTAATCTTAAATGAAATAATCTCTTTGGCATCACTCAAAACCTCCTCTTCTGGAGTTTTAGGCGAATCATCGGATTCATTTTTGGAACATCCTAAAAAGGACAAGGTCAATAAAAAAAGTGCAATAGGTTTTTTAAGCATAATTTGATTGTTTGTTAAATTGGTTTAACGACGAAAATATAATTTCATTGCTTTTAAAAACATAATCACGGGTATTCACAACATGTTTTACTTCTACGTATTATTTCTTTTTAACGCAGGAATGTGTTAGCTACTTTTTCCATGTAATTAAAACGACAATTTTTTTTATTTTCATGTAGTGCAATCATAAATCAATGACATATGTTATTTGTTTAGTTTTGAGAATATTGGTTTAATAATCTTAGCAAATCAATATACTTGCCATCTGAATGTCCGTTTCGATTAGGTCCTACAGAGATTATTGCTTGCCCCGCGGACGGGTAAGTTTTAGAAAATTACTCTGCTTAACCAACATACTTACGATAACATAAGGTAGATTTTTTTACAATTTGGAGTTTCTGTTGATGGTCAATAGAATATTTAATCTTGGATAATTGTGAATAGCCTCCGATATAATCGAGTATTTAAAATTACCAATTGTATCATCTTGTCTCTATGGACGGACAGCTTGTAGAAATAATATGAGTGTAATTTTAGCTAGGAAAAGATTTACCGTACAAATACCGTACACGCTATAAACGCAAAAATCCTAACTAGTTATTAGTAACTAATTAGGATTTGTATTTGCGGTCTGGACGGGACTCGAACCTTGCTTGGCGAGCCCTGTCGCTGTGGCACTTCTGCCAAATATTTTTATCTATGTTGACGATTTGTGAACTAATTCTCGTGAGTTGTAGTTCAATTTGATTCGCCTGATGCAAAAATAATAATTCTTTTCAATTAACAACATTTATTACCAATAAATATTAAACTAATATATTACCAATGAATTGAAAATAAAAATTTAACTAAGGGGGTTTATTATCATACAATATGACCGCAATTTAAACTCGTAAAATACTTCCATCAAAAGACTACGGCATAAAGCCAACGTCTCTTCCATCGCTTATTTATTCCGTTTCCTTTTGAGCCAAGATTTTATCTTCCGTTTGGTTTCTGCTCAAATATTGTTTAATCTAAAATTTGAGTATTATGACAACAAAAGCGAGTACCACAAGAAAGAGCGGTAAAAAAATTACGGCCGCCAAGAAAGAAGTCAAAGAAAAATTGACACAAAAAGCGATTGGGCTTCAGATTGAGAACCTATCAATTGCAAAGGTCATTCCCGACCCGATGCAGCCCAGGAAGACTTTTAATGAGGATGCGTTAAAGCAGCTTTCAGAAAGTATCAAAAAGCACGGTGTTCTGCAACCTATTACAGTCCGAAAATCTGGAAACGATTTTATCATCGTAATGGGGGAGCGGAGGTATCGAGCCAGTAAATTGGCCAACAAGAAATCAATTCCGTGTATCTTTAGGGAATACAAGAACAATGATGTTCTGGAAATTCAAATCATCGAAAATCTACAAAGACAGGATGTTGAGCCAACCGAAGAAGCAGAGGCGATTGCTTATTTAAGCGAAAGATATGCGCCTACCGAAATTGCAAAACGGTTGGGAAGAACGGATAACTTTATCAGACAGCGACTTAAACTGGCAGGATTGATTGACGGTTTCAAGCACTTTGTACGCAATGGCGAAATGACAATCTCATTGGGTGTAGGTGTAGCGCTCTTTGAACCCGAAGAACAGCAGATGATGCTGGAAACGATGGGCGAGGATTTTAATGCGCATCAGATAAACAGGATGATTAAAGACCAGACCTATGATTTGGAAAAAACATCTTTTGATGTAGCCGATAAAAAATTGGTCCCAAAAGCTGGGTCTTGTATAGAATGTCCGTTCAATGCGGCAAATCAAGGCAATCTGTTCGGCGAGGGTAAAATGGTCTGCACGAAAGCAGCCTGTTTTGAAACTAAGAAAAGTAAATCGTTCTTAAACCTGATTGAAAAGTCCAAGAAAGAGAATATCCTTTTAATCCCTGAAATACGACAGTATTGGGCAGATGACGAGAACAATCAGCTCATTATATCACAATTGGAAAAAAACAAATTGAAAGTCTATCTATTGGACGATGTTGAAATTATAGAGAATCCGATTGAGCCAACAATCGAAGCTATTCAGAAAGAATATCAACATTACGATTATTCTGAAGATGAATTAAAGGAAGAATTGGATGAAGCAATGCAGAATTATAAAGAAGCATTAGAAAAATTCAATTCAGCAAAAGAAGATGGATTTAAAAACGGTATTGTGTTCCATCCCGATTCATTCCAGCACAAAGAAATTTTTCTAAAAATTGTTGAAAAATCAAAGAACGATTCTACGGAATATTCGGCACCATTGGCCAATAGGAAAATGGCAGATTGTACGCCTAAAGAACAAATCGTTAAAATCAACGAAAGAGAAATCCGTAAGAAGCAAATAGAGAACAACAAGCAGTTTGAAGAAGTTGTAGAAATGATTCGTGAGACGAAATATATCGATACGAAGAAGACACTTTCAACAGATGAAATGGCGGCATTCTCGATATCGCTATTTGAGAACAATGTGGACTATATGAGCCAACAAAAGTATTTCTCAAAGTTCTTGGGCGACACTTCAAAGATGACCAAAGTTGAAATGGTCGAGAATTTCAAGAAGAATTTCAAAAAGGAAATCTTTCACAAGTTGATACGCTATATGCTCACAAAGCAAGTTCATTTTGGCGAAAGCAATCACGTCAACAATCTGACGAACATTTCATTCTACAATGCGATGCAAGGGTATTACAAATCCAAGATTGCCGGCATTGAAAAAGAATATGCCGAAAAGAGAGACAAGCGTGAAGCACGTTTGAAAGAGCGCATCACAGTTCTTGAAAAACAAATTCAGGAACTCAACGATTAGCTTTTGTTGTTTGAGAAAGGGTCGGCATTCGTGCTGGCCCTTTTTCTTTTTTATGATAGTTTTTTAAAAGATGTATTTACAAGGAAGTGGTTATCAATCAATAGTTAGCGCAAAGGTAAACTCGTAAAATACACCCATCAAAAGACTACGGCATAAAGCCAACGCAACATCCTACGCTTATTTATTCCGTTTCCTTTTGAGCTGAGATTTTAGCTTCCGTTTGGGTACTGCTCAAATATTGTTTAATCAAAATATATCATTATGAAACGAGTATCTGAAAAACCTAAAATTTCGCTACAAGAAGCTGAAAAGCATTATCAGTCGAGTAGTGAAAATTATGACATTGATAGTGGCGAAAGTCACTTGGCTTATTACAGGGATAAGCATCCCAACTATTACCGAGTATTATCAGAAAATGTTTAATCTAAATTCAAAAGCTATGTATTTACAAAATTTGCAACAGGATGAAATCTTTGTTCCATCAGAAATGAAATCATTAAAAACTCTGACCCAGATGGAATCCCGAAGAGGGCTTGAAAATGCCATAATCTCTAATGGCAAAATCGTCAATGTGGTCTCTAACAGCTATGGCCACATTCCAAATCAACTATTCTTCAAGAAAGCTGAAGAAATGCTGACCGATGCACAGCTGAACTTCCACAAACGCACTATAAACAAAAATGACAGGTCTTTTATTACAGACTTTATTATCGACGACAAAAGCCAGTTTACGGTTAAGAACCATAAGGACTTGATATTGCCGATGCTTCGGTTCAAGAATTCGTATGACGGAAGTGAAAAGACCTCTGGACACTTCGGATTTTACAGAGAAGTATGTTCAAACGGACTGCACGTTTCACAAGCAGAAATTGAGTTTTCCATCAAACATAGTAAGAACAATACGCACTTGATTATGCCAAGGCTGAACAATCTATTCGATAAGTTTCTGGATAATGAATTCTACACCATTACCAAGAAGTTCGACAAGATGAAGGAATTTAAAATCATCGATACTCAGGAATTTGTAAAAGCGATTCTTGACAAAACAAAACTGTTTCGGTATGAATGTAGCGATAAGAACAGCGACCCGTCGAAAAAATCTCGTGAGGTCATCGAAATCTTAAACTATGAAGCCTTGTTGCTCAATGAAGAACCAAATCTATGGTTGGGTTACAATGCCTTCAACTCGGTACTTCATAACGTTTTGAAGAAAAGCTTCGGACAACAAGAGCGGTTAGATAAAAAGCTGTTTGATGAAGTCTATGCTATGGCATAAATTAAATAAAGGTTTGTCCAGTACCTCAAACTGGATTTTGATTTATCATTCCCTAAGGTGTCACTAAATTTTACCATTAAAAAATGGGCTATCAAGGGCATTCAAACTTATCCTGTAAGAAAAAAGTGTGTAAAGTGATCGGATGGATTTTTTTCTATTTAAATTTGATGATAATAAATTTACACGACCATAAAGTATATTTTGGAGAAATTATTTAAAACCACATATTTTAGTCAGTTTGAACCTGCCCTAATCAGCGAGATGATTGAGGTTGGGGAATTTAGTCAAATTTCTGAAGGTCAAGACTTAATTAGAGTTGGACAATTCATCCATTTTATACCATTGGTAATTCAAGGTAGTATTAAAATAATGCGTCCTGATGATGACGGAAATGAGTTATTGCTTTATCATTTAGAAGAAGGAGGAACCTGTGCGATGTCAATGAATTGTTGTTTGGGAAGCACAAAAAGTGAAATACACGCGATTGCAGAGACTGATGTCAAGATTCTTAAAGTACCAGTTGCCAAAATGGAAGAGTGGTCCAGTTCTTATAAAACCTGGAGACATTTTGTTTACAACAGTTACCATAACCGAATGATGGAAATGTTGGACAGTATAGACAATATTGCGTTTAATAATATGGATGAGCGATTGGAAAAATATCTTCAGGATAAAATGGAAATATTAAATAGCAAACACATATACTCGACTCACAAAGAGATTGCACAAGACCTGCATACCAGTCGTGTGGTAATTTCACGCCTGCTGAAGAAAATGGAAAATAGCAATAAGTTAAAATTGCACCGCAGTTTTATTGAAGTCCTGTAACAACAGTTACAGACTTTGAACATACCGACACGTACATTTGTTCCATAATTTTCTGAACAAATGGAAATCGTAGAAATTTTAGGTTACGTAGGTGCTCTTTTGATAGGACTTGTATTAGGGTTGATTGGTGGTGGTGGCTCAATTCTTACCGTTCCTATCTTGGTGTATGCACTTGCGCTTAACCCAGTAATTGCAACAGCATATTCATTATTTGTGGTGGGAGCAACATCTCTTATTGGCGCAATTAAAAATATGATGAAAGGGATGGTGGATTATAGAACGGCCATCATTTTTGCTGTCCCAGCTTTTATAGCTGTTTATCTTACTCGGGCATTCTTAATTCCTGCTATTCCTGAAGAACTTTTTAGTGTAAACAGTTTTATGGTCACGAAGAACCTGGCCATAATGCTCTTTTTTGCCATTATTATGTTGCTCGCATCTGTTTCAATGATTCGAAACAAGCGAAAAGAAATTGACGAGGAAGCTCAAATAACCTATAACTATCCTTTAATAATTATAGAAGGTTTGGTGGTGGGAACTATTACAGGTATAGTAGGTGCAGGCGGTGGCTTTTTAATTATACCTGCCTTAGTTCTCTTAGCAAAATTGCCAATGAAAAAAGCAGTTGCGACGTCCCTTTTAATAATCGCGATTAAATCTCTGATTGGTTTTTTGGGCGATGTTCAGAATTTGAATATTGACTGGCCATTCCTTCTTATTTTTACAGCAATTTCAGTTGTGGGCATTTTTATTGGGATATGGCTCAATAAATTTATAGACGGAAAGAAACTCAAGAAAGCATTTGGATGGTTCGTTCTTGTAATGGGTATTTATATTATCTACAAAGAACTAACAATGTAAAATACAAGGATGGAAAAATACATTGACATAATAATAGAATCTTTTATTGGCTATTGGAACTACCTTGTTTATGAAATATCAAACCCCTCTTGGACCAACTATTTCTATTGGCTTATTGGGCTTTCTTTGATGGTTTTCACTTTGGAAATCATTATTCCCTGGCGAAAAAAACAACCTATTTTTAGAAAAGGATTTTGGCTGGATGCTTTCTATATACTGTTTAACTTTTTCCTATTTTCTCTTGTAGGTTACAACGCCTTATCAAATGTAGGAGTCGCCCTATTCGATGATTTTCTTAGTAGTTTTGGTATAAACAATATAGTGGCTATTGAAGTTCAATCGCTACCAGAATGGTCGCAATTGTTGATTATGTTTTTAATTGCAGATTTTGTCCAATGGAACGTGCATAGGTTGTTGCACCGCGTATCTTGGTTATGGAAATTTCATAAAGTACACCACAGCGTTAAAGAAATGGGCTTTGCGGCACAGTTTCGGTTTCATTTTATGGAGACCATAGTCTATAAATCCCTACAATATATCCCATTGGCTATGATAGGTTTTGGGATAGAACAATTCTTTATCATTCATATGTTTTCGGTTTTTGTAGGTCATTTAAATCACGCAAATCTAGATTGGAGCTACGGAAAACTTGGATTCATATTTAACAATCCGAGAATGCACATTTGGCATCACGCTAAGGAACTTCCAAGACAGCATAAATATGGTATGAATTTCGGACTTACCTTGAGCATATGGGACTACATCTTCGGCACTGCGTATGTTCCCAAAAGTGGTAAAGATTTGGAAATTGGCTTTAAAGGGGATGAGACATTTCCAGAAGATTTTAAAGGTCAATTGGTTTTTCCTTTTAAAAACAATACTAAATAGCTCTTTGGTAACATAGGTTACAAATTTCCTTCTTTCACTAGTATATCTTTGACTTAAAGTTTTATATCAAATGAAAAATATTATTATAATTATGACCCTCTTTAGTTCACTCTTTGGTGCAAATGCACAACAAAATGATACAATAAAAATTCTAAATCCTTCCGATTTTAAGGATGCAATCAAGTCAAAAGATGTGCAACTCGTAGATGTTCGCACAGCAGATGAGTTTAAGGCTGGTGCTATCGAATCAGCTTTAAATATCGATTTTTTCCAGCAAGAAAATTTTACTGAAGAATTTGAGAAGTTAGACAAAGAGCAACCTGTCTATTTGTATTGTCGCTCTGGAAGCAGAAGTCAACAAGCAGCAGGCAAACTCAAAGCAATGGGCTTTACCAAAATCTATGATTTGCAAGGCGGCTATATGGGCTGGCCATTTAAAGGATAACCATTAATAAAATGTTAAAGACACCTATAAAACAACATTGGGATTCGGTTTACGAAAACAAAACCCCAAACCAAGTAAGTTGGACACAGGAAAAACCAGAGACTTCATTAAATTTAATTCAGGATGCTGGATTGCCTAAAACCGCAAAAATAATTGATATAGGTGGAGGCGATAGCAAGCTTGTAGATTATTTGCTTGAAGAAGGTTATAAGAATATAACGGTACTTGATATTTCTGTAAAATCACTCGATAAAGCCATAAAACGCTTGGGCAACAAAGCAAGTAAAGTAACTTGGATTGTAAGTGATATTTCTACTTTTAAACCTGATGTGGTATATGATTTATGGCACGACAGGGCAGCGTTTCACTTTTTAACTTTGAAAGAAGAGATTGAACGGTATCAAGCTATCGTTGCAAATTTTGTAAGTGATAGTTTGATAATTGGCACGTTTTCAAAAAATGGTCCCACAAAATGTAGTGGTCTAAAAATTTCTCAATATAATGAGCAAGAACTAATTAAAAAATTCAAGAATCATTTTAAAAAAGAAGATTGCCTTACCACCGACCATATAACACCCTTTAACACAGTACAGAATTTTCAATTCTGTAGATTGAAAAAACTGAAGTAAAAACAAGTTATGTATCAAAGGTTACAACTATTGACTGTAGCTTTTTTTATTTTTATATAAAATTTAGACATTATGAATATTAAACAATTTGAATATAAACCATTGGCTCATTATTCTTATGCTATTATCAGTGAAGGAAAAATGGCAATTATAGACCCCGAAAGAAAGCCAGAGCAATATTACGTTTTTGCGAAAGCGAACAAAGCAGAAATCGTTGCAGTAATCGAAACCCATCCACACGCAGATTTTGTGAGTTCACATCTTGAAATCCATAAAAAAACAGGTGCAACTATTTACAATAGTGAAAAGTTGGGAGCTGATTATCCATACCAATCTTTTGACGAAGGAGATACTATTTCATTGGGAAATATAACCTTGAAAGCAATAAATACCCCAGGGCACTCGCCAGATAGTATTACCATTATTGCAACAGAAGGAAATGAAACCGTGCTTTTTACTGGAGACACTCTTTTTATAGGCGACGTAGGTCGTCCTGATTTACGGGAAAAGGCTGGAAATATGAAAGCAAAACGTGAAGAACTTGCTGAAATGATGTACGAAACTATCACGAATAAATTTACGAATTTACCAGATGATGCTATTGTTTATCCAGCTCACGGTGCAGGTTCGCTTTGTGGAAAGAATTTGAGCGATGCGGCCAGTAGTACGTTAGGCAATGAGCGTATGGGCAATTGGGCTTTTAAAGAGCAGTCTAAAGAAGAGTTTATGGACACCATATTAGATGGACAACCATTCATTCCTCATTATTTTGGCTACGACGTTGATATGAATAAGAGAGGTGCAGATGATTTAAAGCCTTCGATTGGGAAAGTTCCGTTTGCTGAAAACACAACAGGGGAAGGTCTGATAGTCGATATGAGAGATGAAGCAACCTTTAAAAAAGGACATTTAAAAGGTAGTATCAACATTCAAGCGGTTTCAGATAACGCAAAATTTGAAACGTGGTTAGGTTCTATTGTTGAACCAACTGAAGAATATACTTTGGTTATTGACAATAAGGAGAACAAAGACGTTTTGTTGCATCGCGTCGCAAAAATAGGTTATGAAAAACTTCTGAAGAAAGTGATAACGCTTTCAGAAGAAAATCTTGTGGCATCTGAAAAACTTGATTTAGCAGACTTCAAAAAAAATCCTGACAACTACACCATCGTTGATATACGTAACCCAAGCGAGGTAGAAGAAGGGAAGTTTTTTAACAGCGCCATTTCACATCCTTTAAATGAGTTGAGAGATTCTGCAAATAAAATCTCAACGGACAAACCTATTGTTGTGCACTGCGCAGGTGGTTATAGAAGTGCGGCAGGAAGTAGTATTCTTGAAAAACAATTGAAAGGCATAAAAGTATATGATTTAAGTGATGACATTGAAGATTTTAAATAGTTTCAAGCACTAATTAAAATAAACCGCATTGGAAATATTTTCTGATGCGGTTTTTATATTATAGTGACTAATAAGTTTATTTCAATCCTTTTAAAAAATTCTTGAACTCTACATTGTCATAATCTGCCATTCCCTTATGTGTCAGCGCTAAATTTCCTCTTGAATCTATAACATAGGTAGTGGGTAAAGAGGATGATTGATACATAGCTGGAAGATCACTTGCAGGAGCGTAAATGGGTAAATCATAACCCTTGCGTTTATCAAAAGCTTTAGCCTTTTCAAAATCATCATCGAATGATAGCATTACGAAAGCAACTTCATCACCCATTTCTTCGTGTAATTTATCGATGCTCGGCATTTCGGCAATACAAGGCGGACACCAAGTTGCCCAAAAATTTAAGAATATTACCTTGCCTTTAAATTCTTCCAATGACCTTGTTTTGCCTTCAGCGTCGATTAATTTTAGGTTTAAATCTGCTTTGGTAAGATTTGGCATTGATGCCTCATCGTCGTTGTTTTTATTATTTCTTACTTGTGCAATTTCGGCTACATCAGGGTTCATTAAACCAGTAGTAAGTAGTCCTCGTTGTGCAAAACCAATAACTTCTGTATGTAAACCTGTTGCATAAAGTGTAATGGCCACTATGGCCATAATTCCGTATTGAATCCAAGAATTTCTCAAACTATTTGTTTTCTTATTTTTCATTTTATTTACTTTAAAGGCTTAAACTTTTATATCCTTTTTTTTGAAGTTGAAAATTGTATAGAATACCATTTTCGACGGTTTTCATTTCTTTGGGTACTTTCGTTTTATCAACTTTGAATTTATTGAGCGAAAAACCACAGGCCACCAATTGTACACCAGCATTTTCAGCACGCTCTATAAAGTCGTTCATTTTAGAACTATCTGTAATATCGCCAATTTCCTTGCCGCAAATGATAACTTCAAACTGACCAAAATTGCTACCATCTTCCTCTTTTAATGATTCCGCAGTTAAAACTATTGGTTCTAATTGGGGCACTTTTTTAGTGAGTACCACATAATTATTTTTGTTTGTATCTACAGTGTTTTGCGCTAAAGAACTACAACTCGTAAAAAGAGTCATTACTATTACTACGGTACTATAAAAAATTGTTTTCATTTTGATTTATTTTAAAAGATTATTGGTGTCATTCAGTACGAAAAAAAGAAGTCCACCGAGAATTGCTATGTTTTTGAATAGTGGCCCAAGGGTTGTGATTTGTCCAACCTGAACCGTTAATGTAATTGGTATTAAAACTGCCATCAATACCATTGCCGCCCATTTGGTTTTATATCCCACAAGAAATAGGAAGCCTGCCGAAATCATAACGATACCAGATAGTATGATGAGCCATTGGGGTTCGCCAAACAAATGCGCGATACCCTTAAAGCTTGCCCGTTCAATTCGCATTGCGGTTTTTTCAGTTTCAAGCAAATGATTAAAACCTGCTACGAGAAATATTCCACTGACTAATACGCGCAATAACTGTATGGAACGGCGACTGATTAAAATTTTTGTCGTCATTATAAATACGTTAAATAAAATTGATTTTGTGCGATGTCTAGCCGTACTATTTCCTTTGGTTTAATTGCTTAAGCTCGAAAAAATATTACGGCTGCACCGACTTTTAATTTTTAAAAAAAGTAATGGATTTAAGCCAAGCGAGGTGGTGGAGAATCGTTATCTAAATAGCGATAACTTAATATTGAAGTGAAATGTTCGTTAAAAACTGCAATGGGTTTTGAGATATTTGTTTCCCAAGTGAACAGCTCAAATTGAAACTGCGAGGTACAAAAACCACTTAACGTAACAAGTTGTGACGCGCTGAAATCATTTTGCGAAAATTCTGTTTTCTGATTTGACTGTTTCGGGGAATTCTTCTTTTTACAATTCGATTTTACAAATGTTATGTCATTTCCGCTGAAAATAGTGTTCAAACCATTCGCATCAATAGCAAAAAATTTTGCCATAAAGATGAATGTAAGAAATACCGCTATGTAAGTTTTATTTTTCACGCTGACACAAAAATAGGTAAATGAATAAACAGGAACTGTAACAATTGTTACCCAACGTTGATAAACTAATTTTAAATAAATATTTAAGCAGTGTAACAAAGGTTACCGTATTCACATTAGGAAAATTTGATATTTGCCTTAAAATAAAAAAGATGAATTGGATTTATGAGCCTTGGCCTTGGTATGTAGCAGGGCCACTTATCGCACTTGTGATGTTTATTCTATTGTTCGTTGGAAAGCAATTTGGTATGTCGTCAAATTTACGTACTGCTTGCGCTGCTGTAGGCGCAGGGAAAGCAGCAGATTTTTTTAAGTTCGATTGGAAAGCAGAGCGCTGGAATTTAATGGTCGTTCTTGGAGCTATTATAGGTGGTTTCATAGCTTCGAATTTTATGAGTGACAATACGGTGGAAATCAATCCTGAAGTTGCCCAACAACTATCGGACGACTACAATATTACAAGTGGTGGCGAAAGCTATATGCCACCAGAGATTTTTTCAACCGAAGCACTATCCGATCCTTTTACCATTATTATACTTTTAGTAGGTGGATTGCTGGTTGGTTTTGGGGCGCGATATGCTGGTGGTTGTACATCGGGTCACGCAATATCAGGATTAAGTAACTTGCAATTACCATCTTTAATTGCTGTCATAGGTTTCTTTATCGGTGGACTTGTAATGGTTCATTTAATTTACCCCTTAATTTTTTAAAGAATGAGATATATTACATATTTAGCAATTGGTATTTTCTTCGGAATAATAATGTTTAAATCTTAAGCTGCTTCTTGGTTTCGTATTTATGAAATGTTTCAGTTTGGCAGTTTCCATATGTACGGAATTATTGGGTCAGCTTTAGTGTTGGGTGTAATTGGCGTTCAAGTGATTAAAAGAATGAATATAAAGCCGTTGGATGGTAGCGAAATGAGACTAAAACCTAAAAACAAAAGTGTCGCTCGATATTTAATTGGTGGTATTATATTTGGGTTAGGCTGGGCTCTTGCAGGTGCTTGTCCTGGTCCTATGTATGTATTAGCAGGAGCGGGTTATCTTTCTATTCTCGTGGTCATTGGTGGAGCGCTGTTGGGTACGTTTGGTTATGGACTCTTAAGAAAACATCTGCCACATTAATTAAAATTTTAATTATTTTAAAAAAAAGATAAATATGACACGTAATAAAAAAATAGATTTGATAAGTGTTTTGCTAGGCTTAACTGCGATTGCGATGATAGTGGTTGGTATAGTAATGAAAATACCTGCCCCAGCAATAACAGGAGTTGGTTTTTTATTAATCGTATGGGCATTTCAAGTTTTTAAGTAAGAAATTTATTATTTAATTAAAAGATATATTTTAAATAAATAATCGGTTTAAATTGGAAACAAAAACACCTTCTTACTTTGGTAGGGAGGTTTTTTTATGCCATTACATTTATAATCCCACTCAGCAAATTCCCCTACATTCCGCTAAAAGCTACATTTCGGGAAAAACGCTTCCCTACAATAGTCTTGGACACAACTTCAAAGCTTCCGTTTTCCATTCCACTTGCCCGCTCATTCCCGAGAAATGTCAGGAAGCGGTCAAACTACATTCCAAGCTACACCTTCAAAGTCAAGTCCGCTTTAAATCCAACGGAAAAGGAAAATTCATTTTCATAATCCATTCAGCACATTCCCCTACATTCCCCAAAAAGCTACATTTCGGGAAAAGAGCTTCCCTATAAATATCTTGGACACAATCCCCAATTTCAGCTTTCCATTCCGTTAACCCTTCCCGATGCTCTGGGAAGGAACACTTCATTCCTTTGCCAAAATTGTGAATTAAGTCCGCTTTTCATCGGAAAGTCTTCACTTCGGTTTTCTTAACAGGATTTTCGGCGCGGTCTTCTTGAGCCCTCACTCGAAAATCCTTAAAAACCAAACCGCTGTCTTACACATTTTAAGGGGTTTATAATGGATAAAGCCTTTGTTGTTTTTCGGGGCGTCGAAAAACAGGCACGACATAACCAATTCTAATTTAACCACAGCTACTTATC
>NZ_DERI01000020.1:0-2641 GCF_002362375.1 Maribacter sp. UBA3344 | reverse complement strand
ATACATAGAGCCCGTAACATTTGGTGCTGTGGATTTTCGCGCCAATGTAGATGATTTTACTAAAATAAATGTAATTGAAAAAATGCAGGAAAATAAGATCTTACTTGAGGAGAGATTTTCTGATCATCCATATCCAGTGATGCGCGGAATAATTGATGCACTATTAACAGACGTATCATCAGGCTGTGTCCTACTTGGTCAGCGTAATCTAGACCAGGTTACCACCGCAGCTACATTAGGTGAAAAAATGTCTAAACAAGATGCAGGTTGGGTTAAATCATTGTATTTTAATCCTTAATCAGTTTTAGGAGAACACATAAAAGTAAAATACCATTTTTAATGTAAAAATGTTTTATTGGAGTTTAATCTAAACATATAGTCTTATCCATGTCTCTATTTTCAACCTTGCTGTTCGCTGTGACTCGGGAAGACCATCTTGTCGAAGCCCATATCATAGAACAATTTAGGCCTGGGCGTATGCTCACCATATGCAGTGGTGGGTGTGTTCCACTATCATTAAAAGCCCTCTATTCCTATCTATCTATCACAGCATTTGATCTGAACCCATACCAATTCAGTCACGTCAAAAAAAAAATAATGGCAGTAAACGTATCTGATTTTGATGCATTGAATATCGGGAAACAAAACGACACCAGTCTGAACCAGGCTGGAGAATTCGAACAGATGTTCCAACGTTTACGGGAATCTTTTATACAAAAGGTATCAGGTAACGATAACCTGGAAATATTTTTTAACAATACCACGTCCAATAAAAAAAGAAGGTTTCTGACACAGGCTTGGCAAAAGCACGTGAATATTCGTAAGCCCTTTGCGGATGTTTTTAATGACACGTCCATCGAAGCAGTATTTAGCGATCAGGCTACCAAGCAGGGAATCCCCGGAACATATATAAAATATTTTCAAAAAAAGATCATGGATGAGTTTCAAAAAACAGATTCCTATTTAAATCCTTTTTTACAGCATGTTTTTCAGGGTTATTATTCATCTGAAGCCGCATTCCCATATATGACTCCTGGCTTTAATCAAGAATTGGAATTCATTGAGGGCACTCTATACGATGTACCAGATATTTCATCATATAATTTTGTGAGTCTATCCAATTTATTTGACTGGAGTGAAATCGAATTTGTAGAGAAATGCGCCGACTATCTCTCACAGTTAAAGGCGGGGTCGCCTGTTCTGCTCCGGCAATTAAACAATCATAAAGATTGGATAGATATATTCAAAACCCATTTTAAAGAAGATAAATCATTTGACTCATATTGGCAAACCCATGATAGAAGTATGTTCTATGACCATTTTCGACTATACATCAAAAAATGAATTTGCAGTATCATATAGTTGATGAAACAGGTATCGAACCATTTGTTCCTGAGCTACGTGCTTTGGAAAAGCAAATCGAATATCCTCTAGAGGATGGAGTGGGTGGTTTTACTATTGACCATGGGGATACCTATTACTCCTTTTTTTTACAACAAGGAATCAAAGTAAGGTTTTTAATTATTACTAATAATAATACGGTTGTAGGAAGCATCGCTGGAGTATGGAAACAAATTACCTTTGGTGAAAAAGATTATACGGGACTCTATGCTGCTGATTTAAAGTTAAGC
Source organism: Maribacter sp. UBA3344 (assembly GCF_002362375.1). Classification (NCBI taxonomy): domain Bacteria; kingdom Pseudomonadati; phylum Bacteroidota; class Flavobacteriia; order Flavobacteriales; family Flavobacteriaceae; genus Maribacter; species Maribacter sp. UBA3344. The sequence goes on along the minus strand of NZ_DERI01000020.1, from coordinate 1,010 downwards.
CCTGATTTTCGAAAAAAGGGGATTCATCAAAAGGCCCTTTGGTATCTCTTTATTCGCTGGCCTCTAGTAAAGGATTTTCAAGGGTGGGATTTTGTATATTACTGCACCATGCAACGCGGTGGACAAGGCGTAAATACCGCATTCAAGGGACCGCATCTAGGTAAATTGGCCAACGGAGTCGCAGAAATGAACATATACATAGTGGACCCGAAAAAAATTTCTAGATTGAAATTTGACGATTTTCCAGATCAAGACTTAGAACAAATAAATCTTAGCCCTCACAGACACGAAGATTTACTTTGGAACGATGGTATAAAAAATATTATTTCAACCACAGATAATTCTCTACTTCCACTAGGCCATTTACATCCAAATTTACTAACAAGGATGAGGGAGGGATCCTTGAAGAAAGCACTTGAAAAGATAATGAATAGAACAAATGGGCTAGCTTGTTTTTCAATAGATGTTCGAGATGAAAAAAAAATTCTATGGCTCCAAGACCATGGAATACAGACTAACACCCGATGCAAAATATTTTCTTTTTCTCCGTTTGCCCCTAACTTACGCAAATCAGGTATATTATGTATCTCAACTGGAGAAATTTAAGTGAATAAATATATAGAAAAACTGAAATTAGAAACCCCTATTAATAAACAGCCATTTTTTGAAATGCTCGTAGATGGCAGATTATCCCTAGAAAAATTTCAGGAAACCCAAATTAGGTTTTTAGATGCCGTACTATTTTTTTCACTGCCCATGTTTATATTGGCTAGTAAGATCGATTCTTATGAACAAAGACAAATCGTCATCAATAATATTTTAGACGAGCACGGCAACGGAGATTTGAAAAACGCCCATGGAAATACATTCAAAGAGTATTTATACGATCTAGGTATCGAAAAATCTGAATTGCTTCAACGAAAACCTCACGATGCCGTAATTAATTTTAATCAGACAATAATGAAAACGGTAAAAAACAGAGATATACTTGTTAGTATTGCAATGTTTGG
>NZ_DERI01000013.1:0-3098 GCF_002362375.1 Maribacter sp. UBA3344 | reverse complement strand
AATAATCCTTTATTTGAACTTTAATGAACTGGACTAGGGCTTTTCATAGGAGCCGTTGTTATGCAAAGTTATCTAATAATCCCTTTTCTAGCCCAAGATGGCCTAATTGAAATTATGTATTGTTTTTCTTCATCAGTTGGATTCTTTGGTAAATCTACATGATGTGGTCGAATATATTTCTCAGTATACTTACCCATGGAAAGAGCTGCAAATCTTCCAGAAACTATTGCGCTATCACCAAATTGTCTGTTCATTCTAAGAAGCCCTGCATCCATTAGGCCACCTACAACAGGATCATCATATGGCATTTCAATTGATCTTTGGCCACAAATCATAAATTCGCGAAATATTGCTTTTTCATGATCGTCTAATTCAGAAATTCTTTTTCTAAGTTTTCCTTTTGCCTGGAAAAAATGCCACTCGAAATTTATCTTTTTTCCAATCCAGATAAAAACATTTAAAAGAGTTAATCCAGCAGAAATTGCAAACACTAATCCAATAATGGGCCCATATGTATTTTTAATTGAATCTAATTGAATTTTTTCTAATAACAATTCATTTGCAAAAAGTATGAAGCCTGTAACTAAGGCAAATAAGACGAAGAATTTTGCTGGTAATTTAGATAAGTCAAATAATCCCTTAAACAGGTCCATATTGCTGTATTAATTTTTCATAACGGTTAGTATAAGAGCAGTAGCGGAATTAATGCACTTACCTTTCGGGTTTTAATATAATAATTTAAATGCAAAGCGGTTTGAGTTGAACCCCAAACCGCTATTGCTTTTATACCGTGTTACCTGCTTTTTTTATCCAAATTTCACACTTGTCATAGTCAGTGAACCACCTAAAGCATTATCGTTAAAGATTGTGGTATTATCCTTTTCGTCTTTTAATCCTAATGTGTACAATAAAGGCAGATAATGCTCAGGCGTTGGAATCGCTAGGTTAAAAGCTTCTCCTTGCTTTTTAAACTCAATTAAATTTTGGTAATTTCCCTCCAAAATCCATTTCTTCATTTTACTATCTGCTTCTATTGCCCAATCATAGCCGTAGTTTTTATTAATTTTTCTAAAATCAACTTTTCTTAAATTATGGACAATATTACCGCTACCAACAATTAGTACGCCTTTTTCTCTTAATTTTTTTAATTGTTGTGCTAACTCGTAGTGTTGCTGTGGCGTCATTTTATAATCCAAGCTAAGTTGAATAACAGGCACATCTGCTTTTGGAAATAAATGTTTAACTACGGTCCAAGCTCCATGGTCCAATCCCCATTTATCATCTAAGTGAACGGTTCCTGCTGGGTTAATAAATTCTGAAATTTCTTTAGCCAGTTTTGGATGTCCAGGCGCTGGATATTGTACTTCGTAAAGTTCTTTAGGGAATCCGCCAAAATCATGAATTGTTCTTGGATTTTGCATGGCAGTGACAAAAGTTCCGTTTGTTTCCCAATGGGCTGAAACCACAATAATAGCATTGGGTTTATCCAATTGCTGCCCTTGTTTTTTAAACTCTCTAACAAACTCATTGTCTTCAATACCATTCATAGGCGAACCATGTCCTAAAAAAAGGACAGGCATTCGCTTAGAAGAATCAAAAGAATCTGTTATGTTTTCTAATTTATTTAATGCTGACATCATTGGAATACTTAATGCTGTTAGTCCGGCTATCTTTAAAAACTCTTTACGCTCCATTTTAAGCGTATATTTTGGTCAAAAATTCTTTAGCGGTTGTTGGTTTTCTACCTATAAGTTTCTCTAATGAATTGTCTGACATTTCTAATTCGCCATTGGCTTGTGCTACCGAAAATGCAGTGAATAATCCAATGTATTCATCAGGAATACCATAGGTTTTTAGTGTAGCCTGATATTCTTCAGGTGAAGGCGATTGATAGGTGATATCTTTACCACTTATTTGAGCAATTGATTCAGCTACTTCATTGTATGAAATCGCTTGATTATTTACTAATGGATACGTCTTATTTTCGTGCCCCTCAGAAGTCAATACTGCTGCTGCTGCTTCTGCCAATTCTTGTCTTAATACTAAACTGGATTTTCCGTTTTGTGCAGGTTGCATAATTACACCTGTTTCCAATACTTGTTCTCCTATAAACATAGGTAGCATGTCCAAATATGTGGCGTTCTGTAAAAATGTATATGTCATGCCACTTTCTTTTATCCAGTTTTCGGTTTTTAGATGTGAATCCTGTAAGAATGCGATAGCAGAATCATCTCTCTCCTGATTTCTCATAAATGAAGTATAGACAATATGCCTTACTCCAGTAGCTTTGGCTGCTTTAACCACATTTTGATGTTGTGCGGCACGATTTTCTATTTCACTACTAGAAACAAATAGTAATTTATCGACACCTTCAAAGGCTTTTACTAAAGAATCATAGTTGGTATAATCTCCTATTTTAACTGTAATTCCGTCTGCTTTAAAGATGTTTGCCTTTTTCTCACTTCTGGAAAGTACCGAAATACCTGATGTTTTTACATCTTTTTCTATTAGTTGCTTAACGACATGTTTACCAAATTCGCCTGTTGCTCCTGTTACTAAAATCATTTTTTTAATTCTTAATCATTAATAATGATACAAACTTACTATATTTGCTACTTAAAGTATAGTTAGTTATTAATAAGTATTGCTATACTTTTGTATAGTAAGAGTTTAAAATATTTGACAATGAATGATTTGCTAACTATTTCTGAGATAAAAAAATGTCCTGTACATTACGTTTTGGCGATTAATGATACTTTAAACGTGATAAGTGGTAAATGGAAGTTGCCTATACTTGCTTCTATTCTTTACGGTAATTATAGGTATAAAGACATACAGGCTAATATCGATAAAATTACGCCTAGAATGTTGTCTAAGGAGTTAAAAGAATTAGAGCTTAATGGTGTTATAACAAGGAACGTTTATGATTCAACGCCAGTTCGCATTGAATACAAAATGACCGAATCAGGTAAAAATATTCTCTCAGTTCTTGATGCAATGGTTGATTGGGGTGTTTCCCATAGAAAATCTACATTCAAACATTCAGATTAAAAGTGTTTTTTCGGCAAATTGCAGGTAACAATTAAATATATAACATA
>NZ_DERI01000022.1:41065-71414 GCF_002362375.1 Maribacter sp. UBA3344 | reverse complement strand
TGAGCGATTCCAACGAATATAACACCGGTATCAGTTTCGACGGTACCGACCTTACCCTGACCGACCTTGGTGGCGACCAAACCGTGGACATCAGCGGATTGGCGTATGACGACACGGCATTAAGAGCCGATGTGGACCAAAATACTGCGGACATCGATGCTTTGGAAACTGAGCAAACAACACAGAACAATTCCATTGCAACAAATGCAACTGATATTGATAACTTAGAAGCGGAGCAAACAACTCAGAACAATTCCATTGCTACTAATGCAACAGATATTGACAATCTGGAAGCGGAGCAAACAACTCAGAATAATTCAATTTCATCAAATTCAGCCGCTATTGCCGCACATAACACTGCAGACGAGGACTTAAGTGCCACCAATGAAACCAACACTAGTTTTTCTACTGTTGATGTTGCCGGCACTGACTACTTAAGAATATCTGATTCTAACGGAGACTTAGACGTTCCTTTATCAGATTTATCTCATACCGGTACTACTGGATCTGTTTTCTTTGCTGGAGCAGATGGTACTCCAACCGAAAATAACGGTCAATTATTCTGGAATTCCAGCAGCAATAGTTTGGGCGTAGGAACTTCAAGCCCAACAAACAAGCTTCATGTTTCAGGAGCAATTCGTTCTCAAGGAATTTTAAATTCTAATGGAACAGAAAATGAACCCGCATACCGATTTAATGATGATACCAATACTGGTATGTTTAGACCTGCAGCTGACGAAATTGCCTTTTCTGTTGGTGGTATAGAAGCCATGAAAATCGAAGAAACCAGTAGTGACACATCAGTAATCATAAATGAAACTTTAGAATTGGAAGGTGCTATACTAGATGAAAATGATTCCCCTGGTACCGCTGGTCAAGTATTAACTTCAACAGCTACCGGTACTGAATGGGTAAATTCTATGAGTCCAATTAAAGCCATTGGAAAAATAAGTGCTGCTGGTGGGGTCACCAAAGCAACAGCTGGAGTTACCGTAACTAGAATCAGTGTTGGTTATTACAGAGTTACACTACCCACGGGTGCGGTATCTGATGCAGATTACATTATTCAGTTAACACAACCTGGAAGAGGTGGTGCTGGTAACGACGACCCTGGTATTTCCTACTCTAACCAAACCGCAACTAGTTTTGAGGTAATCATAGGTGATAATGACAACGGTGGCACAGACCGTTCAAGATTTGATTCTGAATTTATGTTCACTGTTTTAGATTTATAAAAATGAGATTAAAAAATTACATCCTATATTCTATCATCTTTCTAACCGGTGTCATTGCCAATGCCCAATTGGAAAGTGGATTATTACTTGGGTTAACCAATGCCACAACGGCTGATATAAACGCAACTACAGACGCCGCAAAAGGATCATTGGTCTTTAATACGGATACAAATCAAGTATATGTTTTTGATGGCATTTCTTGGAATCAAATGGGGCAGAAAACTACCTATACCGGCACTTTTAGAATATCCGGATCCGGTACACTATCGGTTAGCGGAATTCCTTTTCAACCAACTTCAGTATCGTTTGTTGCTTATGCCAACGTAGAGGATTTTAATATTGACAGCGATAACGGCACCAGAAACAATGAAACAGGTCTACCTAACGCTTATGGTAGCATGAAAGGATTTGCTAGGGATGATAATGGCTCCATTACCGAGCAAGTAATCTTTAATGGGGGTAGCGGAAATTCTATTAACGATATTTCTAGATATGCTTCAGATTCACATAGTATCGGAGTAAGATACGCCAACCAAAATGGTGATAAATTAGGCTTGACCACAGCGACGGTTACCGCATTCACCGCTACAGGTTTTACATTGAATACAGATAATTATGCAGATGGGGTTGTTGTAATTTATGAAGCACATAGATAAGTTTATGAGAAATACCTACACCTTAATACATTCCATATGCATTGCTCTCTGTACCATATACAGCTACGGTCAAGATGCCGTACATAATTATGGTAATATCCAAATTCATGATGACGGACTTGTAGGTTTTCACATGGATGTAATAAATAACGGAGCTTTTAACCAAAACAAAGGTCTAGTGGGTTTTTATGCCATGGATAAAGCTTTGACCATATCTGGCGGATCAAATCCTATTTTCTATGATTTTGAGATTGCCGTAGATAATGATCTTTATGTTGATAATACCGTGGGTGTCTTAAACAATGCGAATTTCATCACAGGTGATGTTGTGACCAATAGAACCACATCAAAAGTCAATATTAATTTTCTAAACGATTCATTTTATATAGGCGAAGGCAATACCACAAAGGTAGATGGCTATGCGTCTATGAGTAATAAAACCGACTTCACCTTCCCCATTGGTCAGTTCGATAAGTTACGACCATTGACCATTTCCTCAGAAAGTTCAAACGATTATACTAAAGCTGCCTATTATTTTGAAGACCCTAATACTCCTAGTATTGTAGGTACTACTTTTGATACCAGTTTGACCGAAAATCAATTTTTATCGGTTAGCGAATATGAATTCTGGCATTTAGAAGGTAGTATTCCATCAAAAGTAACCTTAACATGGGACCAAGATAGCAATGCCAGCCTTTATGGTGATTTTATTACAGACCTAAAAGTGGTAGGTTGGAGCATTATAGACAAAGTATGGGTCAATTTGGGCAATACCAATGTAGAGGGAGATTTTAATAGCGGTTCTATTACCTCCGAAGACTTTATCCCAAGTGATTACGAAATCATAACCATTGGTGGTAATTCCGATCTTCTGGAAACTGTTGAGAACATATCTTTAGACAATTATTATATGACGCCAAATGGTGATGGCATCAATGATTTTCTTGTCATAGAAGGTATAGAAGGCTCACCAAATAATACCCTACAAATCTTTAACAGGTACGGTAGAATGGTATATTCAATGAAGAATTATAACAACGAATTCAATGGAATATCCAATGTCAACGGTGTCATTGCAAAGAATATAGGTTTACCATCGGGTATTTATTTTTATATAGTTACCCTAAATGATATAAATCTCAAACATCAAGGGTATTTATACCTTACCACAAGGGAAGACAACTAATCTTACATCTTTTAAGAACAAGATTTACTATTTTTACTTTAATATGGAATGTATTGACCACTTTCACTAGTTTTATTCTTTTGATAAAGTTTGGCAAATATTTTGCTCCATTAACCTCAATATTCAGATATGCAAAGAAGAACGTTTATTAATAAAAGTAGTTCGGCAGCCTTGGCTCTTGCCTTAACACCCACATTATTTATTCAAGAAGAAAAAGAATATGGTATTCTAGAGCTTATGGGTAAAGAAGATATTGAACTTTTTGGTAAGGGTATCAATCTACGCAAAGAAGCACACGATGCTTTTATTGAAATGAAAAAGGCCGCATATAAAGATGGTATTGATTTAAAAATTGTATCAAGCTATAGAAGCTACGATAGACAAGAGGCAATTTTTGAGCGTAAGTTTCTAAAATATACAGATGATGATGGCATGAACCCTACCGATGCTATTGATAAAATCATTGAATATTCTACTATACCCGGTACAAGTAGACATCATTGGGGTACTGATATCGATGTTGTGGACGGTTACAGAAAAGTAGATGGCGATGTATTGGTACCACATAAGTACGAAGGTGACGGACCTTATGTTGATTTTAAAAAATGGATGGATGAAAACTCTGAAACTTATGGTTTTTATTTAGTTTACACCAATGAACCTAAAAGAAGAGGTTTTAAGTATGAACCATGGCACTATAGTTATGCTCCATTATCAATACCTATGCTTGAGCAATTTAGAAGTAAGAATGTTGCCTCAATTATAATTAGAGAAGACTATTATGGTGCAGAGCATTTCACAATGAACTTTTTAAAGTCTTACATTCAAAATAATATTTTAGATATCAATAGGAAGCTATTATAAGCATTTTGTACATTAGAGCCTGTACTATAACACATTACCATGAGAAGAGGAAGTTGGAAAATTAGAATATTCATTGGTTTGGCCATTGTTGCCTTCGCTTTTATACAGAAATGCAGCAATACAGAAGAGAACCCTTATACAGGCCGATCACAGCATATTACAATGACTCCTGATCAAGAAATTGCCATAGGATTACAAAGTGCCCCAGAGATGGCTCAACAACATGGCGGACTCTACCCAGACCAACGTTTACAGTCTTTTGTATCATCGGTAGGCAACAAATTAGTTCAAAATAGTATCGCTAGGGAAACGCCATATGAATATGACTTTCACTTATTGGCAGATGACCAGACCATTAATGCTTTTGCATTGCCAGGCGGACAATGTTTTATTACATACGCTTTATTCTCACAATTGAACGAAGCTCAATTGGCCGGTGTACTAGGCCATGAAATAGGTCATGTAATAGGTAGACATTCCGCTGAAAGAATAGCTGATAGCCAAACATGGCAAACAGCGACCATGGGTGTAACCGTTGGTGCCGGAGACATGGGAAGTATTGTTGGCAGCATAGGTCAAAGTACTTTATTAAAAAATGGGAGGGGCGATGAATTGGAAAGTGATGAACTAGGCGTTCTTTTTATGATTCAATCTGGATATGACCCTTATGAAATGATTACGGTTATGGAAATTTTAAAAGCAGCGGGCGGACCCAACCGTACTCCTGAATTTCAAAGTACCCACCCTGATCCAGAAAATAGAATAGAAAAAATAAAAGAAGCCATCGCAAAGTATAAAAATCAAGGTTAATCCGATTTTTTTTACACTTCATCTAGTGCTCGCTATACGCTACCAATATTTTTGTAACTTTGGGTGAGTCCCAAGCTTATTTTACCATTTATTAATTGCCTTTATAGCTATGATTTAATCATAGAAGAACACTATAATGGGAACAATTACACATTTCAAAAACTTGTACGTGCAGGCATTTGAAAACTGTAAACCTGAAATATTGGTTACATTTTTAAAAGTCTACTCGGTGTTTTGCGCCCTAATGATATTTATGGCAATGTATGCCTTCGTTGTTAGAGCCGTAAACGGATTTGATTTTTAACGCGTTTTACTCTTTTACCTGAACACTATTTGGAGTAGAATTTTGTATTAATTAAAAAAAGGCCCATTGAAATTTCAATGGGCCTTTTCAAATTTAAGTATCTAATTTTTAAGAATCTTGCTTTATAACCTCTAATACATCTTTAGCATTAGATTGCTTGGCATAGTCTTTAGCAGTGTAGCCTTGATCACTCTTGATGTTTAAATTTGCGCCGTTCAACAATAAAACTTTTAATACCTCTGCCTTATTGTAACGTGCAGCATACATCGCCGGTGTTAGTCCTAAAGATTTTTCGTTAAGCTCCGCCCCCGTTGCTATTAAACTTCTAACCTTATCTACATCGCCCTTAATTACCGCCTTACATAATGAACTAATTTCATCATTTACGGTAATAGATTCAATAGTATATGTATTAGAATTTTCGATACCGGTTACATTGGCATTAGCTATCGAGAACACCCATATACAGAATAAAAATGTAATTACTTTTTTCATAATATTTATATTTTATTTAGTGTTAAAATTATCAATATTATAAATTTACATATAAATTATTAAGATATTCTTAAATTTAAGAATTAAATAATATATATTTAACACTTATACAGTGTCAAATTGACATTCTCGTTCTTTAAGCTTTTTCAACTACAACAATAATTGAAATAATTAACTGCCAGCGGCAATTTCAATAAGTTCAAGAGCATCGGTTGCATTTGATAATTCCGCATAACGTTTCGCGGTATAGCCTTGGTTACTTTTTAGATTTAGATCCGCACCATTATCAATGAGAATTTCTAAAACATCCACCTTATTATAACGGGCAGCAAACATGGCCGGTGTCATACCTAGAGATTTTTGATTTACATCTTCGCCAAGGTCAATTAAGCGCTTAACCGTTTCTAAATCTCCCTTAATTACCGCTTTACAAAATGAACTGATGTTTACCCTTTTTACAAGTGTTGTGTTAGAATCTGCAACGTTGCTAGTTTTGTCTGCAGCCAAAATTGTTGACCCCATGGTAAGTGCTACCATGGATAATGTTAGAATTACTTTTTTCATGATGATTGATTTTAATTGATGAAGTACAATAGCGTACATTTAAAAGACGCTTGTCTACATAAATTGTTTCAGCCTTTAACATTGTTATAACTAAACTTTAACAAACAAATCTTAACACAGACTACAAATTTGTTGTGTTACTCCAGCTTTACAAAAAAGGTAAGTAATGTAGTAGCTTAACTTAATAGATCATAGTATTTTTGTAGCCTTAAAACCTAATAAAGATGAACAAAAAAGTAATCTTAATGATATTAGATGGCTGGGGCAAATCTCCAGATCCAGAAGTATCTGCAGTAGATAAAGCCAATACTCCTTTTATAGATAGTTTATATACCAAATATGCTAATTCCAATTTGTTGACCGACGGAATGAATGTTGGTTTGCCAGAAGGTCAAATGGGAAATAGCGAAGTAGGTCATATGAACTTAGGTGCCGGTAGAATAGTTTATCAAGATCTTGCCAAAATAAATAAGGCGGTTAACGAAAACACCTTAAGTTCAGAACCGGTCCTAAAAAGTGCTTTTGACTACGCGAAGAAAAACAACAAAGATGTTCATTTTTTAGGCTTGTTAAGCGATGGTGGTGTACACAGCCATACAAATCATATTAAGGGTTTAATAGCTGCAGGAAAAGAATCTGGTGTAAACAATATGTATTTACATGCATTTACGGATGGTAGAGACGTTGACCCAAAAAGTGGAAAAGGCTTTCTAGAAGACATTGTAGCATACGGTTCTGATAAAAACACAAAATTGGCAACGGTTATTGGTAGATATTACGCCATGGACCGCGACAAAAGATGGGAACGCGTTAAAGAAGCTTACGATGTAATTGTAAATGCCGAAGGTGAAAAATCTACCGATATCGGCAAAACAATCCAAAAAAGCTATGATGCCGATATAACAGATGAGTTTATTAAACCTATCGTAATGACCAATACGGACGGCACACCTATTGCTTCTGTAAAGGAAGGCGATGTGGTTATCTTCTTTAACTTTAGAACTGACCGTGGTAGAGAATTGACCCAAGTGCTAAGTCAAGTAGATATGCATGAACAGAATATGCACAAACTTGATCTTTACTATGTTACCCTTACCAATTATGATGAATCTTACAACAATGTTCATGTTGTTTACAATAAGGACAATATTGTAGAAACGCTAGGTGAGGTTTTATCCAATGCAGGTAAAAAACAAATAAGAATTGCCGAAACCGAAAAGTATCCACACGTTACTTTCTTTTTCAATGGCGGTAGAGAAGTTCCTTTTGAAGGAGAATCGCGTATATTATGTCCGTCACCAAAAGTGGCTACATACGATCTGCAACCAGAAATGAGTGCATTTGAGATTAGGGATAAAATCATCCCTGAAATCAAAAAAGGAGATGTAGATTTTATTTGCTTGAACTTTGCGAACCCAGATATGGTTGGTCATACCGGTGACATGAATGCCGCGATCAAGGCATGTGAAACTGTTGACGAATGCGCAAAAGACGTTATTACCGCAGCTATAGAAAAAGATTTCTCCGTAATCGTAATTGCTGACCACGGTAACTGTGAGACCATGATCAACGAAGATGGTTCACCTAACACGGCACATACCACCAACCCTGTACCATTAATTTTGGTGGACAAGGATATTCATCAAATCAAAGATGGTGTACTAGGTGATATTGCACCAACGATATTAAAATTAATGGGCGTTGAACAATCAAAATTTATGACCCAAAATTCTTTGGTATAATTACATAACCAACCCATTAGCACATCATGAGCACGATTAAAATAAAAACAGCTGAAGAGATTGAATTAATGCGAGAAAGCGCCTTGATCGTTTCCAAGACCTTGGGAATGATCGCTGCAGAAGTTAAACCGGGAGTTACGACTCTTCAGTTAGATGCCATGGCAGAAACTTTTATTCGCGATCATGGTGCAGTACCTGGCTTTTTAGGCTTATATGATTTTCCAAACTCTTTATGTATGAGCCCTAATGCACAAGTGGTACATGGTATTCCAAATAATACACCATTGAAAGAAGGTGATATCATCTCAATAGATTGCGGTGCTTTAAAAAACGAATTCTACGGTGACCATGCATACACTTTTGAAGTAGGCGAAGTTAGCCCTGAGGTAAAAAAACTTCTTGAGGTCACTAAAAAATCACTCTACGTTGGCATACGTGAATTTAAAGTAGGTAACCGTGTTGGTGATGTAGGTTATGCTATTCAAAAATTTACGGAAGACCATGGCTACGGAGTGGTACGTGAATTGGTTGGTCATGGTTTGGGAAGAAAAATGCACGAAGGTCCTGAAATGCCAAATTATGGTAGACGCGGAAGAGGTAAAAAGTTTCTTGAAGGTATGACGGTAGCTATAGAGCCTATGACCAATATGGGTACTAAAAATATTAAACAACTTAAAGACGGATGGACTATTCTTACCGCAGATGGTCAACCTAGCGCCCATTTTGAGCATGATGTTGCTATTATAAATGGAAAACCAGAGCTATTATCCACTTTTAAATACATTTATGAAGCCTTGGGTATTGAAAGTGACGAAGAAGATGAGTTTACTTCTTCCATCGTAAAAAGCTAGTCAACAAGCATGAAAAAAATTTTTAAATTTTTTCTCAACCTTGTTCCTAGACCGGTATTAATTTCACTTAGCTATTTGGTAAAACCATTTTTTAAGGCTTATTACCGGGGCAACACTTATGAAGATCCAATTGATGGCAACACCTTTAGAAGTTTTCTACCATATGGCTATGAAAATCCGAGAGAAAATGTGCTTTCCCCGTCTACCCTATCTTTAGAAAGACATAGATTATTATGGATGTTTCTGAAAAAGGAAACGGACTTTTTTACAGCCCGTTTGCACATATTACATTTTGCGCCAGAACAAGCTTTCTATAAAAGATTTAGAAAATTAAAGAACCTGAATTACGTAACTACAGACCTAAATTCTCCCTTAGCGGACGTTAAAGCAGATATATGCAACTTGCCTTTTGAAGACAACATGTTCGATGTGATTTTATGCAATCATGTATTAGAACACATACCAGATGACACCAAAGCGATGTCTGAATTATATAGAATTTTGAAACCAGGCGGTTGGGGCATTTTTCAAATACCACAAGACTTAAATAGGGAAAACACCTTTGAAGACGATTCTATAACGGACAAAGTAGAACGTACAAAGATTTTTGGTCAATATGACCATGTTCGAATTTATGGTAGAGACTATTTCAATAAATTGAGAACTATTGGTTTCACGGTCGAAGAAATAGATTTCACAAAACTTTTGAGCCAAGAAGAAATAGATAGATACCGACTAGCTCCTGGTGAAATCATTCCATTAGTAAGGAAATAATTATTCCACTACTAACGATTTAAATCCTTGTGTCATATATTCCTGAGTATCACCATTCTCATCTATATATACGATATAAGCCTCTAAACTTTTATTCTCACTGATTACCTTAAACGCCTCATCTAAGTCCATCGCCATGAAAGCGGTAGCATAACCGTCTGCCGTAGCACAATTATCCGCTAAAATGGTTACGCCCAGTGTATTGGATAATTGCGTGTAACCGGTTTTAGGATTTACGGTATGAACATATTTTTTACCAGTTGCCTCATCTACCCTGTATTTACGGTAATTTCCTGACGAAGCCAACGCCTTGTCGTTTAAATTGATTAAAATTTTGGTAGCCCTGCTTATATCCATTTCAGGGTCATCAATACCTACTACCCAAGATTTATTCTTAAGCACGTTTTTACCTTTCGCCACAAGTTCACCACCCACTTCTATTAAGTAGTTTTGAATTCCCTTAGCATTTAACATGGCAGCCAACCTATCTATAGCATAACCTTTGGCAATTGAATTAAAATCTAAATAAATCCGACTATCGGTCTTTATAATTTGATTATTCTGATTTAAAGAAACCTTGTCAAGACCAACATAATTTAAAAGACTATCCACTTTTAAACTATCCATAGTTATTTTTTGCTCAGGTCCAAAACCCCAAGCATTCACCAATGTTCCAACAGTAGGATCAAAGAAGCCATTTGTTTCTTTATGAATGGTTTGTGACAGCTGTAAAACCTCCTTGAACATAGCATCTACAACCACAGTGCTATCACCATTATTGACCCTTGATATATCCGACTCTGGAATATAAGTAGATAACGATTGGTTAATGACCGCAAATACCGAATCAATTTCTGGTTGTAAGTCAGATTTATTCTCCGTAAAGGATATAATACTATATGAAGTACCTAAAGCTCCACCAACATTATCATTACGGACAAAACTATCATTGCCGAATTTACACGACTGAAGACCAACAGCAAGCAAACCAATTATTAAAAAATACTTTTTCATATTTCTACCAAACCATCATAATCAACAATATACTCCTCATCTAAATACACCGGTAAATTATGGTCAGCTGCATTCACCAACCCCACACCTGCATAAAATGTAGTTGCCTCAAACTTAAGGGCGTGTTCTTTCATTTTCTTTAAATCGGACATAAAGAAATCTAAATCCTTGGGATCACCTGGATATTCAATTGCCTTAACCACAATAAAACGCATCTTCTTATCCTTGGTACAAACGAATTGCGGATTCTTACGCAATTTACTATTGACCGCTAAAAACTCAAACCCTGCTTCCTCTAACTGCTTCCCAACAATATTCATTGCCAAATTGTGAAGCTCCTGTTCTGTTAATACGTGCATATCTAAATAAAATTATAAAAAAAACCGATACATTACATACCGGTTAATTTATTCTATTTCAATAACTTACAGATTATCCTCCAAAGTCATCAAAACGTATATGTTCATCTGGAATTCCGAAATCTTCACCCATTTTCTGAACAGCTTTGTTCATTAACGGTGGTCCACAGAAATAAAGTTCAATATCTTCTGGAGACTCATGAAGACTTAGATAGTTATCAATTACACAATTGTGTATGAAACCTACGAAACCATCACCAGGTGCATCTATATTCTCTTTTACTTTCCAATTATCTTCTTCTAATGGTTCTGATAATGCCAAGTAGAATTTGAAATTTGGAAACTCTTCTTCCAACTTATAGAAATGATCCAAGTAGAAAAGTTCTCTTTTAGAACGACCACCGTACCAGTAAGTTACTTTTCTATCAGTTTTTAAAGTTTTAAATAAGTGATATAAGTGAGAACGCATTGGCGCCATACCTGCACCACCACCTACGTACAACATTTCTGAATCTGATTCATTGATGAAGAATTCACCGTAAGGACCTGAAATTGTACACTCATCACCAGGCTTCAAGTTAAAGATATAAGATGAAGCAACACCAGGGTTAACATCCATCCAACCGTTCTTAGCGCGATCCCATGGCGGAGTAGCAATACGTACATTCAACATAATTTCTCTACCCTCAGCTGGGAAAGATGCCATTGAATAAGCTCTCTCAACCGTTTCTGGATTCTTCATTACTAAAGGCCAAAGGTTGAACTTATCCCACTCAGCTTGGAACTTATCTGGAGTTTCATGCTCTTCTGGGTGAGCAGTAATATCTATATCAGCGTACTTAACCTCACACTCAGGAATCTCAATTTGAATATAACCACCAGCTTTATAGCCCATATCTTCTGGAATCTCAACTACAAATTCCTTAATAAAAGAAGCAACGTTATAATTACGAACCACTTTCGCAGGCCATTTCTTAATACCGAATACCTCTTCTGGGATGGTAATTTCCATGTCTTGCTTTACCTTAACCTGACAGGCCAAACGTGCACCATGGTTTAATTCTTTTTTAGAAAAGTGAGGAGTTTCAGTAGGTAAGGCCTCACCCCCACCAGAAAGTACATGACATTCACATTGAATACATGTTCCACCACCACCACAGGCTGATGGTAAAAATACTTTTTGGTTACCTAAGGTAGATAATAATGACCCACCTGATGCAACTTCAATTTTCTTTTCTCCATTTATAGTAATGGTCACAGGACCTGATGGAGAAAGTTTTTGTTTGGTAAACAGAAGCAATGCCACTAACACCATCAACAGTATTAGAAATGCGACAACAGTTATTAGTATTGTTCCGCCAGTACTTGCAGCTAAAATCATAATTATTTGTTTACGTCGTTATAAGAAATCACTTTTTGGTCAATTTCTTCGTTCTTATCTACTACTACCTCTTCTTCAATTGGTGCAACCACTTCTGGCTGAGTTACTTGATTTACTTGTTCCGTTGCCTCTTCAGCATCATCACCGCCACCGGTCAACATACCACCGAAACTTTGAAAACCAATTCCCATTAAACCAGTAATGATAAATGTAATACCTAAACCTCTTAAAGGTGCAGGAACATTACTATATCTAATTTTCTCACGAATGGCAGCAATTGCCAAAATAGCCAAGAACCATCCAATTCCAGAACTCACTCCGTAATTAAATGCCAAACCAAAAGTTTCTATCTCTCTTGCCTGCATGAATAACGATCCACCCAAAATTGCACAGTTTACAGCAATCAACGGTAAAAATATACCCAATGAGTTATATAAGGAAGGTGAGAATTTCTCAACTACAATCTCCACCAATTGCACCATTGTTGCAATGGTTGCGATAAATAAGATAAACGATAAAAAGCTAAGATTGTAATCAGCATACTCAGGTCCTAACCAAACCAAGGCACCATCCTGTAGTAAATACTTATCCAATAACCAGTTCATTGGTACGGTAACCGCCAATACGAATATTACAGCAGCACCTAAACCAACAGCAGTAGCAACTTTTTTTGATACCGCCAAATAAGAACACATCCCCAAGAACACGGCAAATACCATGTTATCTATAAAGATGGACTTAAAAAATAATTCTACATGTTCTAACATAATTTCTACTTAAATGTCGTTTAATTTTCTTCTACAAGCGCAGGATTTCTTGAACGTTGTACCCAAATGATAATACCAACAACTATTAACGCTGCCGGTGGTATAATCATAAAACCATTATTCTCATAACCTGTAGCGTACAATCCTGTTTTTTCAATTGGATCACCTAAAACCGGAATACCGAACAATGTTCCCGAACCTAAAAGTTCTCTAAAGAACCCTACGATGATTAGAATAACACCGTAACCTAAAGAGTTACCAATACCATCTAAAAATGAACGCCAAGGACCGTTTGCCAATGCAAATGCCTCAAAACGTCCCATAATAATACAATTGGTAATAATAAGCCCTACGAAAACCGCCAGGGTTTTACTTAGCTCATAAGCAAATGCCTTTAGCACTTGATCCACAATAATTACCAATGTAGCAACTACAATTAGTTGAACAATAATTCTAATTTTTGAAGGTATAATGTTTCTCATCAAAGAGATTACAACATTACCCGCACCCAATACGAACATTACAGAAATTGCCATCACCAAAGATGCTTTTAGTTCTGCCGTAATTGCCAATGCTGAACAGATACCTAACACCTGAATGGTAATAGGGTTGTTATCCGCTAACGGATCTGTAATAAGATTTGTATCTTTTTTTGATAGTAGTGCCATATTACTTTGCTCTAATTGTTTCTAAATAAGGTTTATATAATTTGACAGTTTCGCTGATCATAGCAGAAACACCGTTACCGGTAATAGTAGCGCCCGCCAAGGCATCTACTTCATTATCATCTTTTGTTTTATTCAATGGGTCGTTATTACCCTTTGCTACGGATATACCAGCGTATTGAGTTCCATTAAGTATGGTCTCACCTTTAAAATCGTCCATAAAATAACGCATTTTAATGTTGGCACCTAAACCTGGCGTTTCACCTTTATGATCAAAATAAACACCCTGAACCGTCATAGTATCATCTAAAGCGATAAAGCCCCAAATAGCATCCCAAAGTCCTTTACCGTACATAGGAATGATGTAGAATTTCTTCCCATCTTTCTCACCGATAAAAACTGGCAACTTATAAGGTTCTCCCTTTTTAATGTTGGCCAATTGCTTTTTTAAATCAATTAAATAAGCTTCATTGTCCTCAGTGATTTTATCACCTTGAATTACCAATTGCTCCTTGATATAATTAGCAAACTCGTCTTCAACCACATCTGTTGGAATAAAGTTAACGCTACCGGCATCATCACCATTTTCGTTAACACCCATTGCATATAAAATGTTCTGTTGTTTTTCAAAACGCTCATTCTCTTTGATATTTGGTCGCAATGCCGATGCCAAGAATGCAAGTATTGAACCAACTACCACAACCATAACAGCAGCAAAAACTACTGTATAAACGTTACTATCTGTTTTATTAGCCATAATTAAACTGTTTCAGCTTTAAGTTCTTCTGCCTTACCATCTGAATCTTTTGGATAGATAGTAGCATCTTTTAATCTTTTCATTCTATTCTTGATATTGCCCCTAACCACATAATGATCAATTGTAGGTGCAAATACGTTCATTAATAGGATAGCTAAGAACACACCTTCTGGGTATGCAGGGTTGAATACACGGATCATTACAGAAATAAACCCTATAAAGAAACCATAGTACCATTTGCCCTTATTTGTCTGAGAACCAGTTACAGGATCAGTTGCCATGTAAACAATACCAAAGGCAAGACCACCCACAATTAAATGTTTCCAGAAATCAAAACTCATTAAACCGTAGAACTTACTAGATTCTGCAACCCAACCAAATTCAACAACTTGATTGAATATTAAGCCCATAACCAATGAACCGATTACAGCACTCAGCATTATTCTCCAGCTAGCGATTTTTGTGAATATCAAAAACAAACCTCCTAGCAAAATTAGGAAAGCAGATGTTTCACCAACAGAACCTGGAATAAATCCGAAGAACATATCCGAAACAGAATAGGACATCTCCGCACCTTTGTTTTGCGCTAAAAATCCTAATATGGTCTCCCCAGAGTAAGCATCTACATTTGTAGCACCTGCCAGAATCTCTTCTGAACGCTCTCTAGCGCCGTAAACCCAAACTTTATCACCACTCATCCAAGTTGGATAAGCGAAGAATAAAAATGCTCTAATTGTTAAGGCAGGATTAAGAATATTCATTCCTGTTCCACCAAAAACCTCTTTACCGATCACAACACCGAAAACTACGGCTACCGCCAACATCCAAAGTGGTGTATCTACAGGAACAATTAATGGCACCAACATACCGGTAACCAAATAACCTTCTTCTACCTCATGACCTTTGATAACAGCAAAAATGAATTCCACTATTAGACCTACAGCATAAGAAACCACAACTAATGGCAAAACCTTAATAATACCGATCCAAAAATTATCCCAAGTAAGAAAATCGTTCATCAACGAAAATTTCTCTGGAAAACCATTGATAGCAGAATAATATTGATAACCCGCGTTGAACATTGAAAATATCAACACCGGTACGAGCGCCATAATTACCGTGTTCATGGTACGCTTTAAATCATCTACCGCCTTCACATGTGTACCACCTGCATGGGTAGTCTCATCTGGCGAAAACAAAAAAGTATGAATGGCATTAAAGGCAGGAGCCATTTTCTTACCCTGATACTTCAGTTTAAGTTCGTGTAATTTGCTTTTTAAACTCATTTCTTATCCTATTTCTTTTTGCAATAAATCTAACCCCTCACGAATAATTTTCTGGTGCGGTTGTTTAGAAATACATATAAACTCAGTTAACGAAAAATCTTCAGGAGCCACTTCGTACAAACCTAATTGCTCCATTTCATCCAAATCTTTCACCATACATGCTTTTAAAAGCTGCATTGGAAAAATATCCATTGGAAATACTTTTTCATATTGCCCCGTTACCACGAAAGCCCTATGCTCCCCGTTAGTATTGGTATTTAAATCATATTTCTTGTTAGGCTGCATCCAAGAGAACGTCAAAGCCCTAGTTGCTGAAACTTTATCAAAAACCGGCTTGTTCCATCCAAAAAATTCATAATCATCCCCTTCCGGAATAACCGATACCGTATTATTATAGTATCCCAAAAAGCCATCTGGCTTACTTTTAGAACCTGTAAGCACATCCCCATTGATCACCCTAAAGTTTTCCTCATTTACACCACTTGCATAAAGAAATGTAGAGATTTCAGAACCTATTTTTGTTGAATAATACTTTGGTGCTTTTACTGAAGACCCAACAAGGGCTACAATACGCTCTGGATTGTATATCCCCGTAAGCAAGTATTCCCCTATAATAATAAGATCTTGTGGAGATACGGTCCAAACCAACTCTCCTTTATTGATAGGATCAACTTTATTGATCTGAGTACCGACCAACCCTGCAGGATGGGGACCAGATACATTATGCAATTCAACACCCTTCATAGATGATAGTGGTGAAGCACTTGAACCTACCGAAACATGAACTTTACCTGGCGTTAACTTACCAAGTGCAGTTATGGCAGTTTGCAATTCTTTCTCCTTACCCTGTAACACATAATTCAAATCTGCCTGTAATGGAGCACTTGAATAACCGGAAATAAAAATAGCCTTAGGCGTAGTATCCGGATTTGCTATTACATCATAAGGTCTTTGTTTGATAAATGGCCAGCAGCCACTTTTCAACAACGTTGCTTTCAACTCTTCTTTAGATGCATTTTCTACATCTATAGCAGCACCTGAAAGTACCTCTTGTGTTTTATCTGCCAATATCTTTAAGGTCAAAATACGTCTTCTATCCCCTCTTTCAATTTCGATGAGCTCACCACTTACCGGCGAAACAAAAACCATACTCTCTATGTTTTTGTTATAGAACAAAGGCTCGCCCGCTTTCACTTCGGCACCTTGTTTTACCATCATCTTAGGAATAATTCCGTGAAAATCACTTAACTGTATTGCGTAAACATTACTTAAAACAGCTTTTGAAGTAGTCTGTTCTGCGGCGCCCACCAGATTAATGTTGAGCCCTTTCTTAATTCGAATGTCTTTTGACATGTGCGTGTAGACCTTTAGGTTATCAAAATTTGAGCAAATTTAAGTACAAAAAGTTCGTTTTCATAATTATTGTCCCATAAATTAGACAATAGAACGAGCTATATTTTTTAGGCATCCTTTTTGTTTACCTTTACTCAAAAAAAACGGGGTACAATGCGCATTTTCTTCCAACACTTTATTTGTCTTTTATTTTTACAGAATTTGATCGCCCAAGTTCAAGTAGAGGTAAATCCGCCCGAAAATATTAAATCAATAGTTTTCAAAGGTCCCACTGAAGATCAATTTCCTGTTATTAAAATTGGAGAACCACTTTATTTGGAATTTGATGACATCCTTGCAAACGAACAAGATTATTATTACAAAATAGTACACTGCGATTACGATTGGACAACCTCTTCCCTTCTTAAGTCTCAATTCTTAGACGGAGTTGACAATCAGCGCATCACAGATTACGAGAATAGCTATAGCACCTTACAATCATACTCCAACTACCAATTAACCATACCCAATGACAATGTACGCTTAAAGGTTAGCGGCAACTATCTTTTAGAAGTATATAACAGTTATAACGAAATACAGTTTTCAAGAAGGTTTGTCGTCTATAAAGATGTGGTAACCGTTGGTACCGAAATAAAACGATCACGGGACTTCAACTTTATCAACGAAAAACAAGTAGTTCAATTCAGTATAAATTCTGGATCTACCAGATTGATCAACCCCAAAAAAGAAGTGAAAGTAGCCATATTACAGAATCACTATTGGCCCACTATGATCACCAATATAGCTCCACAATACACCTTAGGAAGCGAGCTAGTATATAAATACGATCAAGAAACAGCTTTTTATGGCGGCAATGAATTTTTACTTTTTGATACTAGCGACCTTAGAGCTCCAAGTTCCCAGATCTCAAGTATTGACCTTACCGATTTGTACAACCACTATCTTTTCTCCGACGATTTTAGAAATGACAAACCCTACACTTACTTTCCGGATATCAATGGAGATTTTGTTGTTAGAACATTACAAGGTGATAACGCCTCTAGAGAAGCTGAATACACAAACGTCCATTTTAGCCTACCCTATACAGAATTCATTGCCTTAGACGATGTTTATGTTTTTGGGAAATTCAATAACTACGCCCTAACAGAAGAAAATAAAATGATCTACAATGAAAAGAACGGAATGCTAGAGGCCACTTTAAAGATGAAACAAGGTTTTTACAACTACAAGTACGCCATAAAGAGTGACGATAAAATAAAACTAAACGAAGTTGGCGGTAATTTTCATTTTACCGAGAACACCTATTTGGTATTGGTATATTATAGAAATTTTGGAGATATGTACGATAGTATTATAGGTATAGGCTCTGCCAATTCTAGAAATATCACGAACTAACTGTATATTTACGTTTTTCATCATTTATGGAAAACAAACCAACCACCGAACCTAAAGGCAGATACGAATTAAAATACAGAGGTGTTGACTGCCTAAATTGCGGGCACCCGTTAGAATTAAGTGACAAGTATTGCCCAAATTGTTCGCAGGCCAACAGCACTAAAAGGCTAACCATATTAGATTTCTTCGAAGAATTTCTAGCCAATTACGTATCGTACGACTCTAAGTTATGGCGAACCTTGGCAGCCCTTTTATTAAGACCTGGCAAAATCACTAAAGAATATATTTCAGGTAGGCGACTGTCTTACACAAACCCTTTTAGGTTTTTACTAAGCCTGTCTATCATCTACTTTTTAATATTAAGCATCAATAGTGAATTTGAATCTTTCAATAAATTCGGTTCTGCCAACAAACGCCCCTTTATAGATTTAAATACGGAATTCAACAATTTGGAATTCGAAAATGAAGCGGAGAGAAAAATTGCACTGGCACAAATAGATTCATTAAGACTAAACAAGTACTTAAAAAACACCATAGACCAAAAAGACTCTATGGTTCTGGCAAATCCGAAATCTTATTTTAATCAAATAGACACCAACGGTTTATCGGATAGATTTTTTAAAAAAATTGATTTTTTCAATACAACGATCAAACATGATACCATTTACTATTTTGATGAGAGTACAGAAAAGTTTGGTATACCCAGCACTAGGGAAAACAAAATGGCCTTTAACCTTGCCAATAGTTTGGTGGAAATAGAAAAACGGCCAGGAACATTTTTAAATACCTTATTTTCCAAACTTCCATTTACAACATTTTTCTTTCTTCCGTTCTTCTCTTTCTTCATTTGGTTGGTCTATATCAGAAAAAAATACACTTATACCGATCATTTAATCTTTAGCTTTCACAATCAGTCATTATTATTTATCTTGCTCATTGTTAGCAATTTGCTCAATGCAGTGTTCAATTTTAGTAGTGAAGGATTATTTATTTTAATTTTCGCTTTCTACCTTTACAAAGCAATGCGCAATTTCTATCAGCAAGGAAGAGTTAAAACGGTTATAAAGTATTTTTTCCTAAACACGATATTTTTTATCTTAGGCATAATAGCTATAACCATATTAATAGCACAAAGCGTATTTACATATTAAATATGATGATAACACAAGTTACTAAAGGCATAAAGATATCGGTACAAACAACTTTTGAAGGCACGTTCTTTAAAAACTACAAAATGCATTATGCTTTTGGGTATACCATTACTATTGAAAACCAAAGTAAAGATGCCGTACAGTTAACTTCTCGTCATTGGAAAATATATGATTCCTTAAATGATATGGAAACTTTGGACGGCGAAGGTGTTATCGGCAAAAAACCTGTTATTCAACCAGGAGAATCGCACACTTACAATTCTGGATGTTTACTGACCTCACCTATTGGCGCCATGAAAGGCCATTACAATATGGTAATTATGAGCAACGCACAAAAATTTAGGGTTTACATACCTACATTTAAATTTAGTGCTCCTTTTGCTCTCAATTAAACCCTTTTAATCTTTTATTAGTTTTTAGTC
Source organism: Maribacter sp. UBA3344 (assembly GCF_002362375.1). NCBI lineage: Bacteria > Pseudomonadati > Bacteroidota > Flavobacteriia > Flavobacteriales > Flavobacteriaceae > Maribacter > Maribacter sp. UBA3344. Next base: position 51,383 of record NZ_DERI01000022.1, on the reverse strand, counting down.
CTATCCCCTTTTAGTACCTTTGGTCAACTTTTTAATTTAAAAAATTTGACAATGGGTAAAGGATTTTTTCAAGTTCCTACAGCTATTAATGAACCTATTAAAAGCTACGCTCCTGAATCACCAGAAAGAGAAGCGGTTTTAGAACAATACAAAACATATTTTAACGGTCAAGTTGATGTACCCATGTACATTGGCTCAGAAGAAGTACGTACAGGTAACACCAAACCGATGTCCCCTCCGCACGACCATAAACATATAGTTGGCACTTACCATACTGCAGATAAAAAGAACATACAGGATGCTATAGACAACTGTCTTGAATCAAGGAACGCTTGGGCCAACCTAACTTGGGAACAAAGAGCTGCCATATTCTTGAAAGCTGCTGAACTAATTGCAGGACCGTACCGCGCAAAAATTAATGCGGCTACAATGATCGCACAATCAAAGAACATTCATCAAGCAGAAATTGATGCGGCGTGTGAATTAATTGACTTTTTGCGTTTCAATGTTGAATACATGTCTCAAATTTATGAAGAGCAGCCAGATTCTGCCGAAGGTATTTGGAACAGAGTAGAATACAGACCATTAGAAGGTTTCATTTACGCCATTACACCATTTAATTTTACTGCTATTGCGGGTAACCTACCGGCTAGTGCAGCTATGATGGGCAATGTGGTTGTTTGGAAACCAAGTGACAGCCAAATTTTCTCGGCAAAAGTTATTGTAGACATATTTAAAGAAGCTGGATTACCTGACGGAGTGATCAATGTAGTTTACGGTGACCCAGTTATGATAACCGACACCGTTTTGTCCAGCCCAGATTTTGCAGGGTTACACTTTACAGGTTCTACGCATGTTTTCAAAGAACTATGGAAACAAATAGGTAACAATATCCACACCTATAAAACATACCCTAAAATAGTTGGAGAAACTGGTGGTAAAGATTTTATTCTGGCACACCCAACAGCCAACACCAAACAAGTAGCAACCGCTATTTCCAGAGGGGCATTTGAATTTCAAGGTCAAAAATGTAGCGCAGCGTCAAGAGTGTACTTACCAAAATCCACTTCAAAAGAGATTTTAGAATACGTAAAGGCAGATATAGAATCATTTAACAAACCTGGGTCACCAGAAGATATGAGCAACTTTATTACTGCGGTAATACACGAAGGTTCTTTTGATAAATTGGTGAAATACATCAACCAAGCCAAGGAAGATGAAAATGCGGAAATTTACGCAGGTGGTGGTTTTGATAAATCTAAAGGCTATTTCATAGAGCCAACGGTAATCTTAACGACAGATCCAAAATACACCACTATGGAAACCGAGTTATTTGGTCCTGTGGTAACCGTTTATGTTTATGATGACAAAGATTGGAGCGAAACCCTTCAATTAATCGATCAAACTTCTGAATATGCATTAACAGGTGCTGTTCTTTCTCAAGATAGATACGCTATTGATGAAGCTACCAAAGCATTACAAAATTGTGCAGGTAATTTCTACATCAATGACAAGCCAACTGGTGCCGTTGTAGGACAACAACCGTTCGGAGGAGCCAGAGCTTCTGGAACAAATGATAAAGCTGGATCAGCTCAAAACTTATTGCGTTGGGTCTCACCTCGATTAATTAAAGAAACCTTCGTTACTCCTGTAGATTACAGATATCCTTTTTTAGGATAAAAAAACAACTAAAAAGGCTGAAATTAATTTCAGCCTTTTTTTTTAATTTACCTTACCTTTAAAGTAAATTACATAGATTATACATTCTTAACATCAACCTTAACACACTTATTATGAAAAAGTTACTATTCACCTTACTTCTAACTAGCTGTATCTCTTTTGCCCAAGACGGACTAACACAAAGCAGCATTCAAGCAGTTTTAACCGGCAATCAATTACAGGTTGTTCAACTTGCCGAAGCTTTCCCCGAAGAAAAATATGATTGGAGACCGGCAGAAGGTATAAGTTCTGTAGGAGAAGCGCTTTTGCACGTAGCAGGTGCCAATTATTTCCTTGCCTCAAAACTAGGCTTTGCCCCGCCAGAGGATATAGACATCATGGGATTAAGTAAAATTACAGGAAAAGAAAATATTATAGCCGCCCTAAAAAAATCTAATGAATTTGTACTTAATAACATTACGAAAGTAGAAGATGGCACTTTAGACGAAGAAGTTGATTTCGGATTTATGAAGTCAAACAAACTTGGCGGTCTATTGGCAATTATGGAACACAATGGCGAGCACAAAGGTCAATTAATAGCTTATGCAAGAACTAATGGCGTGGTACCACCATGGAGTAAATAAATGATTTTACAAAGCATAAAAAAGGTCCATCAAATGAATTTGATGGACCTTTTTTTATTAATTAACTAAATTAACACCTCACTAACACAATATCAATGTAAATTTAACGTTAATTAATTGTAAACTCAATGTGATTTACCGAACTTTGTACCTCATTTAAAATCAATTGCTTATGATTATTGACAATTTAAAATTACATATCACATGTATTCAAATACATATTTGGAACAACTTAAAGGAATTTGCACGTAAATACAAAAAGGCATATTATAGCTCTTTTATGTTATAACACTTTCAACTACCCTTTATACTTTAAAGGCAGGTAGACCATTTTCTTAGTTTCAAAAAAATCTTCTTTGAAGTAATTGGTCAACTCAAAGATTTCTGCATTTCTATACTCCTTTAATTCATCTTGCAGATCCCCGCCCTTTAAATACAGAATTCCGTTTCTAATATCGTGTTTTGATTCTTTTTTGATTTTACCCTTTACCCAGTGAACAAAAGTAGGCATAGCCGCTACTGCTCTACTTACGATAAAATCAAATCGGTCAGGTATTTCCTCTACCCTTGCATTAATGGTCTTTACGTTGGTTAGCTGTAATCCTTCAACTACCTCATTTACTACCTTTATCTTTTTTCCTATTGAATCTACCAAAGTAAACTCAACTTCTGGAAAAAAGATAGCTAATGGTATACCGGGAAAACCACCTCCTGTACCCACATCTAAAACAGTTGAACCTTCTTTAAATTGAATAAATTTTGCAATTCCCAAAGAATGCAAAACATGTCTTAAATAAAGTTCATCTATATCTTTTCTGGATACCACATTAATTTTTTGGTTCCAGTCTTTATATAGTTCCTCTAGTTTCTCAAACCTTCTTTTCTGATCTTCAGATAAATTGGGAAAATTTTCAAATATGATTTCAGCAGTCATCCGTATATTTGTAAATAGATTTAATTAGTATATTCACTCGTGCAAAGATTTGGCTTTTAATTAAGCTATCAAACTATTATAGATTCAATTACATTATATTAAGTAAAAGATTACCGAATTATGGAACAAAACACCATTCGTTTCCCTAGAACTGATTCTGCCAAGTTCTTCAAAACTTTGAACAGCAGAGTTAACGAATACTTTAAAACAAATAAACTTAAAAAGACAGGTAATTGGCGATTACACCTTAAAACTGTAATCATGTTCGCTTTGTTTCTTGCTCCCTATTTTTTGATTTTGACCTTAGGTCTACCTAACTGGGCCAATGTACTTTTGACCATAGTTATGGGTATTGGCATGGCCGGTGTGGGCATGAACGTAATGCATGACGGTAACCACGGAGCCTATTCTAACAAAAAATGGGTGAATAAATTAATGGGAAGCAGTATTTACATCTTAGCCGGAAATGTATATAATTGGCAAGTACAACATAATGTACTTCACCATACGTATACGAACATTCATGAACATGATGAGGACATGGAAGCAGGTAGAATTTTACGTTTTTCCAAACATGCCGAATGGAAGAAACACCATAAGTTTCAACATTTTTATTCTGTATTTCTTTATGGTCTTTTGACTTTCAACTGGGCGATAACCACAGATTTTCAGCAAATGTACCGCTATATGAAACGTAAATTATCTTACGGAAAACTACCTAGTGCTACCATGAACTGGAGTACACTTATCATTACCAAAATATTGTACATCACCATTTGGATCGTACTACCTATGCTTATTTTAGATATTGCTTGGTGGAAAATATTAATAGGTTTCTTTTTAATGCACTACGTTGCAGGTGTAATTCTTAGCGTTGTTTTTCAACTAGCTCATATCGTTGATGATGCGGACACCCCTTTACCCGATGAATCTGGTACCATGAAAAACACTTGGGCCATTCACCAACTGTTTACCACTGTAAATTTTGGAACCAAAAACAGAATAGTAAATTGGTTTACCGGCGGATTGAACCATCAAGTTGAACACCATATATTCCCTAACATTAGCCATGTACATTACACAAAAATTTCAAAAATTGTGAAACAGACGGCACAGGAATTTAATTTACCATATCACGAGTATAAAACTACTAGAAAAGCTATAATTTCGCACTTTAAACATTTAAAAGAGTTGGGCAAAGAGCCTACTTTACAATACTAGAAATTAAGAGTACCCATGAGCAATCAACTTTCGGACAGAATCAACAGTGTTACACCGTCAGCTACTTTAGAAATGGCTGCTAAAGCCCGTGAACTTAGGGCTGAAGGTAAAGATATTATTGGTCTTAGCTTAGGCGAGCCAGATTTCAATACTCCAGATTACATTAAAGAAGCTGCAATTAAAGCAGTGAACGAAGATTATAATTCCTATACTCCAGTTGATGGATATGTAGACCTTAAAAAAGCTATCATAACCAAATTCAAAAGAGATAACAATTTAAATTATGAGCCTGCTCAAATAGTTGTTTCAACAGGAGCTAAACAATCCTTATACAATGTCGCCCAAGTTATATTGAACGCAGGTGACGAAGTAATTTTACCTTGTCCTTACTGGGTAAGTTACAGCGATATCGTAAAATTAGCAGATGGTGTACCAGTAGAAGTGCCAACCACTTTGGAGAATGATTTTAAAATGACCGCTGAGCAGTTGGAAGCCGCTATTACACCAAAAACCAGAATGTTATGGTATAGTTCTCCTTGCAACCCAAGTGGGTCTATCTATAGTAAAGAAGAACTACGTGCACTAGCGGATGTACTTCAAAAACATCCTCAAATTATAGTGGTCAGCGATGAAATCTATGAGCACATTAACTATGGTGTTACGGCACACGCCTCCATGGCCGAATTTGAAGATATGTATGACCGTACCGTTACGGTAAACGGTGTTGCCAAAGCATTTGCGATGACCGGATGGAGAATTGGATATATTGGTGCTCCTGCATATATTGCACGTGCTACCAACAAATTACAAGGCCAAGTAACCAGTGGTGCAAACTGTATAGCACAACGCGCAGTTATTACAGCTTTAGAAGAATCACCAGAACGAATAAAGTATATGGTTGATGAGTTTAAAGAAAGACGTAAACTCATTTTAAGCCTATTGAATGAAATTGAAGGTTTTAAATGTAATGAGCCAGAAGGTGCATTTTATGTATACCCAGATGTTACCGCTTACTTTGGAAAAACCTTGAGAGGCAAGCAAATTAATAATGCATCTGATTTTTCTATGTACATACTAGAAGAAGCAAATGTAGCTACCGTTACGGGAGATGCTTTTGGTAATGGAAACTGTATTCGTATTTCTTATGCGGCGTCAGTAAAAGAAATTAAAGAAGCAATATCAAGAATTAAAGAAGCGCTGAAGTAAACCTCAGCATATATTCATAAAAAAAGTCCCTTAAGAAAAGGGACTTTTTTATTTCTACTATTCTTTACCTTAAGTACTTTTCCAAAAATAAGGAGTCAATAAAATCAGTACGGTAAATAACTCCAACCTACCGGCAAGCATTAAAAATCCGCACCACCATTTTGCAAGATCGGGCAAGCTGTTAAAATTACTTACCGGATTTAGACTCCCCAAAGCAGGACCTACATTACCTAATGAAGATGCCGCCCCTCCTATGGCAGATTCAAAATCTAAGCCCAAGAAACCTAACACCAAAGCACCAATAATAAACAGTAACATGTACAACACAAAGAAACCTATAATATTATAGACAATTTTTTCCTTTACCGTTTTATCATTGTATCGTACAGGGATTATGGCGTTGGTATGCAACGTACGCTTAAATTCCAATACTCCGTTTTTAATTATCAATAAATGCCTCATAACCTTTATACCACCGGCAGTAGAACCCGCAGAGCCACCCAAAAAGAACAGTCCAAAGAAAAATACAGTTAAAAAAGGTGTCCATTGCGTAAAATCAGCACTAACAAAACCAGTAGTGGTTATCACAGAGATGATTTGAAACAGTGAATGTCTTAGGGCACTTTCCGCCTTTCCTAACACCATAGGATAACCGGGAGTAAGTTCTGTAATATTTGCCTTGAAATATACCACCAAAGCAACGATTATTGTAAAAACGATGACAAAGCCTGCGTAGTATCTAAACTCTTCATCCTTAATTACTTTTTGTACTTTACCCTTAAAGGCGAAATAGCTTAATACGAAATTACTACCCGCTAAAAACATAAAGAATATGATGATATATTGAATTAAAGGCTGATCGTTCCAATAGGCTACACTTGCATTTTTAGTTGAGAATCCACCCGTAGATAACGTTGCCATTGCATGATTGATAGCATCAAAAAAGGACATACCAGCTAACTGCAATAATATGGTCTCTGCCACAGTGTATCCAAAATAAATAAGCCAAAGTCGTTTTGCTGTATCTGTAATTCTAGGGTGCAACTTATCCCCAGTAGGTCCTGGTGCCTCTGCAGAGAATAACTGCATACCACCAATACCCAACAAAGGCAGAATGGCAATTGCCAAAACAATGATTCCCATACCACCGATCCAATGGGTTAAACTACGCCAGAAAAGAATTCCTTCGGGCATGGCTTCAATATCATCCATGATTGATGCCCCGGTTGTGGTATAACCTGAAATAGTTTCAAAAAAAGCATTGGTTATCGTAGGTAACGCTCCAGAAAACAGATATGGCAACATCCCGGAAATGGACATTACGATCCACCCAAATGTTACAATAATGTATCCTTCTTTTTGTTTTACCTCTTTTTTATGCCCCCTGGTATAGTACATCATAAAAACACCAACGAACATAGTACAGATAGAAGCAAGTGCAATACTCAAGGTAGCCCCATCTTTATATAGACCACTAACAACTGCAGCCAAAAGCATAAACCCCCCATTACAAAGTAACAGAAGCCCCATGATATGAAATATAATTCTTAAATTAAGTCGCATCTTAAAGGAACATTCGTTCTATTTTAGGAATTTCAGATGGTAGACAACAAACTACTACCCTATCTCCTTCCTGTATATTAAAACCACCAAGTGCAATGTGGCCTACCCCATCCCTAACAACACCACCAATGGTAGCCGCCTTAGGAAAATCTAACTCTCTAATAGTAGCACCGGTCACTTTAGAATTTCTTTTTACGATGAATTCTAAAATTTCGGCGTTTAAGTTGTTTAATCGCATTAATGCTACAACTTCACCTTTTCGAATGTGCCTAAATATATTGTTTGCAGCTAAAAGCTTTTTATTGATCAAGGTATCAATACCTATAGAATGTGAGAGCTGAAAATAATCCATGTTCTCCACCAAGGCTATGGTCTTTTTAATATACTTTGATTTTGCTACCAAGCAAGACATAATATTGGTCTCTGAATTGCCGGTTACCGCAATAAAGGCATCCATGGACTCTAAACTTTCTTCATCTAACAGCTCAACATTTCTACCATCACCATTAATTACCAGTGCATTTGGCAATTCGTCTGCAAGATCAAAAGCTTTCTCCTTATTCTTTTCTATCAACTTTACATTGAACTTGTTGGCACACAGATCTCTTGCTGTCTTATAACCTACTTTACTACCACCAAGAATCATTACATTCTTGATTTCAGCTTTTTTCTTTCCAGTTAATTTATACAACTCATCTACACCTTCCTTTACCGTAATAAAGTATACTTGGTCACCTTCTTTAAAAACGGTATCACCACGCGGTATAACCGTATATTGCGTTCCTGTACGTTGAAGGGCTATGGGCATGAAATGTAATTCAGGGAAAATTTTGGCAGCCTCTTTTACCATTTTACCTACAAACGGCGCAGATTTCAGTAAAGAAACCCCTACCATAATCAATTCGCCCTCCTCGAATTCATAGGTATCGTTGAATGCAGATTTATTCAACAACATTTGAATTTCAGTCGCCGCTAATGCTTCGGGTGAAATCAATTCATCTATCCCCAGGTCAGAGAACCTTAAAAGATCCTTATTCTTTATAAACTCGGTATTTGATATTCTGGCAATAGTTCGCTTGCAACCAAGCTGTTTGGCCAACATACAAAGTGTTAAGTTGGTTGTTTCAGAAGAGGTTACCGCAATAACCAAGTCAGAATTTTGCACTTGGGCATCGTTCAACACCGCAATAGAAGTAGCATCACCTTTTAAAACACGAATATCTAAATGGTTATCGGCATAAGCCAGACTCTCTTTTTTAGAATCGATTAAAGTAATATCCTGTGATTCATAGGATAGTAATTTGGCCAAATGAAAGCCTACTTCCCCAGCACCAGCAATTATAATCTTCATTTATCTTATTAGACCGCTAATTATCAAGCATAAAATTTCTCTCTTAAACACCATAAATACTTAAAAGTAGTCTTGAAAACCGTAGCAATTATTATGGGGCAAAATTACATAATTAAATTAGTTTATTCTTTATTTTCAATTCTTTAACCTATCAATGGCCAACCTTGGTGGTTAAAAAGGAGTTAAGCTCCTACTATATTGTATATTTGCCAAAAAAATAGCAATATAATGCCCCAAAAAGTTACGCCATACAAAGATTCTGACTTAGGTAAAAAGGAACAGGTGACCAAAATGTTCGATACCATTTCTAAAAATTACGACGGTTTAAACAGAGTAATTTCTTTTGGCATTGATATTAAATGGCGTAAAAAAGTTGTTGAAATTTTAAAAAAGGAACAACCTAATTCCATATTAGATATTGCAACAGGTACTGGCGACTTAGCCATAGCACTTACAAAAACAGGTGCAAAAAAAATTGTGGGCCTAGATATTTCTCCGGGAATGTTGGCGGTTGGTAAAGAAAAAGTAACCGATAAAAATTTGGACAATACTATTGAAATGGTAGTTGGTGACAGTGAAAATCTTGTTTTCGACGCTAATTCTTTTGATGCCGTTACCGTGTCTTTTGGAGTACGTAACTTTGAAACCCTTGAAACGGGTATGGCTGAAATTCTTAGAGTTTTAAAACCTAACGGCACGTTAGTGGTCCTGGAAACATCTGTACCCACCAAGACCCCTTACAAACAAGGTTACAATTTCTACACAAAAAATATTCTTCCATTAATTGGAAAAATCTTCTCAAAAGACGATTCGGCATATGGCTATTTAAGCGAATCTGCTTCCGTTTTTCCACATGGAGAAAACTTCAACAATATTTTGCGCGAAATTGGGTTTATAGATGTAACGAATAAACCTCAAACATTTGGGGTTGCTTCAATTTATGTTGCAAAAAAAGCTAATCTATAATATTAGCTGTCTTTCAATATTTATTTGACGTTTTACAATCGTAAACCAGCATTTATGAAGAAGTGGTTTTTAATACCCTTAACGTTGTTGATAACGCATTTAATGAGCGCTCAATTTAATGAGAGCCCTATATTGAATAAACAGAACGAAGATAAAAAACTCTTAAACTGGGGTTACTTCTTAGGTTTAAATCAGTATGATTTTAAAATTGAATATAAAGAAAATGCCAAAGACATATTGGTTAGCAAAAGCTTTGGATTCAACGTTGGACTAATAGGCGAATTAAGACTTAATGAATTTTTTGATGTTCGTTTTGAACCAGGACTGCATTACGGAACCAGACTAATGGGGTTTCCTGGATTTGATGATGAAAGAGATGCCATTAGGGAAATAAAATCTACCTATATCAATTTTCCTGTACTTATTAAAGCAAGTACACGCAGGTTTGGCAACTTTAAACCTTTTTTATTGGCAGGCGGATCTCGTAGTTTAAACCTAGGTAGTAACGAAGAAAGTTTGGATGATAACAGTTCTGGAACATTTAGAATGAAAAAATGGGTGTACAACTACGAACTTGGATTTGGAATTGATTTTTACCTAGAATACTTTAAGTTCACTCCATCTATACGAGGTGTCTTTGCTCTTACGGATGAACTAGTGCCCGACCAAGACCCTAACAGCCCTTGGACCGGAAATATTGAATCTCTGAAAACCCGAGGCATTTTCATCAACTTCACTTTTGAATAACATTTAGCAATTAGCAATTAGCAATTA